>CAWISY010000161.1:0-22508 GCA_963838455.1 Bryobacterales bacterium
GGGCGTGGAAGTTCCGGTCAGCGTTTCGCTCGGCCGGACCACCATGCGAGTCAAGGATCTGCTGGGCCTTACGCACGGCTCGGTGGTGGAGCTGGACCAGTATGTGGGCGACGAGGTGGAGATTCTGGTGAACAAATGTACGCTGGCTTACGGCGAAGTTGTGGCCGTGGACGGCAACTATGGGGTGCGCATCACCCGCATGGGCAGCCGGGGCTCGGCGGCTCCGGCGGAGGCGGGGAAGTAAGAACACACTCTTAGTACCCGAATTTTGGTTCTACAAAATCCGGGCATCTTCGATATATAGGAGGCTGATCGCTTGAAGATAACGGATCAAGACACTGTGAACACGATTTCTTATTCGCGGGCGGCCGCAGTTTACGGCTCCACCAGCACCGGGTCCGGCGCTGCCTCCGGCTCGGGGAACGCGGGTGCAACCTCGGCAGACGGGATCGATCTGGCGAACCAAAGCGGGCTGGTCTCGCAGGCGCAGACGGCCGGCTCCGACAGCCGCGCCGCCTACATTGAGCAGCTTCGCGCCCAGTACCAGTCCGGGCAATACCAGGTGGACCCGGTGGCGCTGAGCAAGTCGCTCATCCAAGCCGCGTTTGCCGCAGATTGAGGCGCACCCCATGAATCCGCGGGAACGCTGCCAGGCGGCAGAGCAGGCGCTGGCTCGCGCCGGAGAGCTTTTGCTAACACCCACGCCGGGTGCGATCGAGGAATGCCTCCAGGTGCTGAGCCAAACGATCGAATTACTCGAAGGACTGGCGGGAGAAACGGCCCTCGGCGGCGATCCGGCCGTGCCTTTGGCGATGCATCGTGTTCGCGACGGCGCGCGCGCACTGGGCGTTCGACTGGAACACGGAAGCAACCTGCTGCGCGGGTGGATGCAGTTGCGGCGGGGCGAGGGCTACACGCGGCGCGGCGCACCCCGGTTTGCCGAAATCGACGCCATGAGTCACCTGGAGGCGTAACGGTTATGGGCAGCCTGTTCGGAGCTTTGAACAACAGCTTGAGCGCGATGGAGGCGTATCAGAACGCCATGGACGTGGCCCAGAACAACGTCAGCAATGCCTCCACGCCGGGCTACGCCAGTCAGACCTCAACCTTCCTGGCCGATCCGTTGAACCTTTCCGGCGGACAGGATGGCGGGGTCTCCTCCGGACCGACGCAGAGCACCGACAGCCGTTTCGCGGACCAGGCTGTGCAAGCCCAGATGTCGCAGGAGGGCAGCTACACCGCGCAGAAC
The DNA here is from genome assembly GCA_963838455.1 of Bryobacterales bacterium. GTDB lineage: Bacteria > Acidobacteriota > Terriglobia > Bryobacterales > Bryobacteraceae > Palsa-187. Next base: position 1,250 of record CAWISY010000161.1, read on the forward strand.
ACGGCCCTGTCTTCGATTCAAACCCTATTCGACGTTACCGGGCAAACCGGCGTGATCGGCGCGCTGAACAACCTGCTTACAAGTTTCTCAGCCTGGGCCAACGATCCCAGCACCACTTCCAACGCGCAGGCGGTTTTGTCGCAGGCCTCGCAACTGACGGAGCAGTTCAATTCCGCGGCCTCATCCCTCAGCCAGATCACCACGCAGATCGATCAACAGATCAGCTCCACGGTGCAGCAGATCAATTCGCTGGCGTCGCAGATCGCCACCGATAATCAGGCGCTGGCGCAGTCCCGCCCTCCGGACCCCGGCATCCAGGCGAACCTGGAATCTTCCATCGAAAGCTTGTCCACGCTGGCGAACACCAGCGTGATCTACGCCCCCAACGGAACCGCCACCGTAATGCTGGGAGGGCAAGCGGCTCTGGTGGTCGGCAGCCAGGCCAATGCCATCTCGGCGAACTTTGCCAACTCCAGCGCCGGAGGGAATCCGAATGCCGTGCCAGACGCTCAGATTCTGGATGCGAGCGGCAACGACATCACCAGCGAGCTCTCGCAGGGCACGCTGGGAGGCCTGCTAAGCGTACGCAACACCACGCTGCCGTCGCTGCAAGGAGACGGCCAGCAGCAGGGCGCGCTGAACATTCTCGCCCAGCAGGTGGCCGACCGCGTCAACACGATTCTGACCAGCGGCACCACCACTTCCGGCGCGCCGGGAACGGCACTGTTCACCTACAGCTCCTCGAGCCCGGTGGATGTCGCCGCGACATTGGCTGTGAATCCCGCGATCACTGCCGCGACCCTGGCTCCGGCCAATGCGAGCGGATCGAACGCAGCGGCGCTGCAGCTTTCAAATCTAGGCGACTCGACGGCGGCCGCAGATGAGATCGACGGCCAGACCATCAATCAATATACGGCGTCGATCGCCGCCCAGGTCGGCCAGCAAGCCTCCGCGGCGCAGACGGGCCAGACGCTGCACACACAGCTTCTCTCCCAGGCGCAAGCCATGCAGACTCAGATTTCCGGTGTTTCGCTGGATGCCCAGGCGGCGCTGGTCATGCAGCTCCAGCAGGGCTACGACGCCGCCGGAAAGATGGTCAGTGTGATCAGTTCTTTGGCCAATACGCTGATCAATATGGTTCCGAACACCGCCTGATAAAAGGATAGTCCATGATTCAAGGTTTTGGCGCCATCACCGAACAATTTCTGGCAAACCTGCAGACGCTGACGCAACAGACCCAGCAAACCCAGGAACAGGTCACTAGCGGACGTTCCATCAACCAGCCCTCCGACTCCCCTGGGCAGCTTGGCGACATCCTCCAACTGGAGTCGGATGTGAGCAAGGTGAACCAGGTTTCGCAAAATCTGAGCGTAGTCACCAGCCAAGTGAACACCGCGGAATCCGCGCTGGAAAGCGCGACCACGCTGCTGGACTCGATTACCTCCATCGGGGCTGAAGGCGCCGACAGCACCATGACGGCCTCGCAACGCAGCGCCTTGTCGCAACAGGTGGGGCAGGCGCTGCAGCAGATGGTCTCGCTGAGCCAGACGCAATACGACGGCGAGTACGTCTTCAGCGGCGACGACGCGTCGCGCCCCGCCTACCAACTGGATCTGAACAGTTCCACGGGAGTCGATCAACTGATCGGAGCTCCTTCGACACGCGTGATTCAGGACGCCACGGGCACCACTTTCGCCGTGGCGCTGACGGCCCAGCAGATCTTCGACGGCCAGAATTCGGACGGCACGCCGGCGGCGGATAATGTTTTTGTGGCCATCAACAGCCTGCGCGTGGCGCTAACCAACAATGATCAGACCGGCATCGATAACGCCATGACCTCCTTGCAGACGGCGCAGCAGGGTTTACAGGGTTCCCTGCAGTTTTACGGCGGCGTGCAGGATCAGTTGAGCAGCGCGACCTCGGTTGCGCAGAAATTCCAGCTTCAATATCAGACTGCCTTGACCGACCAGACCAGCACCAATATGGCCCAAGAGGCGGTGACCCTGACGCAGGAGCAGACGTCGATGCAGGCGTCCTTGCAATCCGAAGCGAGTATGCCGAAGACCACTTTATTCGACTTCCTGACGCCGGCTTAAGGCGGCGTTACTTCGCCTTGGCGTCGCTGGCCTTCGCCTCGTTCGCCTTCGGCTTCCTGGCCAGGCGGTTGGCGATTACCACGTCCACGCGGCGATTCTTGGCGCGGCCCTCCGGGGTGTCGTTGCCGGCTTCCGGATCTTTGTCCGCATAGCCCACGATTCCCATGCGCGCTTCGTCCACGTGGTAGCGGGTGACCAGGAGGTTCATCATGGCGATGGCGCGTGCTGCGGAGAGCTCCCAATTGCTCTGGAATCGGGCAGAGTGAATCGGCTGGGAATCGGTGTGCCCTTCGATCCGCACCGGGTTGCCCACGGCGTTGAGCGCCTCCGCCACTTTCCCGATGGTGGTGTAGGTCGAAGGATCGATCACGTCTCCGCCGGAGGGAAAGAACGCGGCTTGCTTGAGGCTCACCACTAGGCCGCGCGGCTCCAGGCTCACCTCCACCTTGCCATCCTTGATCTCCTGCTCGAGCGTGGAAGTGAGAACTTTGAGCGACGGCATCAGCTCGACCACATCGTCCTGCGGCGCGTCTTTGGACGCCCGTTGCGCGCCGCCAGGCCCCTTCATCTGGGCGTTGCCTTGCCCTTTGTCGTCGATGGTGCCGCCCAGAATCTTGGCTACAGCGGGAGGCACGCCGACCGACTTTCCGTCCGCCAGCGCCTTTTCCACTGCTTCCGAAATCTGCCGGGCTTTGGACTTGTCGGTCTGCGAGGATGCGAACATCACCACGAAGAAGGCGAACAGAAGAGTGATGAAGTCGGCGTAGGAGACCAGCCAACGCTCGTGATTCTCGTGTTCGGCGTGTTTCTTGCGCCTGGACATCGCGGCCTATCCGCGCGCTTCCGCCGGGGCCCCGGCTCCGCTCTTCTCCGAAGCGGCTTTCGCGGCCTTGCCGCTGGACTGCTGGAACGCCTCCAGCTTGACGCGGATCAGTTTGGGGTTCATTCCTTCCAGGATTCCGGAGACGCCTTCGAGCAGCAGCTCCTTCAACTGAATGTCCTTCTGGCCGGCGCTTTTCAGTTTATTGGCAGCGGGCAGAAAGAACAGGTTGGCAGTGGCGACGCCGTAAACCGTGGCCACAAACGCGATGGCGATGCCTTTGCCCACTTCGTCGATGTTCTCCAGGTGCTTCATCACCTGAATCAGCCCCATCACCGCGCCGATGATACCGATGGTGGGGGCATAGCCGCCGGCGGCCTCGAAAACCTTGGCCTGCACCTCGCTCCGTTTTTCCGCTTGGGCCAGGTCGAGGTCGATCATCTTGCGCAACTCCTGGAGATCGGTGCCGTCCACGGCCAGCGTGAGCATTTTTTTCAAGAAGGGATCGTCGATTTTGTCCAGATCCTCCTCAAGCGAAATCAGGCTGCTTTTTCTGGCCTTGGTCGCGTAGAGCACGATCTCGTCGATGGCCGCTTCCGGGCTGATCACGTCTTCAAAAAAGACTTTCTTGAGTCCCCCGGCGGCCGCGAACAGCGCGGACATCGGCGAGGTCACCATCACCGCGCCCAGGGTGCCGCCGAGCACGATAATCGCCGCCGTAACCTGCGTGACGTCGGAGACCTTGCCGCCGTCCAGAATCAGCCCGCCCAGCAGGGACGCGATGGCGACCACCACTCCGCCCAGGCTGGCGAAGTCCGGCCTGGTGCTGCGGAATTTCGCCCGGGCCCCCGCCTTTTCAGCCATGCACTACGTCCTGGCGCACGGTTCGTGCCTCCTCTGTCATCGGCGGCAGTAGTACTCCCGCCATCACTGTGCGCCGGTAGGCGAGCACCTTCTCGCACACTTCGCCGGGCGTCTCCGCTACCAGGAGTTTAGGTCCTGAGGTCAGCGTGATCACCGTGTCCGCGGTCGCATCGATGTGCTCGATCAGATCGCAATTGAGGTAAAACGGAATGCCATTGAGTCGCGTAAGCCGGATCATGCGGTCTGCTCCTTCAAGATGTATCTGTATCGATGCAAAACGGCGATTGTTTAGACCCAGATGGCTTACAAACGCGTAAGGCGAAAACCCGAGGGGATCTATCGGTAGCTCCCGACCCTGACGATAGAACCGTTGGAATGCGATGGATGCGATAAGTTTAGGCCGCCAAAGCCAGGACGATCCGCTGGAGCGGTTGTTGCGCGGAGTGCACGAAAATTTCGCCAAACCTTGCGCCGCGTCCTTTTCGGCGTTCCTTCAGACCGAGATCGGCCTGGAACTGGAGACAATTCGTTTCCAGAGCGCCGCAGATTTCCGGAGCTCCCTGGAGGCTCCCTCGGCGGTGATCAGTTTTGAGCTTGCTCCTTTGGGCGAACGGGCCATCCTGGTGCTCGATTGCCCGGCTGTTTTCGGCCTGCTGGAGCTGCTGTTGGGTGGGGATCCGGGCGCAGACCAGTCCAGCGCCGGCCAGATCAAGCGGCGAAACTTCACGGAAATCGAATGGGCGCTGCTGGAGGAGCTGGTGCGGGTTCTGGTAGCTCCCCTCGGCCAAGCCTGGAAGCCGTTTCACGCCATCGAGTTCAAGGTGCTGGCGCTCGAAAATGACCCGGAAGCCCTGACGCTGCCCGATCCGTCGCAGGTGCTGGTCCGGTTGGAGTTCGCGTTGCAATTGGCGGGGCAGACGGGACACATTCGCATCGCGGCGCCGCGGGCCTTCTTCGAACCGGGTTCCGGCCGCGAGGAAACTGGGGCCGGTCAGGCGGGCGTGGAGCCATGGCGGCGTAATCTGGAATTACTGGGCGAGGCCAAAGTCGAACTTGAGGTGATGCTGGAGGGTCCTGCGATGCAGCTTCGGGAGCTTGCAGCGCTCGAGGCCGGGCAGGTGGTGCGCTTCGACTATCCTTTACAGAGGCCGCTTTGCGCCGTAGTGAATGAGACCATCCCGATCCCGGGCCAGATTGTCAACGCCGGCCGCAAGCGTGCGTTTCAGATCGAGAGGTTGCCGTAGCCGGCGTGCGCTTATCAACTAATTCCCGGCCAGATGACGCAGCACCTGCAGCGACGCGTCGAGTTCCGCGGCGGCGGACGTTCCTTGCGCCGATTCCCGCAGCACGCGGCCCGCTGCACGAATCATTTCAATCTGCTCGGCCTCGAGAGTCGAAGCCGGGGTTACTGCTTCCGCCTGATTGGCGGCGCAGGTAATGTAGCAGGGATCTGCGCTGGCCCAGGCCGAGAGCAGCTCGCGCGCGAAATGTTCCATGAGCAACGTATCGAAACGGGCGGAAAAAGTTTGAGGACCGAGCGTGGGAAAAAATATTTAAAAAACATTCTAAAGTTGGCGCAATGCGTCGACATGCACTTTGCCGCTGAAAACAACCAAGCTTGAGGCGGTCCGGCGTGACGCCGCTACTCAATTAAGAAGGATGTGAAGTATGTCACTTTCATTTCAAACCAACGTTACTTCACTGGAAGCTCAACAGAACCTCCAGGTGAACACCAATGCGCTGGACAACGCCATCAACCAGTTGACTTCGGGTTATCGTATTAATAACTCGGGGGACGACGCGGCCGGTCTGGCGGTGGCTAATCTGTTCCGCTCCAATATCACGGAGCTGCAGCAGGGTGTTCGCAACGCCAACGACGGTCAGGCGACCCTGCAGACGATCGACGGCGGATTGAACAACATTTCCAACATTCTCGATCAGCTTCAGCAGTTGGCCACACAGGGTGCTTCCAGCACCTTCTCCGGCTCCTATGCGACGCTGAACGACGAGTTCCAGACGCTGCTGGGTGAAATCAACCGGCAGGCGGCCAACATCGGCCTGGCCAGCGGCGGAGGCGCCACTACGTCTTCGCAGAACAACAACAGCCTGGACGTGTTCATCGGCGGCGGCAGCACCCAGGGCAACTCTCAGGTTACGATCGCCCTGTCGGGTGCGACGAACATCGTCGACTCCGGCGGCCTGGGCATCGCCACTGCCAAGGTTGACAATCTTGCGGATGCGCAAGCCGCGATCACCTCGATTTCGGGCGCTGTCTCCGCGCTGGGCCTGGTACAGGGCGTCGTCGGCGACGGCGAAAACGACCTGAACTACGCGGTCGGTCTGGCGAATTCGCAGATCACCAACGAATCCGCGGCCGAATCCAACATTCGCGACGCGAACGTCGCGCAGGAGGCCGCGGCGCTTACGCAAGGCCAGGTGCTGCAGCAATCCTCGGTAGCGGCTCTGGCGCAAGCCAATTCCGAACCCGAAGCGCTGCTGAAACTCTTCGCCTAAACTCGGGCGCTCCGCAAGCAGTCTAATGTAACCCGGAACATGGGCCGATCTTTGACCGAAGACCGGCCCAGTTCCTTTTTAGCAGGAGAATGATATGGCGACCTCCCCCAGCGCGTTGAGTTCGGCGTCAAGTTCGGCCGCGTCGTTCAACGGCACCAGTCAGTACGCCGGAGATCTGCAGCAGGCCATCAACCAGGCCGTCGCGATCGCCTCCATTCCCCTTACGCAACTTGAAGATAATGTTTCGACGCTGCAGTCCCAGTCGGGCGAGCTGACCACGCTCCAAAACGACTTCGCCAGCGTACAGACCGCCATCCAGACGCTTTCCTCCTCCACCGGCAGCGGCTCCCTGGCCGCTACCCTCTCCGACACTACGGTCGCATCGGTGGCCGTGGATGCTTCCTCCGCGGCCACGCCGGGAACGTATACTCTGAATGTCATCACGCCCGGGTCGGAAGCCACCACGCTGAGTAACCAAAACCTCCCGGTGGTGGCTGACCCGAACCAAACTTCGATCAGCTCCTCCGGGTCCTTCACGTTGACCGTCGGCAGCTCCAACTTCACGATTACGCCGGGCTCGAATACCCTCAACGCGCTGGCGCAGGCCATCAACAGCGCGAACGCCGGTGTTTCCGCCACCATCGTCAACATCGGCGCGCCCTCCTCGCCGGACTACCGGCTGTCGCTCCAAAGCAACACGTTGGGCGACACGACGATTCAATTGAACGATGGCACGCAGAATTTGTTGAGCGTTCTTTCCGCTGGTGCGGCTGCCGAATACCAGGTGGACGGCCAGCCTTCGACGCCCATCTCTTCCAACAGCAGCACCGTTACGCTGGCTCCCGGCGTCACCGCGAACCTGCTTCAGGCCGGCCAGACTACCGTCACCGTGGCTGCCGATGCTTCGGCGGCTTCGAGCGCCCTGTCTGCCTTCGTCACCGCCTTCAACTCGACGCTGTTAGAGCTGGCCAATAATCACGGCACGGCCGGCGGGGCTTTGACCGGACAAAGTGTGGTCCTCCAACTCGAGCAGCAGCTTCAGAGTCTGACCCAATACACCGCCGGATCGGGGGATGTGCAAAGCCTGGCCGACCTGGGCCTGACGTTCAGCTCCACCGGGCAATTGAGCTTCGACCAGACCACCTTCGATACTGCCGAAACGGCGAACCCGAGCGCGGTCGCCACCTTCCTCGGCTCCGCCACCGGCGGCGGATTTGTGGAGAATGCGACCAACATTCTGAACGGGCTGCTCAGCACCACCAACGGAGTCTTCACCGAGACTCAGAACTCCCTTGAAAGCCAGTACCTTAACGACAACAACGAAATCACCGATACCCAGTCCCGCATCACCACTATGCAGAACAATCTGACGGCGCAGATGTCGCAGGCCGACAGCACCATCGCGTCGCTGGAGTCGCAGGTCACCTATTACACCACGCTGTTTACGGACGAGCAGAATGACTCTAAGAATTCCTGAGTGCCGCGAAGCGATCTGCGCGGGCGATTACGACGCCGCGGACCGGCTAATGGCGGAGTTGCGGTCCCAGGTGGAAGAATTGTGGAGCGCGGCCAGCCCCGCAGAGCGGCAATCCACCGCAGCGCAAGTGCTGGAGTTCCTGAACTGGGCACGGCAGACCGTGCTCGCAAAGCGTTCGCACACCCAGCGGCGCTTGCTGCAGATCAACCGGCACCGCGCGTACCTGCCGGCGCTTGGCTCTGCCACCAGATGCTTCGATTTCGAGGGCTGACCCCGGCGCTCCCACCCCTCCGGTCACAGTGGAGCCGGCACGCCGATCCCTATCCGCTGTCGAAGACTTGTTCGCCCGGCGTTGGATCTCTGACACCTCGCTGGCCGCGCTCCAAAACAAATCAAGCGTTTAACCATCGTTTAAGTTGGCGCTCAGCTTGCATGGCAGCAAAGCATCATGTTCCAAGGCTTGGCCGCCAATTACGAGCGGTACATGACTTTGTTGAGCGAGCGCCAGAAACTGGTCGCCTCCAACATCGCCAACGTCGACACGCCCGGCTACCACACCCAGGACATCGATTTCCAATCCGCGTTCGAAGACGCCTCCTCCGGCGGAGCCGCGCCGGTGGTCGAACCCGAGCACCTGGCCGTCAAATCCGACGGCAACAACGTGGACCTGGATCGCGAGGCGCGCCTGCTGGCCGAGAACGCACTCCGGTTTCAAATCGCGACCAACTTCGCCCGCGAGGACTTCGCGGACGCGAAGCTGGCGATGCAGGACGGTAAATAGCGTATGAATCTTCTTTCTGCGATGTCAGTCAGTGCCTCCGGGATGTCGGCGCAGAGGGAGCGCACGGAGCTGCTGGTGGAGAACCTGGCCAACTCCGACACCACGCGCACGCCCGACGGCGGCCCTTATCAACGCAAGGACGTAGTCTTCGCGGCTGATCCCGAGGCGTCCCAATTCCAGTCTCTGTTCGACGATCAGATGAACTCCTCCGGCGTAGGTGTGCGGGTCGCGCAGGTGGTGACCGACACGCAGGCGCCCGAAAAGCGTTACATGCCCGGCCATCCCGATGCCGACGCAGACGGCTACGTCTCGTTCCCGCGCTTGAATCCCGCCGAAGACATGGTGGACCTGCTGAACGCCTCGCGCAGCTACCAGGCCAACGTCTCGGCCATATCCGCGGTCAAGGACATGATTCAGAAGTCGCTGGACCTGTTCAGATAACCATGTCGCTGAAGATCTCCGGGGTTTCCGCAGTCACGCCGCTCGCCTCTCCCGAAAGTTTGCCTGCCGCAGCGGCAGGAGAGCCGTTCAAGGACGTTCTCAGCAGCGCCATCCAGGACGTGGAAGGCGCACGCTCCGATGCCGCGCAGAGCATCAACCAGTTTCTTTCCGGCGAAGGCGAGGATCTGCACTCCACCATTCTGGCGTCGCAGCGCGCCGATCTCGAATTTCAGATGTTCCTCCAGGTCCGCAACAAAATCGTTTCGGCGTACCAGGAAGTCATGAAGATGCAGATGTAGCCCTCGGCCGGCCATGCCTACAGATCAACTCAATCGTTTCATCCGAACTCTCACCGTCCGCCAGCGCTGGACCATTGCCGCCGTCGTGGTGGCAGCGCTGGGCGCCGTGCTCGGTGTTGTGCATCTGGAGCGCGAAGCCAGCTTCCGCACGCTGTTCACCGATCTTGCGCCGGAAGACGCCGGTCCGGTGGTGCAGAAGCTGAAGGAAGAGGGCGTCACCTACCGGCTTTCGAACAACGGCGGCACCATCTCCGTTCCCGACGATCGCGTCGCGGAGTTGCGTCTGGATATGGCCGGAGCAGGCCTTCCCAAGACCGGGCGCATGGGCTTCGAGCTGTTCGATAAAACCAATTTCGGCATCACCGAATTCGCCGAACACGTCAATTACCGGCGTGCGCTCGAGGGCGAGCTGGAGCGGTCCGTGATGTCGCTGGCCCAGATCGAGCAAGCCCGCGTGCACATCTCCCTGCCGCAGGAATCCGTGTTTACCGAGTCGCGCGAGCCCGCCAAGGCGAGCGTGCTGGTGAAGCTCCGCCGCGGAGCGGTTTTGCCGGACTCCGCCATTCCCGCCATCACCAACCTGGTGGCCAGCGCCGTCGAGGGGCTGTCGCCGGACAGCGTTTCGGTTCTGGATATGCGCGGTAATCTCCTCAACCGCCCCAGGCGGGCCGGCGGCGCCACCGACGATTCCTCGAGCGGCGCGCTCGAATATCGCCAGAAAGTGGAACACGACCTGATGGCCAAGCTCGATTCCACGCTGGAGCCTCTGGTGGGAGCCGGACGCTTCCGCACGGCCGTTTCCGCGGACTGCGAGATGAAGAGCGGCGAACAAAGCGAGGAGACCTTCGATCCGGACCACTCTGTGATGGTGAGCTCGCAGAAAACCGAGGACACCTCTTCGCAGTCGCGGCCGGTGGAAGGCGTTCCGGGAACGGCGTCCACGCTGCCGGACACCGGGAGCAAGCCGTCGGGCCAGGGTTCCAGCACGTCGCGCAAGACCGAGAGCGTCAACTATCAGACCTCCCACACCATCAAACGGATGACCTTGCCGCAGGGAGCCATCCAGCGCCTGTCGGTATCGGTTCTGCTGGATTACGACGTTCAGATCGAAGCCGGCAAGCGTCTGCTGAATGCACCCAGCGCGGACCGGCTGAAAGTGATCCACGATCTGGCCGCGGCGGCGATCGGCCTCAATACGGAGCGCGGCGATCAGTTGATCGTCGAAAGCCTGCCGTTTGAATCGACGCTCAACCTGGACCTGCCGGTCAGCGAGACGCCTGCCCCAACCAAAAGCCCCCTGCCACAACTGGATCAGCTCAAGCTCGACCAGCTCAAGAAGAATCCGAAGATGCTGATCGGTCTCGCGGCAGTGGTGGTGCTGCTGCTGGCGGGAGGATTCTTCGCCGCCGGCAAACTCAGGCGCGCCCGCAATAAAGTGCAGGAGGTGCGCACCGCACCGCAGTTGCCCGCAGCCTCATCGGTAGCGGCCATGCCCACGGGAGTGACGGGCGCGAGCCCCGCTGAAAAAATCGCTTCGCACGCCGCGCCTGCCACGGCCTTAGCCGCGCTGGGACCCGCGCGGGCGGAGACCTTGGCTGCCAGCGCCCGTGCCGCGACGCAGACCAATTCCGAAGTCTGCGCCGGCGTCTTGCGCGGCTGGTTGAAAGAAGAAGGAGCATAGACGATGGCCACAGCAGCTACGGCTGCCGCGCTCACGGGCGCGCACAAAATTGCCGCTCTCCTGGTTGCTTTGGGTGACGAAGCCTCCGCAGTTTTGATGAAACATCTCAACGACGAAGAGGTGGAACGGGTCAGCGCCGCAATCGCCAACCTTCCGTCGGTTGCGCCGCAGCAGTCCGAAGCGGTGCTGGCGGAGTTCCAGGAAGCGGTCACCGGCGCGCTGCAGTATGGCCGCGGCGGACCGGAATACGCGCGCCGCCTGTTGACCCAGGCCTTCGGCGCCGACGGAAGCAAGAAACACATCGAGCGGCTGCCCGCGCCGGTGGGCCAACCCTCCGCCCTGCAGGAGCAGCTCCATCGCGTGGAGGCGGGCACGATCGCGCGCTTCGTGCGCAGCGAGCATCCGCAGACCGTGGCATTGATCCTTTCGCGCCTCAGCCCGGCGCAGTCCGCCGCCGTTCTGTCCTTGATGGATCCGGAACTGCGCACCGACGTCTCCGTGCGCGTGGCGCGCCTGGATCGCATCTCCAACGCCGTGGTCGAGAAGCTGGCCAAGGCGGTGGGCATGAAGCTGAAGCCGCTGAGCGAGGTGCGCCGCGAATCCTCCGACGGCCGCCGCGCTATGGCCGCCATCTGCAACCAGATGGACCCGGCCGAATGCGATGAACTTCTGCAGCAGATCGGGGAAGGCCACTCCGAGCTGGCCGAACAGATCCGCCAGAAGATGTTCGTGTTCGACGATCTATTGTCCATCGACGCCAACGGCGTGCGGGAGCTTTTGAGCCGGGCGGATCGAAGGCAATTGATGATCGCTCTTAAAGGCGCCAGCGAAGAGTTGCGCCTGCACCTGATGAAGGGCTTGTCGCAGCGCGGCGCTGCCATGCTGCTCGAAGACATGGAAGGTTTGGGCGCCGTCAAGATCCGCGACGTGGAGGAGGCGCAACAGCAGGTCATCTCCGTGGTACGCCTGCTCGAAACCGAGGGCGTAATCAGCCGTAACAAAGGAGATGGCAAGGGTGAGCAGTACATCTAGAATTCTTCTCCCCGACGAACTCCCCTCGGTCATGCCGCTGTGGTGGCAGGAAGCGGGACTTCCGCCGGCGCCGCAGCCGTTACGCCCCGCGCAGCCCTTAGGTCCCGCGCAGCCGGCCGCCGCGCCGGGCACTGCTCTATCCGATGCCGACCGCGAACAGATCGAGAAGGAAGCCTACCAGCGCGGCTTCGCCGAAGGCAAGAATCTGGGAAAAGAACAAGCCGCGGCCGAAGTGCAGCCGGTGCTGGAGCGGTTGAGCCGCTCGCTCTCCGAGATTTCCGCGCTGCGTCCGCGGGTACGCCGCGAAGGCGAGAAGGACCTGGTCAAGCTGGCCATCGCCATCGCCCGGCGCGTGCTCCACCGTGAGCTGACCATCGATCCCGAGTCGATCGAAGGCCTGATCAAAGTCGCGCTGGAACGCCTGGAATCGCGCGAGCTGTGCACGGTGCGGGTGCATCCCGATCAGGAAGCGCACGTCCGCTTGCTGCTCGACCGCTTCACCCATTCCCGCAAGATCGAGATCATCGCCGACAAATCGCTGCGGCTGGGCGACGTCGTGCTGGAGACCGAACACGGCTCGATCGACGCCTCCGTCGAGGCGCAGTTGAGCGAAATCGAACGCGGCTTTGCTGACCGCCTGGAACGATGATCATGGAACAGGAATCCTTGTCGCTTTCGCCGTATCTGGATCAGCTTGATCAAGTCGAGCTGCTGCCGTGGTGCGGCGAAGTAACCGCAACCGTCGGGTTGCTGATCGAATCGGTGGGTCCCGCGGTGGCCATCGGCGACTTTTGCGAGATCGACGGCGGGGGAGGACGGCGCATCCGCACCCAGGTGATCGGTTTCCGCAACGGCCGGGTGCTGGCTCTGCCTCTGGATGAACCGGAGGGCCTGACGCTGGGCGCGCGAGTCATCGCCCGTGCCCAGGACGCCCGCCTGCCGGTAGGCCCCGGGCTTTTGGGGCGCGTGCTGGACGGGTTCGGAACCCCGATGGATAGCGGGCCTCCCATCGAAGCCACCGGCTACTACCCGCTGTACGCGACTCCTCAGAATCCGCTCAAGCGCCGCCACATCACCGACCGGCTGGTGACCGGCATCCGCGCCATCGACAGTCTGCTCACCTGCGGCAAGGGGCAGCGCATCGGCCTGTTCGGAGGCAGCGGCGTGGGCAAGAGCACGCTGCTGGGCGCGATGTCGCGCAAGAATTCGGCACAGGTCAGCGTGGTGGCTCTGATCGGCGAGCGTAATCGCGAGGTCAAGGATTTTCTGGAGCATGAGCTGGGCAAAGCGGGAATGGAGCGCTCCGTCGTGGTGGTGGCCACCTCGGACCGCCCGGCGCCGCTGCGCATCCGCGCCGCGTTCGTGGCGCTGGCGGCGGCGGAGTATTTCCGCGATCAGGGCGCAGACGTGCTTCTGGTGATGGACTCGGTGACGCGCTTCGCGATGGCACAGCGGGAAATCGGCCTAGCCGCCGGCGAGCCGCCCAGCCAGAAAGGCTACACGCCTTCGGTGTTCACCCTCCTGCCGAAAATCTTCGAGCGCGCCGGGAACTTTGAGAAAGGATCGATCACCGGTTTCTTCACCGTGCTGGTGGAGGGCGACGATTTCAACGAACCGATCTGCGACGCCGCACGCGGAATCCTGGACGGGCACATGATTTTGTCGCGGGATCTGGCCTCCGTCGGGCACTATCCCGCGATTGACGTTCTGTCGTCGGTCAGCCGCCTGGCCAACAAAGTGGTGACGCGGGAAGAGACGCAGGCCGCGCAGCGCGTGCGCGAGGCTCTGGCCCTGTATCACCAGTCGTCGGACCTGATTCAGCTTGGGGCTCACGTGCAGGGCGCGAATCAGAAGCTGGACCAAAGCATCCGCATTCGACCGCAGATCCTGGACTTCCTGCGCCAGGATTCGGAAGCGCACTCCGGCTTGGATGAAACCAAAGCCGGTCTATTCTCGCTGGCCAAACAATTATGAAAGCCTTCCGGTTTCCGCTCGAAAAAGTTCTGGACTGGCGCCGCCTGCAGATGCGCGCGGAAGAAGAGAAGCTGACGTTGTTGCAGCAGCAACTGGAGTTGCTGGCGCGCCGGGCGAACGCTCTGACCTCAGCGGATCTGAACTCTAAGCTGGGCGTAGTCAAGATGGGCACGGTCCAGGCAGCGGACCTGCACGCGCTGCCAGCATTCCAGGCCCAGATCAAGAAGGAGCGCGCTGCGGTCGCGGCCGAGAAAATCCAGTGTGAGCGCCGCATTACGGTGCAACGCGCACGCCTGCTCAAAGCCCGCAAGGATTATCGAGTGCTGGAAAAACTGCGCGAGCGGCGCTTGGAAGCCTGGACCTATTCCTTCAACCAGGAGCTGGAAAACGCCGCTTCCGATGCCTACATCTCCAAGCTGATTCGAGGCGAATCATCATGAACGTTTTCCTGCTTACCGAAACGCTCAGCGGATGCTACAAATGGCGCGCGGCCATCCCGGCAAAGTATCTGCGCCGCCGCGGCCACCAGGTGCAGATTTTCGATATGGACGGAGCGTCGCGCTATCAGACTCCGGACGTGATGGTGTTCTACCGCGCGCACTTTCAGGAGAGCCCCAGGATCATCCAATGGTGCAAGAAAAATGGCATCCGCGTGGTGTTCGATACCGACGACGCGCTGGACCTGGTGCCGCCGGAGAACCTCTTTTACAACCTGGTGCGCCCGCGCCTGCCGCTGTATGAGACGCTGCTGGAGTCCGCCGACGTCGTAACCACCACTACCGAAACGCTGGCCGCGCACCTGCGCCAATCCAATCCGAACGTGGTTGTGGTGCCCAATAGCGTGGATCCGGAAGAGTGGAGCACAATGCCCAAAACCGGGCAGGCCGCAAGCGGACCGGTGCGCGTTGGCTGGACCGGCAGCCCAACTCATTTCGCGGACCTGGCCATCGCGCTCGACGCCGTGCGGGAGCTGCAGAAAAAGCACGATTTCCTGCTGGTGCTGCAGGGACTGTGTGAGCAACCCTCGCTTGAGCAATTCCACAGCGATCTGCTGGAGCAGCACGGCAAGCGATTCTTTGAAACTCCGACGGGCCGTTCGATCAAGCACTTCCTGGCCAAGCTGGCCGGAGTGCGTTACGAATTCCATCCCAACGTGCTGGTCTCAGAGCACGCCTCGAAAGTGTGCGATCTCGCGCTCGACATTGGGATCGCGCCGCTGCTCGACAACGCGTTCAATCGGCACAAGAGCTCGATCAAAGTTTACGAATACGCCATGGCCGGCGCGGTGACGCTTGCCTCTCATTGCACGCCTTATTCGGAGGAAGTCTCCATCACCGCGAAGAACAATCGCGAAGCGTGGAAGCAGAAGCTGGAGACTCTTCTGACTGGGGATCGAGCTTCGCTGTGGCGCGAGCAGCGCGATTGGGTGCTGACCCATCGCAACATCGAGACGACTGTCGGCCTGTGGGAGCAAGTGCTGAGCGGCGCTCGCGTGTCCCGCCGCGCCGGGATGGAGGAATCCGTCGCGGTATGAGCGCGCTATCATCTGCGATGGCTTCGCTGGGCCGCACCGCGGCCAAGGCGTCTCCGGAAACCCCCCAAGCCACTACAGAGGGCAACCATCGGCGTCTGGATCGGTGGATGCTCGCGGGCATCGCACTCACCCTTGGGGCGTTCGCCGCCGGAGTGGCCGCGGCACGGATTCCGCTCTCCTATTTCTTCCAGCCTTCCGGCTTGCTGATCGTGATCGGTGGAACTCTGGGCGCTACCGTGGTGACCACCCCCAAACGTGCGCTGAAGAGCGCCGTGCTGCGCGTGTGGGACCTATGGTGGCATTGCAGTGCGCCGGGCGAGGCTCCGGTGGAAGAGATCGTCGAAGAGATCCTGTCGTACGTAAGGCTGGCTCGCAGCAAGGGGATGCTGAGCCTGGAGCCGGCGATCCGCAACTGTCGCCATCCATTCTTGAAAGACGCCCTGGCGCTGGTCCTCGATGTCCAAAAGGCGGAACTCGAAACCGCGATGGAGACCAGAATCCGACTGGAGGAGCGGCGGGGCGAAGCCGACGCCAGAACCCTGGAGACCGCGGGAGGGTTCGCCCCGGCCATCGGCGTGTTGGGCACCGTGGTGGGGCTCATCGACGTCCTGCGCCGGTTCTCCGATATGTCGGCCGTAGCGGGGGGAGTGGGCACGGCTTTCGCTTCTACCATGTACGGAATCGGCCTGGCGAACCTGCTGCTGTTGCCTCTGGCGCATCGCATTCGCGCCGCGGTCGCCTCCGGCATCGAAACCCAGGAGCTGATGGTGGAGGGCGTCTGCTGCATCCTCGATGGCGTTCATCCCTCGCTGGCCGCGGAACGGCTGAAGGCATTCCTCGGACACAGACGCACCGTATGATCCGCCGGCTTGCGCCCAATGGGGCTCCTCGCGATCGCTGGATGGTCAGCTATCTGGACATGGTCACGATTCTGCTGGTGTTCTTTGTCGCGGCCGCTGCCAGGACGCAAGCGCCCAAACACCCGGAGCCGGTGGCGGTGGCGATTCCGATTCCGAAGCCTGCCGCGGAAGTTGCGGTTGCGCCGGTGGTGATTACACAGCCGGCTACGCACGACGAGCTTGCCCGAAAACTCGCGCAAGCCGGGATTGAGGTGCGGCGCGAGCCACGCGGCCTGGTCGCCACTCTCCCGCAACCGGTTCTATTTGCTCCCGGCGACGATCGGGTTTCCGCCGAAGCACTCCCGGTGATCGGCCGTATCGCGCTGATACTGGGCGAGATCCCAAATCCGGTGATCGTGGTCGGGCATGCCGACGCGGCGCCCATTCACAATCGGCGTTTCCGGAGTAACTGGGAGCTTTCCATCGCCCGCGGCATGCGGGTTCTAGAACTGTTGATGGCGAAGTACCATTTCGAAGAACGGCGGCTTTCGGTTTCCGGCGACGGCTCCACCCGGCCGGCGGGCGGCAATGACACACCGGAGGGACGCGCCCTCAATCGCCGCGTGGAGCTGGTAATTCTGGATGCCCCTACGTCTTCGAAAACAAACGCCGAAACCCCGTCGGCGGCCCTCACGAACCTCGCCCCTGCGGCCGATTGATGGATTGGTATGCGGTGGATGGTCATTTTCCTGATGCAGAGCGTTGTCATGCTCGACAGCGCCTTGGCCCAAAGCGCCAGTCAGGCCGCGCCTGCCGACCAGGAGCAGCGCGTTCGCGCCGCCATGGCCAGCTCCCTGGAACGCCAGCGGGCCGCGGTGCAAAGGCAGGAAGAGGCGGTTCGCGCGACTCCGGCCGGCCAGCGCGCGGCCGCAGCGGTGTGGATGCCTCCGGCCATGGCCGATTGCGATCCGGTTTCCTCCACCGAGCTCACGCGGATGATCGGGGAGACGTCTCAGAAGGTCGGCATCGACGGTGGCCTGCTCCGCGAGGTTGCGCGCCAGGAATCGGCATTCCGCCCCTGCGCCGTTTCTCCCAAGGGCGCTCAGGGCCTGATGCAGTTGATGCCCGTGACGCAGGCGCAGTTCGCGGTGGAGAACCCCTTCGATCCGCAGCAAAGCCTGGATGCGGGAAGCAAACTACTCAAGCAGCTTCTTGATCGCTACCACGGCAACCTGATGCTGGCGTTGAGCGCGTACAACGCGGGCGCCGGATGTGTGGACCGCTCCGGCGGCGTCCCGGACATTCAGGAAACCAAGAACTACGTTCTGAACATTTTGAGCCGTGTGACAGGCTTTGACGGTCCGGAGCTTGCCGGCGGTATTCCCTCCGCTCCTCTGCTGGCGTTGGACACGGACCCATACTCAACCGCGGGCGGCTGTCAGGCGCGGCTCGATAAATGACCGATGAATCCCGATAGTGACAGATAAATAAGGAGGAACCGACGTGGCCAATGAGCTCAAACAGCGCGCGATGAAGGCTGCCGGCTCCCTGCCGGTGCTGAGTGGTGTGCTGCAAAAGACACTATCGCTGTACCGGGATTATGAAAACGTCTCGATCCCGCAGCTCGCCGCCGGGGTGGAACAGGACGTGGTGATTGCAGGCACGGTCTTGTCGATCGCCAATTCGGCGATGTACGGGGGCCGTAGCGCGGTGTCCAATCTGCGCCAGGCGATCGCACGAATCGGAATCAACAAGACCCGCAACGTGCTGCTGGGCTTGTCGGTGAGCCGCAGCGTCAAGAGCGTCAAGATCACGACCCCGGCCTGGTCGCTGTCGCGATTCAACGCGCACTCGCTCGCCTCGGCTACCTTGAGCGACCTGATCGTACGGAAAGTGCGTTCGTCCAATTCGGAGTGGGCGTTCCTGGCCGGTCTGCTGCACGATATCGGACTGCTGGTCATCGCCGCGGGTTTGCCCGAAGAGTTCGAGATCATCATGCGCCACTCCGCCGGAGACGCCACGCTGATCGAACAGGAGCTGTCCCTGCTCGGCTTCACGCACTTCGAATTGGGCGCCGAAATGGCGGCCCGCTGGAATTGCCCCATCCCGGTTCAGGAGGCGGCGCGCTTCTGCCAGAAGGCCGCGGTCGACCTGGCGCAACCCCTGGCCCTGGGAGCCGTGGTCAAGAGCGCCACGGTGATTGCCGATTCCCAGAGCCTGTCCAACTTCAGCTCCGGCGAGATCCCCGACATTACCGGCGAGCTGCTGGAAGCTCTCGAAATCCGGGAGCCGGTGCAGTTCATCGCGGAGTTTCGCGCCGATTATCAGGATTTGCAGAGCTGCGCGGCATGACACTCCCGGCCTTCCGTTCGCCCACCACCGACGCGGCGGCGTCCCCGATGGAGAAACGCCAGAATCCGCGTTACCGCATCGAAGCTTCGGCGATCCTGCGCGTCCAGGGCCGGCCCGGGCCGTTCCTGGTCACGCTGCTCGACGTCTCCGTATCCGGCCTGCGCCTGAGTTCCCCCACCGCCTTTCCGGCGGGATCGAAGGTGCTGATCAAGAGTTTGGGCGCAGAGGTTTCGGGCGAAGTGCGCTATGCACGCATGATGGAGGCAGCGAACTTCCACATCGGCGTCCAGGTTGAAAAAGTCACGGGCAGCGGCGAGCTCGATCTGGTACGTCTATTCCGCCGCGGCCCGCGCTGAACCCCCGCCGTAGCTTCCCTTACCGCAGCTTCTCTTTAGTGCAGCTTCTGTTTAGTGCAACATCGCATCCACGGATTTCCACTCCTCCGCGAAGCGCTCCAGCAGACGTTTCTGATTCAGCGCATAGCCGGGAAACTCGAGGACGGGGGCGGCCGGAGCGATGACGCTCGAGGGCTCGATCGACATCCCCAGTGCGTCGGCCAGTGCGTCAGCCTGATGTACCGCCAGACTGAGCGGGACACAGTTTCGGGAAGCATCCACTGGCGCGGGCGCGGTCTTACCGGGTGTGAGCTGTGGAGAATGATGGAAAGCGGCGGCGTTGCGGATACATTCGGGCATGCCCCAGGCCTCCAGAGCCAGTGCCGAAAGCTCGGCGTGAGTGGTCTCCAGCAGGCTCTCCTCGCAGGCCACCATCGACTCTCCGGACACAGCATGAACGGCCAGAAGATCTTCGTACTGCTCCGGCATGGCGACGGCGATCAATGGCGTGCCCAGGTCGTGAAACAGGCCGGCTAGGAAGGCGGCCTCGGGATCCTCCAGCGGCACCTCTTCCGCGAGCAGCTCCACCATGGTTCCCACCGCCACCGAATGCAGGTTGAAGCGAGTCATCGAGAAGCTGGGCGCGGGATTGCGCCGGGAAAACAGGTTTGAGACGGTGCGCACCAACGCGAACCGGCGCACCGTCCCCACTCCCACCATCACGATGGCGTGCCGGACAGATTCGATCTTCTCAGCGCGGTTGAATGCCGCCGAGTTGGCCGACTGGACCACCTGCCCGGAAAGTACCGGGTCGGTCTCGATCAGCTCGGCAACCTTAACCAGGTCGCAATCCCTGCGCGACAGCCGCCTCAGCAGCCTGGCCGCCGCGGCGGACATGGCCGGCAATTTGCGCAAGCTCTCGATCGCCTTGTTCCGGGAGATGCTGCCTTTCCCTGTGAGTACGGAAACGTCTTCCACGCTTCGTTATATCGATATGCCGCAGCCGAAAGTTGAACGAATCTGCGTGACTCGCCGAAAATCCGGCTCTAATTGTGGCGGTTCTCTTCGATATGGAAACGGTACAACCGTCTCTTATGACGACTAAACCACGGAATGGCGCGCCCCCGCGCAACCTGCTCCGCAACTTGCCGGCTTTCTCTCCCGTCGCGGTAAAGCTGATGATCCTGGTGGCGGATGAAAACGTATCGTTTAAAGAGGTCGCCAAGCTCTTCTCGGTCGACCCGGTTCTGGCAGGGCAGATTCTGAAGTTAGCCAACTCGGGTTTGTACGGCCGCGGGGTCGTTGTTCAGTCCGTGCTTCAGGCCGTGGCCATGCTGGGACTGAAAAGCATCAGCCGGATCGCCGTCACCGCGGCTCTCACCAGCGGCTTCCCCCGGCCCCTCTCGCCCTGGTTACGAAGCTGGTGGCGGCACAGCGTCGCGTCGGCCCTCATCGCCGACCAGGCCGGCTTGGGGTCGCTGAATGCCGACTATGGTTATACCGCCGGACTGCTGCACGCCATTGGAAGACTGGCCCTGTTTCGCCACGCGCCGGAGGAGTACCCGGCGTTGTCCGACCCATCCAAAACCAGAGCCACCGAGGCATTCGAGCGGGAGCGGGAACGATACGGCGTGGATCGTGCCGAACTCTCCCGTCAGATCCTGGTGCATTGGGGGCTGCCCGTCAGCCTGCAACAGGCCATCGCCCGGCATCACCTCTCCAACGGAACCGAACCGTTGACCGCAGCGGTCCAAGCCGGCTGCTACTACGCCGAGTTTCTGGGTTTTGGGGGGTGCGGCTGCTGCCTCCAGTCCTGCGACGACGCTGCGGCCGGTCCCTCGCACCCCATCGATGCCGCCTCGCTGAAACATCTCGCCATCGAGGTCAACCGCATCGAAATCGACTGCGCGATCGCCTGAGCGTTTTCTGAGTCGGTCTCGTCCCAAATCGCAACGGCCTGTCCGAGGGAAATCCCATTTTCTGCGTGCTAAGGCGCAACCAGGCCCGCGCGATTCCGCCATCTGACGCTAAGTCCATGCAACAGCAATGGCTTGCGAGGCTCAGGAAATGGTGACTCAACTGCAAAGAAGTCGTTGCAGGAGGCACATAAGTCATGAACTGGATAGCTTTCTTGATCGTTTGGATCTTCTTGGGTGTGGCCACATTGGGGCTGGCGTTATATCGCAAGTTCCTCACTATGAGAGAGGACGACCTCATTCA
>CAWISY010000162.1:0-4663 GCA_963838455.1 Bryobacterales bacterium
GGCGGTACTTTCCGCCGAACACGGCAGGGATCTCGGCCCCATTGACGACGGCAATCTGGTTGCGGATCTGAAACTGAGCCAGGTCGTGAAGCTGGGTCTCGGTCAAACCTTCGCCCTTCACTGTGACCAGGGCCACGGGCAGGCTGGAGGCGTCGAACTTCATCACCAGCGGCGGCAGAGTGCCGGGAGGCAGACGTTTCAAGTCGGCCATCGCCAGGTTGGATAACTGGGTCATATCGGCGTCGGCATTGGTGCCGGGCTGAAACACGGCCTTGATGATGCTGACGCCCAATAGCGAGCGGGATTCGGTATGGTCCAGGCCGCTGGCTTGGGTGAAGAAGCGCTCCAGCGGGTTGGTGATGTCGGTCTCGATATCCTTCGGAGGCATGCCGCTGTAAAATGTGGCCACCACGATGACGGGGATGTTGATCGGCGGAAACAAATCCACAGGCATGCGCGCGATGGCGGTCCCGCCCAGCACTACGATGGCCAGGCACAACACCACGATGAAGTAAGGATTTCGAATGGAAAAGCTGGGCATGCGGGGCTACGGCTGGCCTGGGTTCATCTCGCGCTGCTTCGGCGTGACCGTGTCGCCCGCCTTCAGGCCGCTGCGGTCGCCCACTACGACCATCTCGCCCTCCTTCAGGCCGGAGAGAACTTCGATACTGTCTGCGGTCTCAATGCCGGCGGTAATCGGCCGGACTTCGATGCGGTTCGAATCCCCCACCACATCCACCGTGATCTTATCCCCCTGGCGATCCACCGCCTCCAGGGGAACCGCCAGCGCTCCGCTGCTCTGCGCCAGGCGGATGGTGGCGTTGGCGTACAGGCCGGCCTTGAGGGAGCGCGCCGCGTCGTTGGCAACCTGCACCTCGGTATGCATAGTGCGGGTAGAAGAGGAAACCTCATCGGAGAAGCGGGCGATCTTGCCCGAGAACGTCCGGTTTAATGACGGGATCTCGACGCCGACCGGATCCCCTACATGGATGTAGCGCACGTAAGATTCCTCGACCGGAATCACCAGGCGGAACTGGTCGTCTTCCGAAAGCCGCACCAGCGGCAGGACGTTGGTGCTGGAACTGGTACCGGCCTGCACCAGCGTGCCGAAGTTGGCGTAACGCTGGGTAACCACGCCGTCGAACTCGGCTGGGATGTTGCGATAGTCGTACAGGACCTGGTCGCGGGCCAGCTTGGCGCGGGCCTGCTCGGCATTGCTCTTGGCGGCTTCCACATTGGCGGCGGCCGCGTCGACATCGGATTCCGCGGTCAGGAACCTTCCGGAAGCGTCGTCCACTTCCTGGGGAATGACCAGTTTTGGGTTCTCCTTCTGCACTTGGGCGATCCGGTCATAGTATTCCTTCAGCGGCACGGTCCGCGCCCGCTGGCTGGAGAGCAGCTTGGTCAGGCGGTTTACCTGCTCGTCCGCGGCTTTAATGGCGGCCTTATCGGCGTTTATGTTCTGTTCCAGCTCCGGGATCTCGAGCACCGCCATGATCTGGCCGGCCTTGACGTGCGTCCCATAGTCTACGTCCAGCTTTCTGACGAAGCCGGACTCTTTGGCGAAGACGTCGATCTCCTGATAGGGCACCAGCTCGGAGGAGACGGTGAGGCTCTGCGCCAGGTCTTTGCGCGCCACCGTGGCGACGGCGGCCGAAACCGTGCCGGCCGCGGTGGGACTCGTAGTCGTGGCGTCCACCTTTTGCCCGCCGCCGCAGGAGGCCAGCGCGAGGGCGGCAGCGGCCAGGACTCCGGTTACCCCGGCTCGGGAACAGCTCGTTTTGATACACATGTCGATCGTTTCCCTCACTATAGTTGGATCACCCTTGCGAGTCCGATACCGGAAGTCCGGTATTTTTTCGCCGAAGAACGGGTAGTGGTGCTCGAAATGGCATTTTCTCAGCTAGTCTGGAAGACGTGGGGGAACGTTTCCGCGCCCGTTCGGCTGTCATTGTTGGATTGGGCGGCCTTTTGGCGATCATGGCTTTAGCCGGGGCCGGCGCCCTGCGCGTGCTCCAGAACGTCCGCGGGACCGATGAGACCATACGCCGTCAGTTCCTGTCCCGCAACCATCTGCTGAACGACATCCGCTCTGAAGTTTACCTCTCCGGCACCCTGGTCCGTGACTACCTGTTGGAACCTGAGCCGGAGCGAGCAGACACCTACCGCTCCAGTCTGGAGGACATCCGCCGCCGCATGGATTCTGCGCTAGCCTCCTACGGCCTCGAAAACGATCCCGAGCAGGTGCAGCCCTACATGGTCCTGCGCACCGAACTGGACGGCTACTGGGGCACTCTGGCTCCAGTATTTCAGTGGAACGCCGAGCAGCGCAAGCGCCTGGGCTACCCGTTTCTGCGGGACGAGGTGTTTCCGCGCCGCCAGAACATGCTGGCCATGGCCGACCGCATCGCGAGTTTAAATGAGGCGCAGCTCACCGCCGGCAATGCGCAAGTGGCGGACTTGCTGGCCGGATTTCAGGATCGCCTGGGCGTAACGCTGCTGGCCGCGCTGGCTCTGGGACTGGGGATGGCCTCCTTCAGCGTCTACCAGATTGTAAAGCTGGAGGCACGGGAGCGGGGCAGATTTGAAGAGGTCGCCGGCGCGCGGGCGCAGCTCAAGGATCTTTCCGCCAGGCTGGTGCAGGCCCAGGAAACCGAGCGGCGGGCGCTGTCGCGCGAACTGCACGACGAGGTCGGGCAGTCGCTTTCTGCCGTCCTGGTGGAGCTGCGCAATCTCAACGCCGGATTGTCCACGCGCAGCCCGGAGCAATCCCGGGCTCAAGTGGAGGAGATCAAGAGCCTGGTAGAATCGACCGTACGCGTGGTGCGCAATATGGCTCTGCTGCTGCGGCCCTCCATGCTCGACGATCTGGGACTGGTTCCCGCCCTGCGCTGGCAGGCGCGCGAGATCTCCAAGCGAACTTCCATGGACGTGATCGTCACCGCCGAGCTGAGCTCCGACGACCTTCCCGACGATTACAAAACCTGCATCTACCGCGTGGTCCAGGAAGCGCTGCACAATTGCGCGCGGCACTCCAACGCCGGAACCGTACGCGTCCGCGTGCTGCAGAACGACGAGCGCATTTCGGTTTCGATCCAGGACGACGGGCTGGGATTCGATGCCGGCGAGCTCAAGGGCTTGGGTCTGCTGGGGATTCAGGAGCGCGTGAACCGTCTGGGCGGCGTCAGCCGGGTGCATTCGGCTCCAGGGCGGGGAACCCTGCTGGCGGTGGAGTTGCCGCTGCCAAGTGTGCGTCCTGCTGTGGAGGCCGTGCATACGTGATCCGCATTCTTCTGGCGGACGATCATACCGTCATGCGCCGCGGCCTGCGCTTTCTGCTCGAGAGCCAGCCCGGCTTCAGCGTGGTTGCCGAGGCCTCCGACGGGCGCGAGGCGGTGGAGCAAGCCGAATCCGCGCGGCCTCACGTCGCCGTTCTGGATGTCGCTATGCCCAACCTGAGCGGCATCGAGGCGGCGCAGCGCATTGCCGCGCAGACGCCTAGCGTGGCGATCGTGATCCTGAGCATGCACTCCGACGAGGGTTACGTTCTGCGCGCCCTCAAAGCCGGGGCGCGCGGGTACCTCTTGAAGGACGCCGCCGAAAGCGATCTGATCGAAGCCATCAAGGCGGTCAGCCAGGGCAAGACCTACTTCAGCGCCGAAATCAGCAAGATGATGGTGGAGGATTACATTCGCGAGATCCGCAACCGCGGCGCCGAAGACAGCTATGAGTTGCTGACCAGCCGCGAACGCGAGATCCTGCAGTTGCTGGTGGAAGGCAACTCGAACAAGGACATCGCCACCCGCCTCAACGTCAGCCCGCACACCGTCGAGACCCACCGCCGCAACCTGCAGGACAAACTCAACCTGCACAGCTTCGCGGAGCTGATCCTGTACGCCGTGCGCAAGCGGATCATATCTTAAGCGTTTAAATCCTGATTCTTAACCCTTAAAATCGGAACCGTTGAAGCTGAGGCGCGGCCCCTTTTGAGGGATCATGCCGTGCCCAATCATCCCTCCTCAGGTAGGAGCAACAGGCGAGCGTTGTCTGTGCGAGGGATTGGAGGGAACCCGCCTGTTGCTATGCGGTCTACGTTGAATTCAGTATAGAGCTCGCCAAGCCCCCCGCCCATACTATCAGGCTGGTAATTGCGTGGCCGGTCTGCCGGTAGGCGGAGGGTTCTACTGTCCCGGCGCCGGTCAAAATCGCGAATGTCGAGTATGGATAGACCCTGCTCCCGATCCTAAACTTCATCTATGGACGGGGAAACCTCGATCATGTTGGATTTGGTGTGGGGGATCGGAGCGGGGATGTATGTGGTGGGGTCGTTGATCAACGGGATGCTGGACCCGTTATTCGGCTGCCTCCTGGTGGCGATCGGCGGCGGCCGGGTAATGCTGGCGTTATGGAAACGTTACCGTTCGTGAAGCATCTTACAAAAGCTCCGCTGGAAAGAGGTGAGAGGATGTTCCGCTTCATGCCACTTCCATCACAATGGAACGGGGCCTGCCTAGGCTGGAGGACATGAGCGTGCGAGAACGCGTCAAGCCCGAAAACACAAGGGAACACTGGGCGGTGATTCTGGCCGGTGGCAGCGGCACGCGACTCCAGCCGCTCACGCAGCGCCTAGCAATACGTAATCCTACCAGTAAACAACGACAGT
>CAWISY010000163.1:0-3126 GCA_963838455.1 Bryobacterales bacterium
ATGGTCCGATCCAGCTCCGTTCCGGTGCCTTCCATTTCCAGGCGAATCTGTTTTCCGAGCGAGACGGCCATGTCCCGCACCACGCGCGGCAGCTTGTTCCAGACCATTCCGATGGGCTGCATGCGCGTCTTCATCACGCCTTCCTGCAGCTCCGTGGTGATCAGGTTGAGCCGTTGCGAGGTGGCGTTGAGCGCGGCGTCTTCGCGTTCGGCGTTGAACTGAAGAATCTGGTTGCGGGTCAGCACCAGCTCCCCCACCAGGTCCATGAGCTTGTCCAGCAGGCCGACCGCGACCCGAATATTCGCGTCAGCGATAGAGGAAGATTTGGCGGAATCGGATTCGGACTTGCCGCCTGCGGCGGTTTCCGGAACGGCTCCGTTTTGTGGCGACGGCGGCGGGGCCGGTGTGGGAAGGGACGCGACGGGTTGGACAGGAGCCGCGTTGGGGTTCTGGGCGCAGATGCGCAAGCGCTCCGTCAGATTCTCGAACCGATCCGGCCCCTCGCTTCCGTCGGCCTCCACGAAGGCGAGTATCTTGCGCGTGGCATCCAGTGTTTCCAGGATCAGCGACACCAGCGCCGGGTTGAGCTCGCGTTGCCCGTCCCGCAACTGGCTGAGCAGGTTCTCGGCCTGATGCGTGATCCGCTCCAGCGTGGCGTATCCGAAGAACCCGCAGGTGCCCTTAATGGTATGAAAGGTCCGGAAAATGTCCGCTAACAGCGCCGCATTCCGGGGGTCCTGCTCAAGATCCACCAGCCTTTGATCGAGGCGGGAGAGATTTTCATGGCTTTCAATAAGGAACTCACGAATCACTTCCTGATCTTGCTCTGGCATCGGTTCTGGTTCTCCGGGAGCGGCGATACCACAAGCGCCGTTGCTTGCTTATCGGCGCACCCGCGGAGACTCCTACATATTTCCCGTTTTTCGCCCGGGGTAAGCCGTGATTCAAATTGGGCTGTCATTTGCCGAAGAGTGCAGACGGAGAGTGGCTCCTATCGGACCAAATGACCAAGGGTTTGCTGAAGGACACCGTGGACGGTTCTAAAGAAAATTCGGAGAGTGCAGATCCGGCGTCGAGCGCGGGCCCGTTGACCAGGCTGCTGGCGGAAGCCGGCGGGGACCTCCGGCTGGTTCGCGCGGAGAGAGCGCTCGAAGCGCTCGCCAGGATCCAGGAGGAACCCGGCTTGTGGGGATTGGTCCGCTACCTGGCGCACCATCCCAGCGCGCACCTGCGGTCCAAGCTTGCGTTGCTGGTGGGGCGAGCCAATCCCGATGTGGAGCGCGTCCGCAGCCTGATGGCCACCTCCGATGGAAGGGTGCGCGCCAACGCGGTGGAGAGCCTGTGGGGATCGTCAGACCCGGCGGTTCTCGAATTGTTCCGCGCCGCCGTGAACGACCCCTATTCTCGCGTGGCCGTGAATGCGCTGGTGGGATTGGCGAGGGCCGGCAACCCGGAGGCTCACGAACGGCTGGCGCACTGGGCCTCGTTCGAAGATTCACCGCGGCGCGCGGGCGCGCTGTGGGCGCTGGCCGAGCTGAGGAAGCATCCGCTCGCACACCGGCGCCCCGGGGTCAGGGAAAACGACGCCGCGCCGGCAACGCCTCCGGAAGCTGCCTCACGGGCAGTGCACGCGCTGCAGATTCGGAATGCGGGCGCAGCCCTGCCCAAAGCGGCTCTGAGTGTCCTGGAAGAGATGTGTTTCACCACCGCGACCGCGACTCCCGCCGGCCAGATGCCCGCCGGTTCCTTTACCGTGCAAGTGGAGTTTCGCGGATATTGGACCGGCCGGTGCCTGGTGCAGATGCCGGACGGCTGCGCGCGGCTGCTGGCGGCCAATTTCCATGGAACCCTCGATCCCGGCGCGGTGGATATGCCGACGGTGACGGAGCTGCTGTGCGAATTCGTCAACATGTTGTGCGGGGGAACCATCGCGCGCATGGATTGTCCGGGCATCACGGTTCTGGGTCCTCCTCACTTGCTGTGGGAGTGGCCGGCTTCGCCGGGTGAAGCGCCGGAAGTCGAGCGCTGGCTGGACGCCGGCGGCGACGCGATTCGCCTCGGCTTTCAAGCCTAGGCCGCATGATGATTTCCGCCTGCGCATGCTCGCGCATTGCTCCGACTCCCCTTCCGACTGTATAGCCACCCTACCTCCCGCGGATGTTTGATATAGGATAGGCAAGGAGAGAAATCTCTTGAAAGGGGGCCGAAGCTAGCATGAAACGGCGAGTTCTTGGGGTAGCGGTATTCGCGGGGGCGTGGGTGGCGGCGTTTGTGGCGGCGCTTCTAGTAACGACGGGTTCGACCGCATTCGCGCAGGATGACGCAGAGCGCGCGAAGTTGAACGGAGCCTGGCAGGCGCAGGAAGCCGGCGCCACGCAGCCGGTCTGGAACATCCAGCAAACCGCAACGGGGATGCGCGTTGTGAGCTCCCAGGGCGACAAGAAGATCGTGGAGTTCGTCTGCGACTTCGCCAAGGAATGCGAGGCCAAGGACGCGGGCAAGAAGGTCAAGGTCACCCTTTACTTCAACGGTCCGAAACTGGTGGTGATGGAAACCAGGGGCGAACAGGTGGTCAAGCTCCGCTTCGGTTTCGGCGACACCGCCGACGTCATGGAACTGGAGACGCTTCCGGTGGCTCCGGCGGGCCCGACGCAGACCGCTCACTTCACGCGCCTGCAGACGGCGTCGGCGAAGCCGTAGGGCTTTGTCGCGGAATCGCCCCCTTTTGCCGGCTTTGTGTCTATAAAATGGACCTGAATGAGTAAAGCCGGTTGGTTCGCCCTCGGTGCGGTGTCGATTCTGGGAGTGTTCCTGCTGGCCATCCTCCTCGGCGGAGCGCACGGGTTCAGCGCACGAGCTCAGCCCAGTGGTGTGGAGCGCTGGCTGGCGACCATGGCTCGCGGCGCGGCGCTGCCCACGGGGGTCAGGCAGCGTAAGAATCCCGTGGCGCTGACTCCGCAAGTGCTGGATGAGGCTCGGGCGCACTGGGCCGATCACTGCGCGGCGTGTCACGCCAACGACGGAAGCGGCGACGCGGTTATGGGCCGCAACATGTATCCTCCTGCGCCGGACATGCGTCTGGCGGAAACCCAGCAAATGACAGACGGCGAGCTGTTCTACATCATC
>CAWISY010000164.1:0-8729 GCA_963838455.1 Bryobacterales bacterium
AACCACCGGCTGAAGGGTGTTGCCTCGCGTCAGCACCGAAAGATTCTGCATGACGATGGCCTCGAACAGCGAAGCCATCAATTGGTCGGCCGGGACGCCGAGCTTCTGCAATCCGTTGATATCGGTCTCGGCAAAAACCCCACACTTACCTGCAACGGGATGCAGCTTGAGGCCGTTGTATCCCATCTGGCACAGCTTTTCGGGCGCGATGCAGAGCTTGGCGTTGACCTTGTCGATGACGGCGCCGGTGCCTCCCGCGCACTTATCGTTCATGGAGGGGAGCTTGCGCTTGCGGCCGGTTTCGGGGTCCTTCTTGAAGATGATGATCTTGGCGTCCTGGCCGCCGAGCTCGACCACGGAACCGCAATCGGGATAAAGCTTCTCCACCGCGAGCGAGACGGCGTTGACTTCCTGAACGAACTTGCCGCCGATGT
This sequence comes from Bryobacterales bacterium, assembly GCA_963838455.1. Taxonomy (GTDB): domain Bacteria; phylum Acidobacteriota; class Terriglobia; order Bryobacterales; family Bryobacteraceae; genus Palsa-187. The sequence continues at coordinate 435 of CAWISY010000164.1, forward strand.
GTTTGCTGATGGCAGAGCCGCCGGAGCCGGTGATGAAGGCACGGCTGGATTTCGCATCAAAATCGCCGATTTCGGTTTCGAAGCGTTTCAGAAACTTCAGAATTGTTTCCGGCTGCTTGGTGTCATGCCGCTGGTAATCGGACCAAACCATCTGGCCGGTGGCGGTATCGAAGACAACCGCCTTGGCGGTAGTGGAACCAACGTCAACCCCGATGGAGAATTTTCGGCTCATGGTCAGTTTTGTGAGATTCGGGCGGATCGCTAATGGGCGGCGGCGAAAGACTTCACGCCCATCCTTTCCGCGATGTGGAGGACGAAGTTCGCCGCCACTCCGATCACGTCCTTATGCTGCGGCACGTGATAGAGCGGACGCTTCATCTCCGGATGGCGATTGACAAAGTCGCGGCACTGATCGACCGTGAGACCGGTGGATTTCAGCGCCTCGGCAAACTCGGCTTTAGCCTTGTTGCGGGCTTCGCCCAGAGCCATCTGCACGCGGCTGTGAGCGTTGATCTCGCCTTCACCGGAGGTTTCCACGGGCAGGTAGATCATGGATTTGTGATTGGCGACCACGGCGGTCTGCGCGGCGTCGGATTGCGTGGAAGGCATGCAGCCGAAGGGTTTGAGCGAGAGCACCATGTGCGCCAGGTTGCGATTGGCGTAGTAGATGTTCTTGGCGACTTCGAGATGCCCTTCCCCGCCGCCGGCGCGCGAGTTGTAGAAGGGATGGCCCAGCCGCTGCAGCTCATATTGATCCGCCAGGTGGTGGATCAATCCGCCGAAGGCATTCGCCAGACGGTGGTATTCGCGTTTAAACAGAGCCTCGGCCAGCTTCAACTTGGCAATCTTGGTGGCGAACTTGGATTCGATGCGGGCCCGCGCGCCCAGCTTCCAGACCGGGGGAAGCTCCACGCCTTCCTCCAGGCCCTTGGTGTCGCGGTACTTCTGAATCACCTGGTGCAGCATGTACATGATCCAGGTGCCGATGGGTTCCACCAGAACATGCGCGCCCTCCCGCTCCAGGAACTGGAACATGCGGAAGTTGCCGTCACCTTCGGTGGTCTGCGCCCAAAATTCGCCGGTAATTTTGACGATCGGCTTCACGCGCAGACGATCGATCTCCACCGAGTCCAGCAGTTGGGCGGAGTTACGCAACGCCGCTGAATAATGATCGTCGCGGAGCTGGGCCGCGAACTTTCCCAGATATTGCGCCGTGCCGCGGTGCTCTCCCAGCAGCCGCCCGATGCCAGAGGGCAAGGTCCAGGGCTGCTTCGTTCGAAAACTCTCCTGCAGGGAATCCATCGCCTCACCCAGGCGGCGATCGGTTTCGCCGGAAGCAACTTCGTAGGGCCGGATGGCGAAGGCCGCTTCGTTCATCACATCGCCCACGTTCAGGGCGTTCAGAATGCCGAAGAAGAAGTCGGTGTTCATCTCGATGCCGGCTTCCATATCGGTTTGCGAGAGCCCGCCGGATTGCTGAAACAGGATCACGCGGAATCCGTCGAAGCCGGAATTGCGCAGCGCCAGGCGATACTCGGCTTCATACATTCCGAAGCGGCACGGTCCGCAGGCGCCGGCGGTAAAGAAGACGTAGTCGTTGATGATCTGCTGGCGGCTCAGGCCCTGCTCTTCGAGCGTTTGCAGATACTGAACCAGGTTGCCGACGGTGAAATAGGTCGGGTTGCACTGGCCGTTGTTGCCGAACTCTTTGCCGGTCTGAAAGGCTTTGACGTCGGGCACGGGCAGCGCGCGGACCTTGTAGCCCAGACCCTCCAGCGCGCCGTGAATGAGTTTTTCATGTTTCCAAGTGAGCCCGCCGAACAGCAGCGTGGTGGTGGACCGCTGATCGCGAGTAAACGGCTGCTCCACCGGCCGCTTGAAGTGGTTCCGATCGGCGTGCCGGAGGCCTTCCTCGCGCTCCAGCCGCGCCCGCTCCTCATCCAGGCGCTGGCGGATCGAGTCTTCAATTTGAACAAGACCAGAAACTCTTGAATCTAGGACCATTTTGGTCGTATTCGAGCTCATGGTTCACTACCTTAGCGGAAATCGCGCAGGCAAGTCAAACGAGCGAATCAAACGATGCGAGTGAGCCGGTCTTCTGCCTTGGAAATGCCCGGAACGGCGGGCGCCGGCTCGCCTGGCTTGGGGAGCTTGGTCTCTCTCACGTAGGCCTGCGGGTCCATCAGCACCTGGGTGCGAGCCAGGATGCGAGCCAGGCGGGGAATGTCCTGGACTCTCACTTGCCGCAGCCACTGCCACCACTTCTTGCGGCCGGACACGTTCAGCACGCTGCGGCGCCAGGTTTCGCAGTACAGCTCCCAAAAGCGCTCCATCGGCAGGCGCGGCTGCCAAAGGAGATGATGCAGGTCGTACTGGTTCCAGTCGAAGACCTGGAGCCGGTTCTTGACCTGATGGAAGTAGGCGGTGCCGGGAAGCGGGGTCAAGATGGTGAAGCCGACACGGAACAAGCGGTGCTCTTCAATGAAGTCCCACAGGCCCTGGAAGTCGGCTTCGGTGAAGTCGGGATCGATGATGAAGTTGCCGGTGACGCCGTAGCCGAGCTCGCGGGCGATGCGGACGGCTTCGATGGTTCGATCAATCGGAGCATCCTTCTTTAATGCGTCAAGACCGGTGCTGGTGTGCGATTCGAGGCCGAAGAAAATGTCGAAGTTTTTGGCCAGCGGGCGCCACAGCTTCAGCAGGTCCGCATTCTGCGTCACCAGGTCCGCGCGAGTCTGCACCAGCAGCCAATTCTTCCGTTCCTTCGAGGCAAGCAGCTCCCGGCCGAGCTCTTCGCTACGCGCATGGTCGGCCCAGAACAGATCGTCCACCATAAAAAGGTTGCGGCCGGTGGCTTCGAAATCTCGGCGGACGCCGGCCGCCGTATGGCAACGGTAGGTGCGTTTATAGAGCTGCCAGACGGAGCAGAAACTGCAACGGTAGGAGCAGCCGCGCGCGGTTTCCATGGTCCACACCGGCATGTAGTTCAAGCAGCAGTAGTGCTTCTGGTAGCGGGCGACCACGGAGCGGTCCGGCAAAGGCAGCTCGGCCAAGTCCAGCCGACGTGTGGGCGCGTCGTCGGTGCGCCGGAACTTGCCGTCGCCGGTGGAGAGCAGCAGGGAGGGGATGGTGTCGAGCGGTTTATGATTGGCGACCGCATCGCACAGCGCTGGCAGCAGAGCCTCGCCCTCGCCGATACAAATGGCGTCGAGAGTGCGGCGATCGTCGAGCGCGGCGGGATAAGCGGAGATGGCATGGCCGCCCATGACCACGAAGATTTTCGGGTTGTGGAGCTTGGTCATCTCCGCGAGCTGCAGTGCCGCGGGAGCTTCCAGGATGTGCAGGCAGGAAATGGCGACCAAGTCCGGGGAAGTTTCGCGCAGAACGTCGATGACGCTTCGCCGCTCAAAGCGCATATCGGCGAGCATCACTGTGTGGCCGTGCGGGCGGAGCGCGGCGGCCAGGTAGAGCAAGCCCAGCGGTTCGGTTTGGAAAAACGGCGCCAATCCGAACTGCATGGCGTCGGGCCGAGGCTTGATCAGTAAGATGCGCATGTCTCAGGCGGGCCGATCGCATTATGCTAGCGCTTGATGGGCCACAGGGTCAACAACGCGGGAATTACCAGCAGGGCTCCGGCCAGCGCCATGATGACTCCGACGGAGGTGACCAGGCCCATTTCGGCCAGGGGCTGGATACTCGACGCCATCAGCGCTCCGAAGCCGACGATGGTGGTCAGGTTGGATTGAATCAGCGCCGCGCCGGAAGCTTTGGCGACATCCAGGATGGCGTAGCGATCTCCTTCCAGATAGCGCCGGACAAGATGAATGCCGTTGTCGATGCCGATGCCGATGATCAGCGGAATGGCGGTGATCGCCATGAAGCTGAACTGGTGGCCGGTCAGCCGGAGCATGCCGAAGGTGACCGAGATCGCGAAGGCGATCGGCAGCAGCACCAGCACTGAAACGCGGAGGTTGCGGAAGCACAGGTACACGATCAGGCTGACGCCGAGCGCGGTCCAGATCAGCGCGCGGCGGCCGTCCTGCAGCACGCGCTGCTGCACCTCGCGATTGATTTTGTTGAAGGAGAAATCCACGAAGGGTCCGAATTGGGCGCGCCAGGAAGCCAGCTCGGAATCCGGGATGACCTCCGTCGCGTACATGTCGGTGGCGTAGTAAGCGATCACGGCGACGTACTTGCCATCGCTGGTCTTGCGAATGCTGTTGTCCAGCAGGCCCTGCGGCAGAAGCTGGCTGGCGGTCTCGACGGTGACGGGAGCGGGGTCCTGGCCTAACGCGCGCAAGCGGTCGATGAACGGCTGGAACATCGCGGTGCGAAAGCCGCCCTGTTGAATGGAGTCCTCCAGGGCTCGCGCCGCAGCAGCGGTGTCGAGGGAGGCCAACGGGCGTGCTCGCTCCATTTGCGTGGCGCGGGAGGCGATCAGATCGGTGGGGGAGAAGACGGATTTGATGACGCCGCGGCGCTGGTACTCCTCCACCTTCGCGGTCAATTGCTCGCTGCGCCGCAAAACCTCTTCCTCGGTCCCGGAGATGAGCAGCACGTCCGGGCTGCCTTCGATGCCGAAGCGGGCGGAGAGGCGGGTTTGCGCGGTGATGCCGGGATTGTCGTCGCCCAAAGTAAGCTGGATCTTCCCGTTCATCTTCGTGCTGGGCAACGCGGCCAGCGATAGAGCAAATGCGGCCAGGGAGACCACGGCGAACGCACGCGGGAACCGGCCCACGAAATCGACGGATTTCCGCGCCAGAAACGGAAGGAAACGGAAGGTGATGGTTTCGGGAGCCTTGGGCTTGGCGATGCGCCACCACAGGCACATCAGCGAAGGCACGGTAAATACGGTGTGGATCAGCATCATCACCATGCCGATGGTCAGGATCAGGCCGAATTCGGAGAGCGCTTTGAATCTCGCCGTGGCGAGCGCGGCGGTGGCCGTGGCCGCAGTCAGAATGCACAGGAAGATGCTAAAGCCGGTGGTCTCAAAGGTGCGGTAGAGCGCGTCGTTCAAGTTACCAGCCTTGCGCCACTCCTGCGGTACACGGTTGAAGAAGTGCACCACCTGGTCGTCGCCCAGGCCCGCGAGAATCGCGATGAAGGAGAGGCTGATCAGGTTCAGCTCACCGGGATAAAAGCTGGCCACGCCGGTGGTCCACAGGATGCCGAGGCCCGCTGGAAGCAGCGACAGGATCAGCAAGGGAATACGCGGATAGATGGCCAGGCACAGAACCAGGTTGCCGATGATGGAAAGCGTCGAGATCAGGCGGATATTGTGCTCGATGAATTTGTGATCCTCATCCGCGTAAACGTAGGCGCCGGCGGGGATCGCGGTGACGTCGGAATCCGGCGTCTCAGATTTGATTGCCGCGATGCGCTGGCGCGTCCACCCGACCACTTGCTGCGCGAACTGATAGTCGACCGCAGGTACGCGCGGCTCGGCGATGATCAGCAGAGCCTTGTGATCCTTGCTGAAAAAGTGGTTGCCGCTGCCCCAGTTGAGATCAAAGCTGGCGAAATCCGAGAGGCCCTGTCCGCCCTGCGCGGCGATTTGCATCAGGCCTAGTGGATCGGTGACGAAGTAATCCGTGCCCAGGGTGGAAAACGGCGTCACCAGCTCACTTCCGGCGGAGCGGATGTTCTCGCGGATCTGCGCGGGCTCCAGACGGTGCTTCACGTCGTCCCATTGATCCGGCTTGAGGAAGAAAGGGAAGTTCCAGGCGAACAGGCGGACCATGCTCAGCAGCTCTTGTTCGTTCAAACCGCAGCGGGCGTATTTGAACTGATCGCTCTTCGACATGTCCGCGACCAGGCGATCGGCCACTTCCTCCATTCGCCCCGCCGCATCGTCAGAAGCTTCGGCCGAAGCGTCGGCGCCTTCCACCAGAACGAACAACTGGTTGCCGTAACCGAGCTCCTGGCCCATCTGGCTGACGGCTCGCCATTGCGGATCGTCGTTGCCGAACAGGTTGGTGAGATCCGTGCCCAGGACCAGGTGGCTGGTGTGAGCATAAAGAATGATGGTCACGACGATAGCAACGCCCACCACCAGGCCGGGATGGTTCACCACCAGGCGGCTGATCCAGCGCATGAACCTGGCGCTCATGCCGCGGCCTCGGGAGCCGGCTTGGTCGAAACGAACACCAGATGCGCCAGCGGCAGGCGATTGCGGAAGCGGATCTCCTCAATCTGCATCCCCGCGCTGTGGAGGGCTTCGCGGTAATCGGCGGCGGTCAGCATCAAAGGCTTGTTGGGCGCACCGCCCACACGAAAGATGATGCGATCGAAGCCCAGGCTGAGCTTGGAAAAAATGCCGCGATCGCGGTCGTGCACGCGCAGAATGAATTTGCCGTGGGGATCGAGCGCGGCGCAGCAGCGCAGGACCAAGGCTCGCTGTTCCTCGCGAGAGAGGTACTGCAGGACGTCGAGAATCAGGATCAGGCCGGCGCGCGGGATCTCGAAATTGCGAACGTCGGCCACCTGGAAGGACGCGTTCAAACCGGCGAAGGCTTGCTGCGCGGCGGCAATGCGGCCGCGGTCGAGGTCGCAACCGTAGATCGGCCGGCCAGGATGCCCGAAGGCCGCGAATCCGAGCGCGGTCCCGTGGCCGCAGCCGAGATCGACCACGGCGCCCGATCCCAGGTCCTCCGCGGCGAGAATCCCCGCGAGAATTCCAAAGATGCGGTCGAGCCGCATTTTCCATCGGACGAAGCCGCGGTCAGAGCCCGCACACTTAGTAAAGAGCCGATTGACGAACTCCGCGCGCTCGCGCTGGCGTGGATCGACCGGCTGCTTCACCAGCACGACGACGTAAGTGATCAGCGCTCCCAATCCGCCGAGAACAAATCCCAGGACGATGCTGCCGGTGACAAACTCGCCGAGCCCCTGCCGCAGAGCCTTCATCGACATCTCCGGAATCGCGAAGGGCCGCACCTCGCCGGTGAGCAGGAAGTGGCCGACCATCACCGAAAGGGCCACCAGGAACGGCTGGAGCAAGGGATTGTTGATGAACGTGGCCGCGAGAGTCAAAGGCTTGTTCAAGCCGAAGTATACGGCCAGCGCGAGCGCGGTGACAGCCTGAAATCCGTAGATGGGCACTTGCGCGATGAAGATGCCCAGGAACACGGCCTTGGCGGCGGCGCCGGGAGTCAGCCCTTCGGTCAACAGGCTCGCGGCGAGATTTCGCGCGGGCGTCAGGAACCGGCCGGTCAGGTTCATTGCGGTCGAGGTGAGCGGCGGCTAGGGCGCCACGACGACCAGCTCTCCGGTGGCCACCGTCTCGCCTTCCACGCTCAACGTTCCCTCAATGTACGCCATCCGGCCCGCGTCCGTCAGCTTGCGCGTTTCGATGCGCAAGTGCGCACCGGGCAGCACGGCCTTGAGGAATTTGAAACGGTTCACGGCGGCCAGCAGGGCGATTCCTTCGCCCGCGGCCTGCTCCGCCGATCCCATCATCACGCCGGCAGTCTGGGCCGTCGCCTCGATCAGGAAAATGCCAGGCAGGATCGGCTGGGCCGGGAAATGACCGTCGAAGGCGCGGCTGGCAGGATCGATGAATTTCCAGGCGACGCAGCGCGCGCCGGGATCAAGCGTCTCCACACGATCGATCCAGAGCGAGGGCGGCCGATGGGGGATGAGTCGTTCGATGGCGGCTTGATCCATCTTTATTTCACTTCCGCTCGGCCCAGAGGGCACCCCGGTCGCGGCTCGGCTAGTTGTTTCTACCACGCTGGTGCCTTTTCGGGCCGCGCGCGCCGGCAAGCGGTTTTTGCCCTTGTTCAGCATCCTGCTATTTGGCGGGCCTGTACAGGTCGAATGTGCCGGGAGGGATCTTCGCATTGAGCGACGTGATCTGGATCTCGAAGCGGCTGTTGACGCCGCTTTTGCCGTCGACCTCGAGCGAGTGCAACAGAAAATCCTCTTTTCCCAAGCGCACGGTAATGTAATTGAGCGCGCTCGCGAAGCGGCCGGGGCGAGGCACCAGCTTCATGGCGAACTCCCGCCCATCCTCACGCACGTCAACGGCGAAATTCTTTTTTAGATTCTCGAGCGAATTGCCTTTGGTGAAATAGGATTGCGTGCGGCGCACATTTTCGCCGACCTCCAGAACATCCGTGCGCTTGCCCGTGATCACGTTCAGATAGTCCTGGTTGAAGACGATGCGCAGCGGCTCCGGGTCAGTGTATTCGACCGAGAAGCGCAGCAGGCCTTCGGCGCAGAACTTACCGTGGAAGACCAGCGGTTTCACCAGCAGCTTCGACGTCCGGGTCTCTGTGATCTTGCCGCAGC
>CAWISY010000165.1:0-11967 GCA_963838455.1 Bryobacterales bacterium
GCGGCTGGACAAGGATGCGTCGATTCTCGGTTCGCCCGATTTCGCCGATTACCCGGTGGCGCAGGTTCGCTGGGAAGGCAAGTGGATTCAGGGCCGCGTCGGCTTGATCTACGCGCTGGGTGCGGATCACATCGGTATCGTTGGGCCGGGGAAGATTGTCGGGAATCAGGCGCTGGGCGGGCGGCCCAATGCGCAGAATCCTCTGCGCCATCCCGCGCTGATCGAGACCATCGGCTGCAATGACGTTCGCTTCGAGGATTTCTCGACCGAATATCGCTTGATGTGGTCCATTCATCCCACCAATTGCCAGAACGTCTCCATACGCAACCTGACCATCCGCAGCACGGGAGGAAACGGCGACGGCATCGATATCGATTCCTGCAAGCACGTGCGCATCGACGGCTGCGATATCTCGACCGGCGACGATTGCATCGCCATCAAGTCCGGCCGCGGCGCCGAAGCCTACGCGCTGCTGCAAACCACCGAAGACGTGGTGATCATCAACTGCACCATGGCGGATTCGATCTTCGCCTGCATCGGCATCGGGAGCGAGACCTCGGGCGGCATTCGCGGCGTTCGCATCGAGAAGTGCAAGTTCACCCACGCCCAGACCTTCGCGATTTACATTAAGTCTCGCGTGGGCCGTGGCGCGTTCATCGAGGACATCAGCGGAGACGACCTGGACGTAAGCGGCACTACGCAGGGTTTCCTACGCGTCAATGCACTTTCCAGTGGGATTCAGGATGAAGTGCCGGTTCCCGGCGACGAAGGCATCCCGGATCTGAAGAATTTCAAGTTTTCCAATGTCCGCGTGAAGGATTGCCCGTGGCTTGCCGACGTCACTGGCATCCATCCGCGCAAGCCTCTGGACGGTTTCTCGCTCACCAACGTCACGGGCAACTGCGTCAAAGGGATCTCGCTCGCGAATGTCAAGAACGCCGACATCCGCGATATCAAAGTGACGGGCGTGACTGGGCCGCTGATCGGAGTGAACAATGCGACCGGATCGGGGCTCGATGGAGCGGCGACGATCGATCTTCCTCCCAAGGTGCCGGACGCGGTGCCGCCCGCCGCCGCGCCTTACCAGCTTCACTAAATCCGTGCGAGCTTGGACGCGCTGATGGCCTGGCCGACGTGGCGCTGGGTGTGCTCGGCGATGTGCGTCAGCAGGCCGATGACGGTGGTCGGCAGCTTCTTACGCCCAATCTCGCGAGGCTCGGATAAACGCGAGACATCGAGGGCCCGCACCACGGCTTCGGTCCTCTTAAATGTCGCATCCATGGCGTCCAAGAGCTCCTCACATGTCGCACCCGGATCATGCTCATGCTTCAAAAACTCGAGCTGCGCCTCGGAGATTTGCCCGCCTTCCAGATATGTCGTCAGCCGATCCACGCTCCCGGCGATGTGGCGCAGATGAAACCCGACGGGGCCAAAACCGTCCGGAGTCGCCCAAATCTGCTCCGTCGTCAGGCCTTCCGTGAAACCAGCCAAATCCTCGCGGGCTTGTTGGAACGAGTAGAGGAGTGGCGCAAGCAACGCCGGGACCCCGTCGATGGGTCCTCGCATCCATGGCTCTATATCAGGCATGGTTCTGGAAGCATTACGCCGAAGCCAGCTTGCCGGCCCACCGCTCGGACGCCTTGTGAATGCGGCTCAACGCCTCCTCGATATTGGCCAGCGAATTGGCGTAGCTGAAGCGCAGGTAGCCTTCACCCTGCGCGCCAAAAGCCCCGCCGTTCAAGCAGGCCACGCCGGCTTCATTCAGCAGCAGGTCGGCCAGCTCCTTGGACGGCATGCCCGTTCCGCTCACGTTGGGGAAAGCGTAGAACGCTCCGGCCGGCAGCACGCAGCGGAATCCCGGAATCTGGTTCAGGCCGTTCACGATGACGTCGCGGCGGCGGCGGAACTCGGCCACCATCGCGGTGACGGCGTCCTGCGGTCCGGTCAGCGCGGCGATTCCGGCGCGCTGCGTGAAGCTCGCCGTGCAGGAGTTGGAGTTGACCATCAGCTTTACCACCGCGTCGGCCAGCCAAGTGGGCATGACGCCGTAGCCCAGGCGCCAGCCGGTCATCGAATATGTCTTCGAGAAGCCATCCAGGATGATGGTCTTGTCGAGCATACCCTCTTCGGCTGCAATCGAGCACGGTTCGCCCTCATAGATGATGCGCGAATAGATCTCATCGCTCAGCACCATCACGTCGCGATGGCGCAGCAGACCAGCCAGACGCTTGATATCGGCCGCCGGCACCAGTCCTCCCGTGGGATTGGCCGGCGAGACCAGGATCACCATCTTGGTGCGGTCCGACAGCCGGGATTCCAGAACGTCCAGATCGAAGGAGAATCCGCGATCCTCGATCAGCGGGATCGGCACCGGCGTGGCGCCCAGGAACTTGATCATGGATTCGTAGATGGGGAATCCGGGATCGGGATAAGCCACTTCATCGCCCGGCTCCAGCAGAGCGATCATCGAGAAGAACATGATCGGCTTGCCGCCCGGAACCACGCAGACGCGCTCCGGGCCAACGTGGATGCCGCGGGTGCCCGAAATATAGTGCGCGATCACTTCGCGCAACTCCGGGTCGCCCTGCGTGCCACCGTATTTGGTCCAGCCTTCGCCCAAGGCGCGCTGGCCGGCTTCAATCACGTGCTTCGGAGTGGGAAAATCGGGCTCGCCGATTTCCAGATGGATGATGCTCTTGCCCTGCTTTTCGAGGGCGCGAGCGCGAACCAGAACTTCAAACGCGGATTCGATTCCGATCCGCGACATTCTTTCCGCTAGGTGCATAGGTTCCTTAAAGTTACTGTACTGTGAGCAATGCGCCGGGGCTGGAGACGCCGTTTTCGGTGATCACAAGAACGTGATCTCCGGCCGGCAGCGAGGGCACATGTACATTCAATTGATACAGTCCCACAAATCCTCCAGTAAGGCCGAGGTAATCTACCTTGGCCGCCGTTCCGCCGATGGTCGCGCTATACGGAAAGTTGACCGAGGACACTCCGAGGGGCGACTCCGCGCCGGTGGTCCAAGTCCCGGAGCTGATGTTCACCGCTCCTCCGTCGACCACGTACACCTGCAATATGTCTCCGGGGTTGGCGGCGACCGCTCCGATCGCAGCAGGGCCGACCAGCGCATAGCTGAGGCTCGTGTCCTGGGCTACGGCGCGCAGGGGACCGTAGGTCAGGATGCCGGGTGCGGCGGCGGAAACGGTGAAATTTATCGCCGAGGTGTTCTGTGTCCCGACCGTCACCACCATTTGCGCGGCGCCCGGAGAGAGATTGACAGGAAGCTGCGCATCGATCTGTGCGTAGCTGACGTAGTAGATGGGGATGGCCGAACCGTTCACCTTCACGGTCACGCTGTCCAACTGGAGCGGCCAGGTATCGCCGGTGGCGGTGTCCGTTATCCCCAATCCGGAGGTGAATCCGGATCCGAAAATCGAAATCAGCCCGCCGGGCGCCACGTTGGAGGTGTAGCTGCCCAGATTCACGATGGCCGCGGAGGGTTGCGCAACCTGGTACTGAGCGTAGCTGGCGATAGCCGTGTCGCTATCGGTCTGGATCGAATAAACGGTCTGCCCATTGGGCGAAACCACCAGTTGATAATGCAACACATTGCCCAGCGAATCGTTGAAAATCGAGCTCCCGGTGCAATTCGAGTTGACCTGATACGTCCCGGTGAGGTTCGCGGCAAAAATTTCGCCGCCAGCGCTGAAGGTTTCCTTACCAGTGAAGTGTCCGTTGCCGTCCGCGATGAATTGCGCGGCGCCCGCGTCGGCGGCCAGCACCGGAGAGAGCGGCGGGATCAGCCAGCCTTCCGCTGCGGAGCCGTAGGGTCCATTGATGGTCGCGTTGGAACAGGTGCCGCTGGCCAGAGGCACCGCTTCGCCGGAAATCACCAGCCCGGTATTGGTCTGGACAAATTCGACCCGCGAGCCGCTGGCCCCCACGAAAAAGTCCAGGGTGTCGGTCTGTCCCAGCGAATCTTTTACGGTCTCGCTGCCGCTGCAATCGGAATTAACCGTGTAGGTCGCTGTGTAGGTGCGGGAAACCACGACGCCGTCGCCATTCACGTCACTGATATAGTCTGAGCCGGTCAAGGTTCCGCTGCCGTTCGCCGAACCCATGCCCGAGTACGCAGTCGGGACCAGAACTCCAGGGGCCACGCCGAACCCGTTGACCGAATAAACATAAGGTCCCGAAAAGGTCCCAGTGGAGCAGTTTTGCTGGCCCCGATAAATGTTGCCGGCGATCACGTGATTGGGCGTGGTATCGAGAAACAACGCCGACTGGCCGTTGTTGACCAGCGTCATGGCCACCGTGCCGACGTTGCCGAGATTGTCGCTGACCGTGGATGTGAAGGTGCAGCCGGCTCCCACCCTATAGGTTCCCGACAGCGTCCGCGGGAAGATAATGCCGCCGGAGCTGAACGTACTCTTGCCGGTAAAGCTCCCGTTGCCGTTGGTGTTGATCAAGCCGGCGTCAACGTAAGGAACGGGCGTTCCATCCACATAGATCCAGCCGCGAACGGCGTAGATATAGGGGCCGCTGAGGTCGCTGACCTGGCAGGAGGGCGCGATCGGCTGCGCGGTGCCGGATACGGTGTAGAGGCTGTCGGTCTCAACGAAGTCCATGACTGTTCCATTCGCGTTCACGGTGAGCGCCAGATGCGTGGTGACGTCGCCGCTCACAAACGTCGCGCTGCCGGTGCAGTCCGCATTCACCGTGTAAGAGGCGGCGAAATTGGCCGAGGCGATCGCTCCGCCGACACTCACCGTCGCGGTGCCGGTAAACGAACTGATGCCGTCGGAGGTGAAAACGCCGTAGTTGGCGACGGGCGTTGATTCGTAGAATCCGGAGACAGCGTAGCCGTAGGTGCCTTTGATAGTTCCCGCATTACAGTTGAAGCCTCCCACAACGGGTTGCGCTTGGGCGGAAAGAGCCAGGCTGAAGCAGCCGGCGGCCGTGAGAATCAGAGTCGCTGGAACACGCATCACTCTAGATTACGCGTTTGACCGCTGGGAGCGGTACCGCCCAAAGATCAGATCGCTGTTTGAACTTCAGATGAGGGCCGAGGGCCGGCGGAGCCAGTGCGTGCCGCCCTTTTCCTTGGAAATCGCCTCCACGTCCTTCACGTACGCGCCGGCCTGCGTCAGGATGTGGTGCAGATCGTTGCCCACGCTGATGAAGGGGAAGCCCTTTTCCAGGAACTCGCCCACTCGTGCGGTGCCGAACAGGAACAGGCCCAGGATCACGTTGTTGCGCTTGGCCGCGGCGCGGAGCTTGTCGGTGGCTTCCTGCAGCTCCGGCGAGGTGTACATGTGCGGGAACTCGTACTTTTCGTACAACCCCATCGACATGCACAAGTCGTTCTGGCCCAGGAACAGGATGTCGACGCCGGGAACGGCCGCGATTTCGTCGATATTCTTGATGCAGTCGGCGGTCTCCACCTGCAACGCCACGATGGTGTTCTCATTGGCCGCGCCGGCGTAGCCGAGCAGGCCCTTCTTGTTCATGCTGCGCTGCGGAAAATAGACGGAGCGCGTGCCGACCGTGGGATAGCGCGCGCAACTGACGGACTGGCGAGCTTCGTCCGCGGTGTTGATGTAGGGGACCAGAACGCCGTCGGCGCCCATATCGAGGGTCTGCTGGATTCCAGCGCGATCGTGATACCCGGCCACGCGCACCAGCGATTTTGCGCCGCCGCTGGCGATGCCGGCCAGCATCGCCGAAAGAGTCTCAAACCCCATCGGCCCATGTTGCGTGTCCACCAGCAGCCAATCGTAGCCGCTGTGCGCTAACTGTTCCGCCACGGTGGGGCTGCACGAGTTCAGAAACAAGCCCAGCTTGGGCTTGCCCTCGCGCAATTCCTTCTTGAATTCTGCTCCTGAAAGCGCTTCACTGCTCATTCGGTTTTTTCATCTCCCGATCCCGGGCAAAGTTCCGGCCAGCGAACAAGGGGCGTGGGCGGATACGAGGTTGGCTTCCGGGTCTCATGAAAGTATACACCGCGGTCGCCGCGGCGCAAAAATCAATCCTCATAAGTGCGAAAATCAAAAGGTATGGTTCGAGGTTGTTTTCAGACCATCCGGATTCAAACAGTTGCCGCCATGGTGCTGGCCGCCTCGGCTTCCGGCGCCGCCTGGACCGCAATCAGCGCCGGCCCGTTTCGCGTCATCAGCGACACCGGCGGCCGCGCCCCGCACCTGCGCCTGGCGGAGCTGGATCAACTGCGTCACACTCTGGGCGCTTACCTGGGCAAGGACGACCTGGACCTGGTGTGGCCGCTGGATCTGGTGTTGTTCGCGAATCAGAACGAATACGCTCCGTCTCCGGAGCTGCTGATGGAAACTCCCGATGCGGTGGCCGCGGCTTGGATGGCGTCCATGCCTCTGCTCCACGACTTGCTGCGCGCGGTCACGCGGCAACTGATCGAAGACAATGCCCAGCGCATGCCGGAGGCGATCGAGCAGGGCCTGGCCGACCTGATGGCGACTATTCAGATCGACAAGAGCAACCGGGTTTCCCTGGGTGCGGCGCCGGCCGCGGGCGAGCTTCCCGAGCCTCGCATGCGGGTCTGGGCCAAGCTCCAGATGCTGGCCACCCAGGGCGAGTACAGCGGGAAACTGCGCGTGTACCTGAACAACCTGCAGCAGGGCGGCGACGAGGATGCAGCCTCACGCAACGCCTTCGGCATGCCGCTGGCCCAGCTCAACCAGCGCGCCGCGCAGTACTACGAGGCCGGCCAATTCGGCACCATGCTCGCCTCCGGTCCTCCCATTAATCCCGATCGCGATTTCGACGGCAAGAAGCTGGATGAGTCTGATATGAAGGACCTGCTGGCGGCGTTGCGGGAGCCGATGAAGAGCTTCCCCGACGACAGCCCGCGCGGGCTGGGCGGGCAGCGCACGCGCGATGCTCTTGAAGACGCGGTCAAGGCGAACCCACGCTGGGCGGAGCCGCATGACAAGCTGGCGTCGCTGCTGGGCGATCCGGCGGCCAAGGCGCGGGAGCTGAAACTGGCCACGTCTCTCGATCCTCGCAATTCGGATTACTGGCAGGATCTGGCGATCGCCGAGGAGGATCTGTTCCAGTACGGCGAAGCCGACAAAGCCTGGAAAATGGCGGAGCGCAACGCCACCACGGATATCGACCGCAACCGGCTGCATAAGGAGCGCATGGCCCTGGCGGACCGGGAGACGGAGGCTGCGGTGGAGGATAAGCAGCACAAAATCCAGAGCGATGCGGATGACATCGAACAGGTCAAGAAGGCCTTCGAAGCCCGGCTGCATGCGGCGGAAGACGCAGCCAACAAGCGCGCGGGCACCCTACCTTCCGGAACCAGCGTGGTTCCCTGGTGGAGCGATATGGACGGAGAGAAGCTCAGCGGCAGCCTGACCAGCGTGGAGTGCCTCAAGGGCGATGTGCTGCGGCTCACGGTGCAACCGGCTGCCGGGGCAGCCGTCAAGCTGCTGATCCTCAACCTGCACGACCTGGCGGTAAAAGGAGCCGAACAGGCCAACTTCGCCTGCGGCGTCCAGAAGCCGCCCAAGCCGATCAACCTGGTCCACGACGGGAAGGCGGACGCGCAGCAAGGCACCATCGGCAACGTGCACACGGTGGAGCTGCCTTAAGCGGCCCGTGGCAAAGACCGCTCCCGGCCCAGAGGGCGCCCCGTCGCGGCTCGGAAACGCATTTCATCTACTGAGCCGCGCGCGCAAGCAAGCGGTGTTTTCGCGTGTGAAGCGGCTGCTGTTCCGCTTGCTCGGCAAGGATCCCGAAGCGGTCATTGTTTGTTTCCGCTCCGGCGATCCCGCCCTCGCCGACGCTATGTGCGCCGAGATCCGAAAGCTGGAGCCGGCCCGCCGCGTTTTTGAGGTAACTCCGGAGGACGCCGGGAACCTGCGGCGTCGTTTCCGCTGCTATCGAATCGGGCTGGCGCCCGTTCTGTTCACGGACGATCCTAAATACCGGCCGCTGCGGCGCGCGGCGTTTTTTCTGGCTCCACGAAAAATTCTGGCATACAACTCCCGGCTGGAGCGGCATCACTTGTGGCTGTCGCAACCCATCGCCTCGTGGCTGTTCTGGCGCGGCGTGCCGCTGGACCGGATCTTCCTGCGGCCCAAATGGCTGTGCCCATGGCGGCGGGATCGCACCGTTCGTCCCACCGGCCATCGCATGATTGAAGGCCGCGCGCCGCGGCCGGGCCGGGCACTCAGGCAGGGCAGGGCCAGCGTCGCCGTGCTCAGCCCGTACTTCTCGTTCCCTCTCTCGCATGGAGGAGCGGTGCGCATCTTCCATCTGCTGCGCGAGACGGCTCGCGAGTTCGACGTCACGCTGTATTGTTTCGCCGAAGACGAAATGGCCGCGCAGGATCTACAACCGGTGCTCGAATTTGTCGCGCGCGTCTATCTGGTCAAAAAACCGCGCTATCGCGAGCCGCGCTGGTCCACGCTTCGGCCGCCCGAGGTTGGCGAATATGACTCGCCCGCCATGCGCGATCTGTGGCGCGCCCGAAGCGCAGATGTTGGGCAGGTCGAGTACACGCAGCTCGCGGCGTATGGCGGTGACATTTTGGTCGAGCACGACGTGACGCAGGATCTGTATGCGCAAGTGCTGGCTCGGAAACCAGGGCGAAGCGCTTGGTGGGATTGGAAACGCTGGAAGCGTTTCGAAGATCGCGCGGTGCGGGTTTTTTCGCGCGTCGTAGTGATGTCGGAAAAAGATCGCGCGCTGCTGGCAATTCCACAGGCGCGCGTGATCGAAAACGGCGTGGATCTCACCCGGTTCCAGGCGTCGCCGGAATCTCCCGGCCGCCGGCTGCTGTTTATCGGGTCTTTCCGGCATTTTCCCAATGTGGTCGCGTTCCGCTTCCTTACGGAGCAGATTCTGCCGCTGGTCCCCGATGCCGAATTGACCGTGGTCGCGGGGCCCGATCCCTGGATGCACTGGACGAATGTCACCGGCTCGCTTCCTCCGCCCGAAAATCCACGCGTCCGCATCCTGGGCTTTGTTGCCGACGTTCGTCCGCTATATCGCGACGCAAACGTAGTGGTGGTGCCTACGCTCGAATCGGCGGGAACCAACGTCAAGGTGCTGGAAGCTCTGGCGATGGAGCGGGCCGTGGTCTCGACCAGCTCCGGCTGCGCGGGCTTGGGCCTGGAGCAAGGCGTGAACGCATGGATCGCCGACGCGGCCGAGGGCTTCGCAGAAGGCATCCGCACACTTTTGGATGACAAGCCTTCAGATGGCAATGCCTTGCGCGCACGCATCGCGCGGGCTGGCCGCGAGCACGTCCAGCACTTCGACTGGCGCAGTATCGGCGTCAGGCAGCGCGCACTGCTGCGAGAGATCGCCGGAGATCGCCTGCTGTTGCGCGCGGCCACGCAGGCGGACCTGGGCCGGATCGCGCAAATCCAGGCCGCCTCACTCGGAGGAGCGCGGTGGGAGCCGGAGAGTTACCTCGCGTACCAATGCACGGTCGCCTGCCTTCGCGATTCGCAAGAAGCGGTTCAAGAGGTTGCCGGGTTCATAGTTACGCGTACTACCGCGCCGGGCCAGTACGAAATCCTGAACCTGGCTGTCGACCCCGCGATGCGCCGCCGGGGAGTGGCTCGGCGATTGCTCGAAGAAGCGCTGCACCATAACGATAACGGCGAGAAAGGCGCCTGGTTTCTGGAGGTTCGCGAGTCCAATACGGGAGCGATCCGGCTCTATCAGGAGTCGGGTTTTCAACCGATGGGAGTTCGCAAAAACTATTACAATGACCCCTGTGAGACGGGTATTGTCATGAGGTTCCTTTCATGATATCGTCATGGTGCCAATGGAGTGAAAAGACGGCCGGCGCGGCAGGAAGCTTCGGGTTCCGCGCACCGGGCGAGTTTCCAACACGAAAGGTAAATCCTAATGGATAAGAACCAAGAGGAACTGAAAGCGCACTTGATAGCCACGAACGAAGAGTTTCGTTCGTTGGCGGAAAAACATGCGGCCTACCATAGCCAGTTGGAGAAGATTGAAGCCAAGGAACACATGACCTTGGAAGACGAGGAAGAAGAGCAGCGCCTGAAGAAGCAGAAGTTACGGTTGAAGGACCAGATGAACGAGATCCTGGCCCGTTATCGCACCCAGCAGGTGGCCTGATCGTTCGAGTCCTGAATCTTTTGTGAGGCCGGAGGGCGCTTGGTGCGTCTTCCGGCTTTCCCTTTTTTGGGCCGCTTCAAAGTGCCAGGCCGCGATATAATCGAAGTTACTCCCCCGAGAAGTTAGGACTCTCCCCACATGGACGAAAAAGAACGCAGCCGCGCCCTGGGCGCGACCCTGAGCCAGATCGAGAAGCAGTTCGGAAAAGGATCCGTCATCCGGCTGGGCGCGCAGCCGGCCGTCAGCGTGCCGGCCATCTCCAGCGGATCGATTTCGGTGGATTTCGCGCTCGGCATCGGTGGATTCCCGCGCGGCCGTATCTCCGAGATTTTCGGGCCGGAATCGTCGGGCAAGACCACGGTGGCTCTGCAGGTGGTGGCCGAAGCGCAAAAGGTCGGCGGCATGGCTGCCTATATCGATGTGGAGCACGCGCTCGATCCTGCCTACGCACGGAAGCTCGGCGTGGATGTCGACAATCTGCTGGTCTCGCAGCCGGATTACGGCGAGCAGGCTCTGGAGATCACCAACGCGCTGATCACCTCCGGCTCCATCGACGTGCTGGTGGTGGATTCGGTGGCCGCGCTGGTGCCCAAAGCCGAGCTCGACGGCGAGATGGGCGACAGCTTCATGGGCGTGCATGCGCGGCTGATGTCGCAGGCCATGCGCAAGCTGACCGGCATCGTGTCGAAGTCGAATACCTGCCTGATCTTCATCAACCAGATCCGCGAGAAGATCGGGGTCATGTTCGGCAATCCGGAGACCACCACCGGCGGACGCGCGCTGAAGTTTTATTCCAGCGTCCGTGCCGATATCCGCCGCATCGCCGCCATCAAGGACGGGGAAGTGGTGACCGGAAACCGCACCAAGCTGAAGGTGGTGAAGAACAAGCTGGCTCCGCCATTCCGCGAAGCCGAGTTCGACATCATTTACGGCGAAGGGATCTCCAAGGAAGGCGACCTGATCGACCTGGGAGTCGCGCAGAACGTGGTCGAAAAAAGCGGAGCCTGGTACAGCTATAAAGGCGAGCGCATCGGCCAAGGCCGCGACAACGCCCGGCAGTTCCTCAAAGAGAATTCGGACGTGCGCAAGAGGATCGACCTGGAGCTGCGCAAGGCGCTGGGCCTGATTCGCACGGAGGCTCCGGCCGCGGCGGCTCCTGCTCCTCCGCCGGCGCCGCAACCGGCCGCTGCGAGGGCGACGAGAGGGTAGGGGCCGCCGCGGCATAACCGGAGGTTTGGACTGGCGCCGCTGGAGGGTGGCCGTGTACACCTTCGGTGCCGCCTGACGAATTCGCTGCCAGTCGTTACGGGTCGAGAATGATCAATTGCTCTTGCAAGGCGGGCAATTCCGCAATCCGGATCGAATTGCGCCGCAGCACCTCGGCTGCAACATCCGTCGGATAATCGCAGGAACGGAGAATGACGACGTTCGCACCTGGAACTTGTCGCAGCAGACTTCAAAGCCCCTGTCCGTTGAGATCAAGATGAGGCCGTGAGCGGCAGCGTACTCCAGAATCGCGCGATCGCCTGCTCGGGCCAGCCCGTTGCGGAGGCGCTTTCGGAATCCGGGAACAGGTCGCTCAACAACAGAACCAGCTTCGGCGAGAGGCTTTCGTCAAAGAGGAGCCTCATCCCCCGGATACTTTGCGCCCCGCCGCTAGCCCGCATATCTCACCAGACTATTGGCAAAAGGCCGTCCTTCGTGGCATAACTGAGTTTCCAGACAAGCAGTTAGAGCCAAAGAGAGGACGGCCTTCGCTATGACAGAGTGTAACCAATCGGAGTTTTGGATTTGAAGGCTCGGGGAGGCGGGAGATCGTGGCCCGTTTCG
>CAWISY010000166.1:0-27957 GCA_963838455.1 Bryobacterales bacterium
TCAGTAATGAAACCGCCAGCGGAACTCGGCGTAGATCTGGCGCGGATCGTTGAAGTGGAAGCCTCCGAAGGTGAGGCTGTTGTCCAGCAGCACGCGCCGGTTGGCTGCGTTCAGAACGGTCACCGACAGGCGGTACCGGGGCATGTCGCCGGACTTGGCGTTGCTCGACTTCGGAAGGCCAAAGCTCTTGCCCAGAGAAATGTCGAAGGTGGTGTGCTGGGGCAGATAAGCGCCCGGATATTCGGCATCCGGCATGCCGTTGGTGAATCCGGAACCGTAATAGACATTGGCCGAGGCGAAGACGCGCCCAGGCAGAGTCGCGTTGAAACCGGCGTTGAGCGTGTTTCTCTGATCATGGTCGACGGGCGAGAAACCCGGCGCCGGCTCACAATCCGCGGTGACCGGCGTGGGACAGATCAGGCCTCCCGTGAAGGGCGCCGAGGCCTGCGCGATCTGATTCGAGTACGCCACATGCGCCTGCCCGATGCGCCACAGGCGCGGCGAACGCAACGTGGTCTCCCAACCTTGAATGAGAGCCCGGTCCCAAGTGAGTGGCCAGAAAATGTTCGATTCGCCGATGTTGCTATGGTCGAGCCAGTTTCTGGCGCTGGTTTGAAAGGTGTCCTCTTCAAGCACCCAGCCGTGAAACGGAATGGAGACGCCGAACTGGTATTCGTGGTCCCGCTCTCCGCGCAAGGGAGCGAAGGTCAGGCTCTGGCTGGTGGCGAGATCGAGCAGCGGGCCGGTCGCGGTCAGCAGCGGGGGCGCTTGATAGAAGACGCCGTAGAAGCCGCGAAACACCCAGTTGATGCGCGGGATGCGAATGGCGACGCCGAAGCGTGGGTCCGGAGCGTTCTCCACGACGCTCGATCCGGAATCGAAGTGCGAATAGCGGAACCCGGCGATCAGCGTCAACCACGAGGTCGCCTTGAAGCGATCGCTCACAAACACTTCGGCCAGGCCGCCGGTGACCGCGGCCGAAGACGGCGCGAAGTTCGTCGAGCCGTCGGTGAAGACGTTGTTGAAGGTGTTACTCTGCGCTTGCGCGAATCCGTACACGCCTGCCTCGATCTCATTCTTCTTGGCGATGGTCGCCGTCAGGCTGGCTTGCGCTCCGCCGTAGTTGGACCTCTGGTTCACGTCCGTGATCACCGGATAATCGTTGGGCGAGGAGTTATAGCTGGCCTGGTTGTAATGATAAAAGGGCGAAACGGTCAGCAGCAGGTTCTTGTTGAACGTGTGGACCCACGAAAAAGCGAGGTAACCATCGGGTTCGCGTTCACCATCGCGCAGGCCATAGCTGGGGTAGACCTGGTTCCCGGACGAATTCGGATCGGCGTCGATGGGGATCTGGTAATAATCCTGCCGCAGCGATGCCACCAGGCGGAGCTGGTTCGAAGAGTTGGGATTGAAGATCAGCGACGCGAAGCCGCCGTAACCGTTTTCCGCGTCGTGCACCACTTGCCCGATGGGCGGCTGCAGACCGTAATTGCTGCGGTTCCCGTTGACGCTCACGTAGTAGGCGAAGCGCTGGGTGTGGCTGGCGAACTTGAGCTGGTCGTTGGTCTGATACCAGTTGCCGAAAGAAGTGACCAGTTCCCCTTCGTTGTTGCTCTCGAAGCCGGAGCGCGGCACGATGTTGAAGATTCCATAGGTGCGGTCGCCCAGGTCCGCATCGTAACTGCCGCGCTGGACCTCCAGATAGTCAATGTCCTTGGGATCGATCTGCGGCCCCAGATTAGACGCGATGTTGGTATTGGGGATGGTCACGTCGTCAATCAACCATTCGGTCTGGTGGCCTCCGCGGATGTGCAGCATGTCGTGGGTAACGTAGGCGCCAGGAGTGTAATCGGTAATCATCGCCAGGCTGTTGGTGCGGTCGGCGCCGGGCGTTTCGGAGATATCTGCGCGGCTGACCAGCGTGGTGGGCGTCGCCGAATCCGGGTTCACCGGGGCGCGCTCACCCGTGACCACCGCAGTTTGATTCAGGGTCGCCAGTGCAAGCTGGAAGTGCAGCACGGGCGATGAGCCGGATTCCACGGTGATGGTTTGCGCCTCGGTGGCAAAGCCGGCATCGGAGACGGTGATCTTATAGTCGCCCAGCGGCACGGCGGCGAAGGAGAATTCGCCGTTCGGATCGGACTGATCGGTCTGCACCCAGTCCGAGGTCGCGGACTGGAGCTTTACGGCTGCGCCCGTGAGCGGGCGGTGCTGGGGATCGTGGACCACTCCCCGGACAAATGTACTCGCGCCAAATAAAGATGAATTAAGCAGAATATAGAGCAGTATTATTGGAAATCTTTTAGACACACGTATCCCTCTCTTCCGGCGGAAGCAAATGGTTCGTAGCCTTACTTGAAACGTGCTTTAGAGGAAGAGAGCGGGAGGGCCGCGCTTGGGACGGCAGCGCTCCATCGCCGCACGGAAGGACGGGAGGGCGGAAAGCACCGAGGCGGTCGGGGCCGCGGGGAGCGCGATGGATACCGCGGAAGCGCCTAAAATCGCGATTTTCGGGGCTATTGGCGAGGCTGCGACGGAGGGCGCATGGCCGTAATTGGGGCACACGCCTTTGAGGTTGGGGCCGGAGTCCTCCAAAAACATTGAGCCCAAAAACATCGAGCAATGATGCTGGCCGAAGCGCCGGCAACAGGCGGGAAGGTTGGAGGAGTCATCGGCAAACACGGCTGGGGCGATCGGCGTAAAGCCGAAAATCGCCAGCAGCAGATATGCCCAGACTCGGCGCACGTAGGTATTTTATATTAGTTTTGGATTTATTTCCAGCACTCTTTGGGCACTCCTTGTGAACCGGCCCGAGCGTTTTGCGTAATGATCGAAGCCCTGGATGCTAGTGATTCGGATGCTGGTCATGGCGGCGCTAGCCTGTGGCTCACTGCACGCACAGAACCCGGTGGGGACCTGGCAGGGCACCTTGCGCGTGGGACCGCAGAGCGTGGGACCGCAGAGCCTGCGACTGGTCATAAAGATCGCTCTCGTGGATGACAAGCTCGCGGCGACGCTTTACAACATCGATCAGCCCTCCCAACCCCTCCGGGCGAACTCGGTCAGCAGGGAGGGCCTGATCGTCAAGATGGCGATCGCGGCGCTGGGAGGCACCTATGAAGGAAAGCTCAGCCCCGATGGCAGCACCATGACAGGAACCTGGAGCCAGGGTGCGCCCATCCCGCTGAATCTGACGCGCGCCACACCGGAAACCGCCTGGACCATCCCGGACCCTCCGCCGCCTCCGAAAACCATGCCGGTGGAAGCGAAACCGTCGTTCGAGGTCGCGATCATCAAGCCATCCAAACCGGAGGAGCGGTTCTCGCTGCTGGTGAATCGCAGCGGGATGCTCAACACCACCGGAACCTCAGTCAGCGACTTGTTCAAGTTCGCCTACGACTTGCATCCGCGGCAGATCTCCGGCGGGCCATCCTGGCTGGAAACCGACAAATTCGACGTGTCCGGAAAGCCCGATGTGGAGGGAATGCCCAGCGTCACGCAGTTGAAAGGGATGGTGCAGAAACTGCTCGCGGAGCGATTTGAGCTTGCGTTCCACAAGGAGAAGAAGGAGCTTTCGGTGTACGCCATCACTGTGCTCAAAACCGGGATCAAAATCGCCAGGGAGGACAGCAATCCCAACGGCCTCCCGACGTTTGGCGTCGGGCCGCAGGGGTTAAACATCCGCAACGCGACCATGGCTGAGGTCGCTTCCCTGCTGCAGGCCAACATCCTGGACCAGCCGGTGGCGGATCAGACCGGGCTGGGCGCAACGCGGTACAATTTTCAGGTCAAGTTCACGCCGGATGCGCGGCAGAATTCACTGGGACCGGCTCCGGTCGCTCCTCCGCCGGGCGCTGACGACGCTCCGCCGGACATCTTCACCGCGTTTCAACAGCAGTTGGGGTTGAAACTGGAATCGGTGAAGGCTCCCGTGGATGTGTTCGTGGTCGATAAGCTGGAAAAGCCCTCGGATAATTGAATTGCTTGAGCATGGGTGATCCGTACAACTTAGACCGATTCGTCGAGGCCCAGCGCGACGTTTATGCGGGCGTGCGCCAGGAGTTAGCCGCGGGGCGCAAGACCGGGCACTGGATGTGGTTCATCTTCCCGCAACTCCGCGGCCTGGGGCATAGCCGCATGGCGACGGTCTTCGGCATCTCCTCGCGAGCCGAAGCCGAGGCGTACCTGGCCCACTCGGTTCTGGGACCGCGGCTAGAAGAGTGCACCCGGCTGGTGAACGAAGTCAAAGGGCGATCCGCCGAGGACATCTTCGGCGGCACTGACGCCATGAAGTTCCGATCTTCCATGACACTGTTTGCGGCCGTGGGCGGAGCCAACGCTATCTTCAAAGACGCGCTGGACAAATACTTCGGCGGGGTGCCGGATCCCCTTACAGCAGCGCGGCTGGATGATCGGTGCGATGGTTAGGCTCGAAACGCCTGGCTGAGTGCTTGTCGGTGAAACCGCGGCGGCCGGCGGTTGGGCGTAGCTGGAGCGGACACCCTTGAAGCCGGGACTCCTGAAGCTCCGGACAGCAGACAGCAACGATGCTGTCCGTCAGCAGGAATGCTCGATGCTCGACTCACGTAGGTATGTTGCCTGATTTATGGATTTCTTCCTAGAGATTCGTTTGAGGCACCCAGCATCAGGATTGACAAAGGATTGACAAAGAGTACTTTTAATAGTAAAGTGCATTGCAGGAAGATATGCCCGGCCCAGCCCCCCCATCTCCACGATCCCGATGGTGTCCTCCTGAGATGCGCCGGCCGCCGCAACTTGATGACGCGATCGCCGCAGGACCCGTTCAACCGCGGTACGCGCTGCTGATTAACCCCTTCTATGCGAAGGATCCCAATGCCAGCTTCGGAAAGCACGTCCTCACCCCGACGCTCGCCCTAACCAGCTTTGCGGCGACTACGCCCGCGCATTGGCAGGTGCGTTATTGGGACGAGAACCTCCTCGACGGCCGCCCGCCTTTCGCGCCTTTGCCGGAGGTGGTGGGGATCACGGTTCATTTGACCTTCGCGAAACGGGCCTTCGAGCTGGCGCGATGGTACCGGAACCGGGGCAGCAAGGTGGTGCTCGGCGGACTTCACGTGTTGTCCTGCCCGGAGGAGTGCGAACCTCATGCAGACGCGCTCGCCGTGGGCGACGGCGATCAGCTTTGGTCGCGCATTCTCGCCGACGTGGAGGCGGGTTCATTGTCGCCGAAATACGTCGCAACCTACGAGAGCGACTACCGCCGGGACCCCGCGCCAAGGCGATCGATCCTGCCGCGCGAGAGCTTCCTGACCACGACCAGCCTGATCGCGACTCGCGGTTGCCACAACAGGTGTGGCTTCTGCTATCTGGCGACCGATGGGCTGCGCATGCCTTACCGCATGCGCGAACCAGCGCAGGTGGCGGAGGAGTTCGCGGCAGACCGCCAACCCTACGGCGTCTTCATCGACAACAATCTGGGGTCTAACCGGCTGTACCTGCGCGGGTTGTGCGAAGCTCTAGGCCCGCTGAACAAGATCTGGAGCGCGGCGGTCTCCATCGATGTCACAGACGATCCATCCTTGATCCGGGCGATGGCTCTGGCGGGCTGCACGGGAGTCTTCGTGGGATTCGAGTCACTGACGGATGCGAATCTGGCCGATGCGAAAAAGAAGACGCCGAAGGCCGCGGACTACGCGCGCCGCGTCCAAATGCTGCACGAGAACGGCATCCAGGTGAACGGTTCCTTCGTGTTGGGATTCGACCACGACGGGAAAGACGTTTTTGCCCGGACCGCCGCCTGGGTCGAAGAGAATCGCCTGGAATGTGCGACCTTCCACATCCTGACGCCCTATCCGGCGACGCCGTGGTTCCATCGCATGGAGGCGGAGGGCCGCTTATTGCACCGCGATTGGGCCCGGTATGACACGGCGCACGCTGTGTTCAGCCCGAAGAACATGTCCCCTGCGGAACTGGAAGAAGGTTACGCGTGGATGTACCAGAGACTTTTCTCCCACGCTTCGATCTGGCGGCGCCGGCCCGCGGATTGGCGCGCCGTGGTTCCTTACCTGGCGATGTCTTATCTATACAAGCGCTCCAACCGGTTCTGGCATCTCCTCATCAGGCGCCATCTTGTGCACGCAGTGTGGCGGCCCGTGGTGGAGCTTTCCCGGCTGCGGCATGTGCGATTTCGACGGGAGCTGGCCGCCAACGAAGCATCCGGCCGTCCGTGCGCCAACGCGGTCTCTCCCGGGGTTTAGTGAGATTGTGCTATCCTGGCAGAGCAGTAAAACCCCCAGGACATCTATATGCCGAAGTTGAAGACCCATAAAGGTGCGGCCAAACGGTTCAAGAAGACGGGAACCGGTAAGATCAAGCGCCACCATGCGTTTGCCCGTCACATTCTGACCTCGAAGTCGCGCTCGCGGAAGCGCCGGCTGGGACAATCGGCGATTGCCGAACCCACCAACAGTCCGGAAATTCACCGGATGCTTCCGTACTAGCGTAGTCTGCAAAGACCGCGCTCCGGTGGACAGTGCGCCGCACGTGCCTGATCCGCCGTTTTTAAGAAATCCCGAAGGAGAAGAAACGTGCCGAGAGTAAAACGTGGAACTAAGCGCCGCGACAGCCGGCGCAAGACCTTAACCCTTGCCAAAGGGTTCTTCCTTACTAAGAGCAAGCTGTACCGCGCCGCGCAGGAAGCGGTAGAGAAGTCGCTGCGCTACGGTTACGTAGGACGGCGGCTGAAGAAGCGCGATTTCCGCAGCCTGTGGATTGTGCGCATCGGCGCAGCCTCCAAAGCCGCGGGCCTCTCCTACAGCCGTTTCATGAACGGGTTGAAGAAGGCCGGCGTCGAGCTGAATCGAAAGACTCTGGCTGACCTGGCGCTCAGCGACGCCGCAGCGTTCACTGCGCTGGTCAACCAGGCCAAAACGGCACTCGAACAGGCTCCGGCAGCGGAGTAAGCTTCAGAGGGACAAAGTATGGAAGCAACGGCGCAAGCTGCCCTGTTGGACGATGACGCCTTAGCTAGTCTCGAAGAACGCATCCGGCGTACCGTGGAGCTGGTGGCTACGTTGCGCGCCGAGCGCGACGCGGCTGTTGCCGAGCTGGATGCGGTGAAGCGCGCCGCGGGCACGGCTCTGGCCGACGCGCAGAAGTACCGCCTGGAGATCGAGTCTTTACGCGGCGAGCGCAAGCAGGTCCGCACCAGGATCGAAAAGCTGCTGGGGCAAATGGACCTGCTCTAAAGAGACCCCCATGAAGACGGTGCGCGTGACCATTTTTCACCAGCAGTATTCGGTGGCCGCGCCCGACGATTCCAGCGAGATCGAGCAACTGGCCCAAGAGGTCGACGAGCTCATGATCTCGATTGCCCAGCGCGCCGGCAACGTGGATTCCGCCCGCGTGGCCGTGCTGGCGAGCCTGCACCTGGCCGACCGCCTGCGCACTATCGAGCGCGAACTGCAGGAGCTGAAGACCCGGGTGGGCGAAAAATCGCGGCAATTTTCCCTACTGCTCGACAAGGCGATCGAATGAGCACGGTGGCCGCCGACGTCCGGAGCACCAAAACTATCTTCGGTCATCCGGCCGGCCTGTTTGTCCTGTTCTTCACCGAGATGTGGGAGCGCTTCTCGTATTACGGGATGCGCGCGCTGCTGGTGCTCTATATGGTCGATTTCTTGATCAAGAGAGCGCAGGACGGCACCACGCCCGTGGCGGGATTTGCGGGCCTGCAACACACGATTGAAGCGGTGTTCGGACCGCTGGGCGTGCAAGCTTTGGCATCGCAGATTTACGGATTGTACACCGCGTTCGTGTACTTGACCCCCTTGTTCGGCGGCATGCTGGCCGACCGGGTTTTGGGACAGCGTAAGACGGTGGTGATCGGCGCGAGCCTGATGGCCATCGGACATTTCCTGATGGCCGTGGAATCGATGTTTCTGGTCGCGCTGGTATTCCTGATTCTGGGCAATGGCTGCTTCAAACCGAATATTTCGACCCAGGTCGGCGGGCTTTATCCGGAAGGCGATCCGCGCCTGGATCGCGCGTACACCATCTTCTACGCGGGCATCAATCTGGGTGCCTTCTTTTCCTCACTGGTATGCGGGACGCTGGGGCAGGTGTACGGATGGCCTTACGGCTTCGGCGCGGCGGGCGTGGGGATGGTGCTGGGGTTGGTGATCTATCTTGCGGGCCAGCGTTTCCTCGCGCCAGACTCGTTAACCAAGGCGAAGGCGGGTCACACTGAGAAGACTCCGCTCACCGGCGCGCAGTGGAAGGCGATCTTCGGTTTAGTCGTTCTATGCGTTTTAAATATCGTTTTTTGGACGGTTTATGAGCAGGGCGGGAACACGCTACAACTGTTCGCGGACCGCAACGCGGACTGGCACATTCTCGGATTTGTGGTGCCGTCCACCTGGTATCAGATGCTCAACGCGATGTTCATCTTCATGATGGCGCCGCTGCTGAACATGTTGTGGGGATGGCAGGCGCGGCGCGGCACGGAGCCGTCCAGCGTCATCAAGATGGCCATGGGCTGCACGTTCCTGGGCCTGTCGTTTCTCCCGCTGATTTTCATCACGCGAGGAATGGCTGACGCAACTCGCATCAGCGTTTGGTGGCTGGTTGGCAACCAACTGATTTACACGCTGGGTGAGATGTATCTTTCGCCCATCGGCCTGGCGCTGGTGGTGAAGGTGGCTCCGGCGCGCATGGTCAGCATGCTGATGGGCCTGTGGTTCCTGGCCAGCTTCTTCGGCAACTACATGGCGGGTTACGTGGGGACGTTTTACGAGAAGATGTCGCACCCCTCTTTCTTCGTCCTGCTGCTGGGACTGGGCGTTGCTGCGGGACTCGCCATCTTCGCGCTCCAGCGCCCTCTCAAAAACGCAGTCGGACATAACACGTAGAATAATCGGAATGGACCTTGGCTTTGTTGGCGTAGGACGAATGGGCGGCCGCATGGCGTGGCGTTTGATCGATGCCGGCTTTTCGCTGAAGATTTACGACCCGGATCAAGCGGCGGTGAAGCCGCTGGTCGATGCGGGCGCCGAGGCGATGGAATCGCCGGTTCAAGTGGGCGCGGCTGCGGAGATCGTGCTGGCCAGCCTGCCCACTCCGCCCGTGGTGCAAAGGGTAGCCCAGCAGGTGGCCGAAGGCGGACGCTGCAATATCTTCATCGACACCTCGACCACCGGCGCGACCTACGCCAAGCGCATCGCCGCGGAGCTGGCAGCGAAGAACATCGCGCAAGTCGACGCACCGGTCAGCGGCGGATTGGCGGGTGCGGAAAAAGGCACGCTGGCTGTCATGGTTTCCTGCGCCGAACAGGAGTTCGCGCGCGTCGAGCCGGTGCTGAAGCATCTGGGCAAGATTTTCTACGTCGGCAAGGAGCCGGGGCAGGGGCAGACCATGAAGCTGGTCAACAATCTGCTCTCGGCGACGGCCATGGCTGCGTCCTCCGAAGCCGTGGTGTTAGCGGTAAAAGCCGGACTCGACGCCGCGCAGGTAGTCGAGGTGATCAACGCCGGAACCGGCCGCAACAGCGCCACCGCCGACAAATTCCCGAGATTCGTTCTGCCGCGGACGTTCAACCTGGGTTTCGCGATGAACCTGATGAACAAGGATCTGCGCATGTGCCTGGAGGAAGCCGAGGCGCTGGGAGTGCCTCTGATAGTCGGCAGCGCGGTGCGGCAGTTGATGGGCATCACCGAGGCGGCTGTGCCGCAGGCGGACATGACCGATGTGGTGAAAGTTGTGGAGCAGTGGGCAGGAGTAACCGTGGGAGGGAAGGGGACAAATGGACAAGGAAATGTTTGAGAAAGGCCTGAGCATCCGCAAGAGCGTGCTCGGCGCAGAGTTTGTGGACAAGGCGTTCGCCGCCGCGGACGATTTCAACCGGCCGCTGCAGGAGATCGTAACGCAGTACTGCTGGGGCGAGATCTGGAGCCGGCCGGGTCTGGACAAGAAGACGCGCAGCCTGCTGAATCTGGCGATGATCAGTGCGTTGAACCGCCCGCATGAGGTGAAAATGCACGTCAAAGGCGCGCTCACCAACGGCGTGACCAAGGAAGAGATTCGCGAGGTGTTCTTACAAGTCGCGATTTATTGCGGCGTGCCGGCCGGCGTGGACAGCTTCCGCATCGCCAAGGAAGTCTTCACCGAACTCGGCGTTTAGGGCAGAATGCGGGTCGTTGCGGCGCTGGCGATTTTCGCAACGGCCGCATTCATTCTCTATGGGTGGGGTTGGGTTGCGCGACGCCTCTTGGGCGCCAAGCCGGCCGGTTGGGCGGCCATGGCCGCGTCCGGGATGGCCGCGCTGGTGTTCTTAGGCGGCGTGCTGAATCTGGCGCGGCTCGCCTACCCTTGGGCTTTATTGTGCGTAGCGGCGGCCGGGATTGTTTTCGCGGTCTTCGGCTTCGAAAGGCCGAAGATGAGCGCACTTGCCCGGTTCTTGATCCCGGGCGCGGTGCTGCTTTTCGCAGTCGCCACGCAGGTTCCTCCGCAGGTCTACAACTTTCACGACGATTTCCAGAAGTACTTCGTCCATCCTGTGCGAATGCTCGAAACCGGGACGGTCTTCGGCAGTCCGCTGAACGACATCGGAGCGGACACACTAGGCGGGCAAGCGTTCCTCGACGGCTTCGCGGTCGCATTCTTTCCGATTCAATACGTGAACGGCGTGGCGGCGCTGGCCTTGTTCCTGTGCATGATGCTGGCGAGCCAGTACCGGAGCATCGTCGCCACGCTCGGCGTGTTCGTCATCAACCCGCAGTACGTCAACATCTCCGCCTTGTACACGGGCAGCTTTCTGATGATGGCCGCGATCATGGAGGAGGGAGCCAGCGCTGCCGTGACCGGCTTGCTCTACGCGGGTCTGATTGCGATGAAGAGCACGTTTCTGCTGTTTGTCGCAGCGCACCTGGCCGCCATCGCATTTGCCCTGGGCCTGAAGCGGAGCGCACAAACCGCCGGCTTTGGCGCTCTCTTTCTCGCACCCTGGATCCTGGTGCATGCGCCGCACTATGCACACATCGTGGACCACGGATTGGGAGTGGTCGAGCACGGCGTGCGCGACAGCGGGATGTTCAATATTTTTTCGCCGGCGCCCTTATCCTATGGCTCGACTCCGTTGATCTACACCGGGCTGATGCTTGCAGTTGCAATGTGCGGGGTCTTGATCGCGAAAGCAAAGGGCAAGGTCGACATGATCGCCGCGTCCTGTTTCTCTATGATGGCGGCGTACGTGATCATGGTGTATCTTTCGGGACCGAGAAACGCCGGGTATGACCAGGCGATCCGCTACTTTACTCCATTCGCCATCGCCGCCGCACCGGTGGCGTTTGGCGCGGTTGCGGAGGCGTTTTCGAAGATGCCGGACCTCCGATGGATGGCGCTAGCTGTAAGCGCGATCCCGCTGCTGGGCTTTATCCCCTCCTTGCGCGATCGCGTCGAAGAAGCCTCGCACT
This sequence comes from Bryobacterales bacterium, assembly GCA_963838455.1. Classification (GTDB taxonomy): domain Bacteria; phylum Acidobacteriota; class Terriglobia; order Bryobacterales; family Bryobacteraceae; genus Palsa-187. The sequence continues at coordinate 11,451 of CAWISY010000166.1, forward strand.
ACAGGACCATGCTGGCCTTCCCCTGGCTCGCGACCGACCCAGAATACCTGGCGTACAACCGCCAAGTGCTCTACGGCGACATGCGGCAAAGAGTGCACGCCGCGCAGTCGGCGGTTCCGCCGGGTGAGGAGGCCGTGGTCTGGATCAACGCGCCGTTCTACCTCAATTTCACTCGCAATCCGCTCGCGGACATCGAACCGGGCGCGGGCTTGATCACCCCGTGGGCGAAGTTTCCCGACGCGCACTACGTCATCTACGAATATCAGGCCTACGCCAACAAAGAGGAGGCTGACTATCTGGACGACGAAGCCCAGGGTCCGGACTTCCTGAGGCTGGTGGCCGCGGCCCGTCTGGACATGACCCATCGCATGAATCAAATGCTCGCGAATGCGCCGCGCTTATACGACGACGGCGGCATTGTCGTCTTTCACCGCTGAGAGTTCCGCCGCTGATTCCGCGCCGTGTTACTCTAGCGTGTTGACCGCAGAACTACCACGAACCGAGCGCCTCGCCGCACTCAAACCCACCGCTGTAAACGCCATTCTCGCGGAGGTGCGGGAGTGCCAGGCGCAGGGCAAACATCTCGTCTCATTGATGCGCGGCGAGCCCGACCTCAAGACGCCGGAGCACATCGTCGAAGCCTGCACGCGGTCCCTTCACAACGGCCGCACCACTTATCCGGACAATCGCGGGGAAAAAGGTTTCCGCGAGGCCGTGGCCCTCAAGCTGGAACGCGACAACGGGTTAAGCTACGATCCTGCCACCGAGATCCTGGCCACCACCGGCGCGACTCTGGGAATCTACGCCGCTCTAATGGCGCTGATTCAAGAAGGCGATGAGGTGCTGCTGCCGGACCCGGTCTATGACGCGTATCAATCGCCCATCCGGCTGGCCGGGGGCCGCATTCGCAACGTGGCGTCGAAGATCGTCAACGGAAGATTTGCCCTAACCGCTGAGGATCTGGAGGCGGCCTGGTCGCCGGCGGTGCGGGCGCTGATCCTGAACACTCCCTGGAATCCCGTGGGCACGGTGCTGAATCGCGAAGAGCTGGCCGCCGTCGCCGGGTTTTGCGAGCGCCACAACATCGCCCTGATCACCGACGAGATTTACGAAGCCATCGTGTATGAGGGCCACACTCACGTCTCGCCGCTGGCCGCGTTCCCGGAGGTGCGCCAGCGCAGCGTCTTGATCAACAGCCTGTCGAAGACCTACGCGATGACTGGCTGGCGCGTGGGATATTGCGCAGGTCCCGCTGGGTTGATTCAGGCAATGTTCCTGATCCTGGCGCAATCCAGCCGCGGGCCGGCGATGTTCGTTCAAGATGCCGCCGAAGAAGCGCTGAGCGGGTCGCAGAATTGCGTAGCCGATATGCGCGCGGAGTACACGCGACGGCGGGCGCAGGTGCTCGATCACCTCAAAGGAATTCCGGGAGTCTCCGCTCTGCCTCCGGAAGGCGGATTCTTCGCGATGACGGATGTGCGAGGACTCAATCTTCCATCGAATGAGATCCGTAAGCGGCTGATGCAGGATCACGGCGTGGTGGTGGTGCACGGATCTGCCTACGGAGCCGGCGGCGAGGGCACGCTGCGCGTTTCTTTCGCCAGCGGCGGCGATACGCTCAGCCGCGGCCTGGATCGATTGCACGAGGGTTTGCTCGCGTGCGCCCGGTGACCGGAACCTCTGTGACTGGCGGACTGGACGCGGTCGCGCTGAAGGCCGAGCTCGAACGCGGCATCTCCGGCGAAGTCCGCTTCGACGAAATCTCGCGCGCGCTGTACTCCACCGACGCCAGCGTCTACCAGATCCAGCCAGTGGGCGTGGCGATCCCGAAGACGCGCCACGATATCGTCCGCATCGTCGAAATCTGCACCCGCTTCCACTGCCCCATCACCATGCGCGGCGGGGGAACTTCGCAAGCCGGGCAAGCCATCGGAGAAGGCCTGCAGGTGGACATCTCGAAATACTACAACCGGCTGCTGGAGGTGAACGCGGAGGAGCGGTGGGCACGCGTGGAGCCGGGCATCGTGCTGGATGAGCTGAACGCGCAACTGGCTCCCCTGAGGCTGCGCTTCGCTCCGGATATTTCCACGGCCAGCCGCGCCACTCTCGGCGGCATGATGGCCAACAACTCGGCCGGCGCGCGGAGCGTGATCTACGGCAAGACCATCGATCACGTGCTGGAGCAGACGGTGGTGCTGGCCGACGGCAGCATCGCGACGTTCCGCGACATTCCCCGCGAAGAGGTTCCAAAAGGTGAGACGCTCGAAGCCCGGTTATATGCGAAGGTGCTGGATCTGGCCTCGCGGCACGCCGAAGAGATCGACCGCCGCTACCCCAAGATCCTGCGCCGCGTGGGCGGCTACAACCTGGATGAGTTTGCGGACCCTTCGAAGCCGGTGAATCTTTCGAAGCTCATGGTCGGCTCCGAGGGCACTCTGGGCGTGATTCTCGAGGCCAAGGTGAAGCTGGTTCCGCTGCCCAAGGCGAAGGCCGTGATGGTGATCACCTTCGCGGATCTGCTGGAATCGCTGGCTGCCCCTCCCGTGATTCTGGCGCACCAGCCCTCCGCCATCGAGGTGATGGACAAGGCGATTCTCGATCACACGCGGCAGAACCAAAATCTCGACAATATTCGCAATGAGTTTGTCGCGGGAGATCCGGCCGCAACACTTTGCGTCGAATTCTATGGGGAACGTGCGGAAGACCTGCCGCCGCGATTGAAAGCTCTCGAAGAGGACCTGCGCCGGCGCGGCATCGGCCAGCATTATTTAAGCGAGACCGATCCGGCACGGCAAGCACGCATCTGGAGCTTGCGCGAAGCCGCGCTGGGGCTCTCCATGGCGATGAAGGGCGATGCGAAATCCATCTCCTTCGTCGAGGACACAGCGGTCGCGCCGGAGCGCTTGAGCGAATTCATCGGGCGGTTTTTGGAGTTGCTGCGGACGCATGGCACCACGGCGGGTTTGTACGCCCACGCTTCAGTAGGCTGCCTGCACGTGCGGCCGGTGGTGAACCTGAAGACCGAAGAAGGCGTGCGCCAGTTCGAGGCCATCGCCAAAGATGTTGTGGATCTGGTGCTGGAGTTCGGCGGGGCACTTTCGGGTGAGCACGGAGACGGCCTGGTGCGCAGCCCGTTCATGAAACAAATGTTCGGCGAGCGCCTTTACGAGGCCTTCCGCGAGCTGAAGCACACCGCGGATCCGGCCGGGATCTTCAACCCGGGCAAGATCGTGGATGCGCCTCCCATGACCGGGAATCTTCGTTACGGCGCCAAGTATCAGGCGCAAATGCCGCAGACGTTTTTCGACTTCGGCTCCTTCGGAGGGTTCAGCGGCGCGGTGGAGATGTGCAGCGGAGTGGGAGCCTGCCGCAAGAAACTGGCCGGCACCATGTGCCCGTCCTACATGGCCACACGCGACGAGAAGCACACCACGCGCGGACGCGCAAATGTTTTAAGGCTCGCCATGAGCGGGCAGTTGGGCGAGGCCGGCTTATCCGACAAAGGCGTGTTCGAGGTGCTGGATCTGTGCCTGGAATGCCGCGCCTGCAAATCGGAGTGTCCGGTGGGCGTGGATGTGGCCGCGTTCAAGAGCGAATTCCTGGCGGGCTACTGGGCCCGGAACGGGACGCCGTGGCGCACCAAGCTGCTGGGGCGCGTTGCGGAATTGTCGGTGTGGGGCAGCCGCTTCGCTCCGTTTTCCAACTGGGCCAGCTTTCCGGCGCGATGGCTGCTGAAGCGGCCGGCGCCACAGTGGAAGCGGCGAACGTTCGAGCAGTGGTGGAAGAGCCGGGCGGCCGGCACTAAAACCGCAACCGTCACTCTCTTCAATGACACGTTCCTGAATCACTACCATCCGGAGATCGGCATCGCGGCGGTGGAGGTTCTGGAGCGCGGCGGCTGCGGCGTGGAGGTGGTCAAGCCGGGCTGCTGCGGGCGGCCGACCATTTCGCAAGGCTTGCTGGAGGAGGCTCGCGCGCATGCCCAGCGGCTGACCGACGCGCTGTATCCCGTCGCGCAGAGCGGACGCAAGATCCTGTTCCTGGAACCAAGCTGCCTGTCTTCTGTGAAGGAGGACATTCCGTCGCTGTTGCGCGGCGAGGCGCAGCAGCGCGCCCGTCAAGTGGCGCAAGCCTGCCTGCTGTTCGAGGAATTCGCCGCGACGCTCGATTTGCCGCTGCGGCCGGGACCGTCGAAGATCCTGGTGCATGGGCACTGTCACCAAAAATCATTGGGTCTGCTACCGGCGACCATGGCTCTGCTCAAGAAGATCCCCGGAGCGAATCTGGTGGATCTGGATGCGGGCTGCTGCGGGATGGCTGGCTCGTTCGGCTACAGCCGCGACCACTACGATGTCTCTGTCGCCATCGCCAACCGGAAACTGCTGCCCGCGGTCCGCGAGATGAAATCCGGCGAGGTGCTGGTGGCCCCGGGAACCTCCTGCCGGCAGCAGGTGAAGGACCTGAGCGGCGCTACGGCGCTGCATCCGGCCGCGCTTGTTCGCGATCTGTTGAAGTGATAAGCTTCTGGCTGTCATGAAACCGATGCTCAGTTTGCTTCTGGCTATTCCGCTGTTTGCAGGGTCTGTCCGGATTTATCAGACCAACAGTGCGGGCGACCACGTCGACGTGATCGATCCAGTCTCCAATACCGTGGTGTTGAAGGTGGAGGGGATCGAGGTGCCGCACGGCGTGGTCGGCTCCCCGGATGGCAAGCGCGCGTACATCACCTGCGAATCGGAGAGTACTCTGTGGGCGACGGATACGAAGACGGGCAAGCTGATCGCCAAAGCCAAGCTGAGCGGCCATCCCAACAATCTCTCGGTTTCGAATGACGGCAAGTATGCTTTTGTCGGCATCGCCGTCGCGCCCGGCGCGGTGGACGTCATCGACACCAAGACCATGACGCTGGCCAAAAGCATCCCGGTGAAGGGCGCGGTCCACAACACCTATGTGACTCCGGACGGGAAGTACGTAGTGGCCGGGTCCGTCGCGGGGAAAATGATCACGGTGATCGATGAAAAGACGCAAGCGGTGGCCTGGGAACTGCCGGTGGAGGCCGGAGTGCGGCCGATGGCGTTTGACAAAGCCGCGGACGGTTCCACGGCCCACATCTTCGCGCAGCTTTCGAACCTGCACGGATTCATCGTGGTGGATTTCAAGACGCATCACGTGTCGCAAAAGGTGATGCTGCCGGATCAGCCGGTCAAGGGAAAGGCGGAGTCTGGCGCGCCTTCGCACGGCATGGCCGTCTCGCCGGACGGCAAGACGATGTGGGTGAACAGCTCGATCGCCAGCGGCATTTTCGAATATTCGCTACCGGATCTGAAGGTGCTGGGCTACGTGGAGACGGGCAAGGTGCCGGATTGGGTGACGTTCACGCCCGACGGCAAGACCATCTACGTGGCGAACTCCGGCGTGAATATGGTCTCGGCCGTGGATACGGCTTCGCGCAAGGAGATTGCGAAAATTCCCGTCGGCGAGGTGCCCAAGCGCAACGGCACCGTAGTAGTTCCGTAAGCTCCGCAAAAATCCCCCAAAAACGAGGATTGACATCGCGCAACAGGTGCAGGCCCTCGCCCCAGGTTACTTCCGCGACGGACCGGTGGTCGATTTGAGCGGCCTCAAGAGCACCTACGATTTCACGCTCGAATGGGTCACAGCCGTCGACGCGAGGAAGGGCGCGCGGCCCTCCATATTCGATGCGGTCCAAGAACAGCTCAGGTTGAAGCTGGAGCAGCGGAAACCGTGGACATCCTGGTGATCGACAAGCTCGACCGGACGCCTACTGAGAATTAGCGTTTACCTCGCGCTGCGGATCCAATCGGCGATGGTCTTCCAGTCGGGATCGTCCTTAGATTCGAACTGGTGGCCGCCGCCGTGGAAATCGTCACCGCCGGCATCCGGAGCCAAGGGATGAAGCAGGAAATGGCTCCTCTCCGGATTGCCCGGGATCACCAAATGCGACACGCTGGCGAAGTTCAATCGCGATTGCGCCTCGGTCCAGGAGGTTGCCCCGGGATCGAGCGGCTGAAGCTGGAAGTTGCTGGCGCTGGCGGTGTGGCAGGCGGCGCAGCGCGCGTGGTTCGGGCGCTTCTTGAGGAAGATCGGTTCAACCTTGGTCCGATACGCCTCGAAATCGAGCCGTTGCGCGCAGGCTGCCGCCGCAAAAAACAAGAAGACCAGCCAACGTTTCATTCCGCGAATTCCACCTTTCTGCTCGCGTCCACGCGGGCGTAAATGAGCGCTCCCACAACCGCCGCGCCAGCGGAAACCAGCAAAGGCAGGTTCCAGCCCGACGCCTTCACCAGGTAAGGAACAACCTGACTGAACACCGCGCCTCCCAGGTTACCCGCGCAGTTCATGACGGCCGCGGCGGAGCCGGCAAAATCACCGGCAATATCCAGCGGAATGGCCCAGGAGACAGACACCGTCATCTCCGCTCCCGCGAAGCCGATGAAGTTCAGGTACACGCAGGTTTTCGGATCGTGAGTCAGTGTCGAGCAATAAACCCCCACCGCAGCGATGACGAAGCCGAAAATCCCGATCAGGCGGCGCGCGCGCTTCACGTCGCCGGTGACGCGCAGAACCTGGTCCGTGAGCCAGCCGCCGGCCAGATTGCCAATGGCCGCGGCAATCCAGGAGGCCCCGGTGAAGGAGCCGCGATCGTGCGCGCTGAAGCCGCGTCCTTCGGTCAGGAAAGTCGGGAACCAGTCGGTATACCAGGTGAGCAGCACCTGGTAGCAGACGTACATCGCCGAGATCTGCCACAGTACCGGGCTCGCCAGAATCCGGCCCCACGGCACAGCATGCCCCACGGGCTTGCCGGGACCTCCCGACGCCGCGTGAATTTTTTCGAGCTCCGCGGCGTTCACGCCATGGTGTTGTTCGGGCGTATCGCGGTAATAAAAAAACCAAGCCGCCGACCACAGCAATCCGACGCCTCCGAAGGTCACGAAGGGCATGCGCCAGCCGTAGTGCAAAATCAGAAACGCGACCACCGGCGCGACGGTGCCCCCCAGACGCGAGCCGGCGTGCGTGATACCCTGCGCGAAGCCGCGTTCGGAAGGCAGGATCCAGCGGGAAAGGGAACGTGTAGCGATGGGGAAGGCCCCGGCTTCGCCGATTCCGAAAATAAACCGGATGACGATGAGCGATGCCGCGCTCCAGCCCGCGGCGGTCAGCGAGGTGAGCACGCTCCACCAGCTCACGATCAGGGCCAGCGCGCGGCGCGGCCCGATCAAGTCTCCCAGCCATCCGCCGGGCACTTGGAAAATCGCGTAACTGTAACGGAAGGCCGCCAGGATCGCGCCCATTTGCACTAGCGAAAGACCCAGATCCTTGCGCATTTCAGGCGCCGCGGAGGAGAGCACCACGCGGTCCATGTACGTGATGAAATACGCCGCGACGGTCAGGGCCAGCACAACATGGCGCGCATGAGTGGGCCGGGCCGGCGTGGGTCGGGCGGGTGCAGTTTGCATGCGGACTGTTGATGATACCAGAAGACTACTTGACCGGGCGGACGGAAACCTTGTCCTCATGCGGGAAGTCGCTGGGAACGCGGGCGATCACTTTGCCGGTTGCGGCCCACTCGGCGGCACGCTGCAGCACGGTCTGGAATCCGATGCCGGTCATTCCCTCCGCGGTCCGTCCCAGCAGCGTATGAAAGACGCGGCCCTTGCCGTAGGTGATGGTGAGCAGCACCGGTTCTTCCCGCCCGGTTCCTCCGTGATCCTTATCCGAGTGCGCCGTCGCCAGCAACAGCATGTTCTTACCCGGGCCGCGCAAATGGCCCGCCAGCGTATCGGTCGAGTGCATCCAGATCAACGGCAGGCCTTTGGTGATGGGATGCTCGGTATTGCGGATGGTCACTTGAAACGGCTGATCGGGCTGGGGAGCCTGACCCGCGGGCCCGGGCGTTTCCGCGTCGAACGCCAGGTTCTCATTCTGAAAAAACCAGATCGGCCCGGCGGCCTTATCGCGATTCGGAGCGCCGCTGATGGCGATCATCGAATTGTAGTCGGCCCAGGAGGGAAACGCTTTTTCGGCGGAAGCCAGCACCACCAGGCCGCCTCCGGCGTTGACGTAGCGGTTGAATGCCGCCATGGTCTCCAGCGGCCATTCGTCCGAACTGTAATTCAGGATGACCACTTTGTAGCGATCAAACTGCGGATTGAAGGGATTTCCCTTGGCGGGCGCGGTCACCACGTCCACCTGAATGTCCCCGATTTGCAGAATCGCCTTGATGGCCGCGGATTGGGATTGTGTCTCAGCGCCGTCGATCAACAATCCTCGCACGGACCCCCCGGACAGCAGCGGCACGGCAAGGATGGCGAGCGCGGCGGCCCGGATCGCTCTCATTATTCCATTATTCTCCGACATCAGCATATCGCGGTGGGCGATGCTTTGGTGATCCCGTTGTTACCCTAGTTGTTACCCTAAAGGTGCACGGTTTGCGTATGATACCGCTCGGCCATTTTGATCCTCTCGTCCGCGAATGGTTCCAGGCTCGCTTCCCCGCCGTGACCGACCCGCAGCGGCTGGGCTGGGAGGAGATCCGCGCCGGACACGACGTGCTGATCTCCGCGCCGACCGGAGCGGGCAAAACGCTGGCGGCATTCCTGACCGCCATCGATTCGCTGGTACGGCAGGCTCGCACGGGCGAGTTGACCGATGAAATCCAGGCGCTGTACGTTTCTCCTCTCAAGGCCCTGACCAACGACGTCCACAAGAATCTGGAGACGCCGCTGCAGGAGATCGCGGCGCTGGCGCGGTCGCACGGCTTGCGCCTTCCGGAGATTCGGACCGCCGCGCGCACCGGGGACACGCCCGCCGCGGAGCGTCAGAAAATGGGCCGCAAGCCCCCGCACATTCTGGTGACCACGCCTGAGTCGCTGTTCATTCTGCTGACGGCCGTGGGCCCGCGCAAGATGCTTCAGTCCGTGCGGACGCTGATCGTCGATGAGATTCACGCCGTCGCCGGCGACAAGCGCGGAGCCCACCTGGCGCTCTCGATCGCCCGGCTGGAAGCACTGACCGGACGGCCGCTCCAGAAGATCGGCCTTTCCGCGACGGTGAATCCGATTGAAGAAGTCGCGCATTTCCTGAGCCCGGCGGCGAAGATCGTGCAGACCGGCCGGCGGCGCGCGTTTGACTTGGCCGTGGAGGTCCCGCGCGACGAACTGGGTGCGGTCGCCAGCACGGAGATGTGGGGCGAGATTTACGACCGCCTGGCTGCGCTCGCGCTGGAGCACCGCACCACGCTGGTGTTCGTCAACACGCGCAAGTTGTCGGAGCGCGTCGCGCACCATCTGGGCGAGCGCCTGGGCAAAGACGCCGTGCTGCCGCATCACGGGAGCCTGTCGCGCCGTCTGCGCCTGGAAGCCGAGCAAAAACTGAAGAACGGGGAGCTGCGCGCGGTGGTGGCGACGGCGTCCTTGGAACTGGGCATCGACATCGGCTCGGTCGACCTGGTGTGCCAGATCGGCTCGCCGCGCTCGATTGCCGTCGCGCTGCAGCGGGTGGGCCGCGCGAATCACTCTCCGGGATTGCCGGAGGAAGCTGGAAGCAATGCTGCGCCCGTGTTGCCCAAGGGGCGATTCTTCGCCGGCACCCGCGACGATCTGATCGAATGCGCCGCGCTGGTGCGGGCGATTCGCCGCGGAGAACTGGACCGGCTGCAGATGCCGGGCGCGCCGCTCGACATCCTGGCGCAGCAGATCGCCGCGGCGGCTGCGTGTGAAGATTTTTCCGAAGACGGCCTGTTTGCCCTGGTGCGCCGCGCGTGGCCGTATCGCGACCTGGGCCGGCCGGAGTTCGACCAAGTGGTGGAGATGCTCTCCGAAGGAATCGCCACCTCCCGCGGCAGACGCGGCGCGCTGATTCATCATGATCGGGTGAATCATCGCGTGCGCGGGCGGCGCGGAACCCGGCTGATCGCCATCACCAACGGCGGCGCGATTCCGGACTCCTCGCAGTACCAGGTGATCGCGCAGCCGGAGGAGCACGTGGTCGGCTCCGTGGATGAAGACTTCGCCGTGGAGAGCCTGGTGGGCGACGTTTTTCTGCTCGGCACCACTTCCTGGCGCATCAAGCGCGTTGAGCCGGGGCGCGTGCGCGTGGAGGACGCCCACGGCGCGGCTCCCACCATTCCTTTCTGGCGCGGCGAAGCTCCAGGGCGCACCGATGAGCTGTCGGTGGAGGTGTCGCGGCTGCGTGAAGACGTCGCGGCTGCGGGAGCAAAATCTATCGAGGCCGCTGTTGAGTTGCTGGAGCGCGAATGCACGCTGGACCGCAGTGGGGCGGAGCAAGCCTCCGCCTACGTCCGTGCCGGCGCAAACGCTCTGGGCGCCGCGCCGACGCAAGAGACCATCGTTGCCGAGCGGTTCTTCGACGAAGCCGGCGGCATGCAACTGGTTCTGCACGCGCCCTTCGGCCAGCGCATCAATCGGGCCTGGGGACTGGCGCTGCGCAAGCGCTTCTGCCGGACCTTCAACTTCGAATTGCAGGCCGCGGCCACCGACAACGGCCTGGTACTTTCTTTGAGCGACCAGCATTCCTTCCCGCTGGATCTGGTCTACAGCTTTCTGACGCCCGGAAACGTGCAACACGTGCTGACGCAGGCCCTGCTCGATTCGCCCATGTTCGGAGCGCGCTGGAAATGGAATGCTTCGCGCGCGCTGGCCGTGCCGCGGTTCGCGGGCGGACGAAAAGTCCCGCCTCCCATCCAGCGCATTCGCGCCGACGATCTGCTGGCTGCGGTGTTTCCGGATCAGGTCGCCTGCGCGGAAAACCTGACCGGCGAGATCCGTATCCCGGACCATCCACTGGTGAACGAGACCATCTCCAATTGCTTGCACGAGGCCATGGATATCGACGGATTGAAGGCGATTCTGGAACGGATCGCCGAAGGCTCCATCCGGACCGTCGCTATCGACACGCGCGAGCCGTCGCCCTTCTGCCACGAGATCCTGAACGCCAATCCTTACGCCTATCTGGACGACGCGCCCATCGAGGAACGGCGCACTCGGGCCGTGCAGTTACGGCGAACGCTCCCGGCCGAAGACGCCGCGAACCTGGGGGCGCTGGATCCGGCTGCGATTGCGCAAGTGGCCGAAGAATCGTGGCCTGTGGTTCGGGATGCCGACGAGCTGCACGATGCCCTGTTGACGCTGATCCTGCTGCCGGCCCAGGAAGAATGGCGCGCGTTCTACCAGGAACTCGCCTCGGACGGCAGAGCTCGGATCGTGCAACAAGGTGGCCGCGAGTTCTGGGTCCCAACCGAACGCGTCGCGATGCTCAACGACGCCGTCGGCGTTCTGCGGGGCTGGTCCGATTCCATCGGCCCGTTCACCGCACGTGCAATCTCGGACCGCCTGGCGCTGCCGCTCGACATCGTCGAAGCCGCGCTGGCGCAACTCGAGGCCGAGGGCCAGATCCTACGGGGAAGGTTTTCGCCGGATGCTAAAGAGCTCGAATTCTGTCATCGACGAATTCTCGCGCGCATTCACCGGCTGACGCTGCACCGGCTGCGGCGCGAAATCGAGCCGGTCACCGCAGCCGAATTCATGCGCTTCCTGTGCGGCTGGCAGCATACGGCTCGCGGCACGCAGCTACACGGAGCCGACGGATTGTTTCAAGTGCTGCGCCAATTGCAAGGCTGCGAGATCTCCGCGGCGGCGTGGGAGTCCGCGATTCTTCCCAAGCGCATGGTCGAATACGATCCGGAGTGGCTGGACCGCCTGTGCCTCTCCGGCGAGATCCAGTGGGGGCGCCTTTCGCCGCACCCGGCGCTGGAACGCGAGGAGCCGCGGCGCGTCCGTCCCACGCGCGTGGCGCCCGTCGCTTTGTTCCTTCGCCAGGATGCCGAGGCGTTGCTTCCCGCCTCGCACCAGGCTCCCACGCTTTCGCATCAGGCTCGCGACATTCATGCCGCCCTCGAATCGCGCGGGGCGCTGTTCTTCGACGAGATCCTGCGGATGACCGGCAGACTGGCGAGCGAAGTCGAGGACGGCCTGTGGGAGCTGGCTGCGGCCGGCATCGTGACCGCCGACGGATTCGAGAACCTGCGATCCCTGATCGATCCCAAGCGGCGCAGAGGCGAAGGCCGAGGCCGCAACTCGCGCCCCCGGCACGCCGCCGGACGTTGGGCTCTGCTTCCGCGATCCGCCACTGGCGCGGATCCGGAATTCTTCGCCAGGCAGTTGCTGGACCGCTGGGGCGTGGTGTTCCGCGATTTGCTCTCGCGCGAAAGTATGGCGCCGGGCTGGCGGGATTTGCTGCTGGTGTACCGGCACATGGAGGCTCGCGGGGAAATTCGCGGCGGCCGCTTCGTCTCCGGTTTCGTTGGCGAGCAGTTCGCCAAGCCCGAAGCTCTGGATTTGCTGCGGCATCTGCGCCGAACAGAACCATCTGGAGAAATGCTCGAAATCTCCGCTGCCGATCCGCTCAATCTGAGCGGCGTGGTGCTGCCGGGAACGCGCTCCGCCGCGCAGGCGCAAGGGGTTCTGCGGCTCATTGATGGTGTTCCGCAAGACCATCCGGAGACGGCGCTGGCCGGCTAGAGCCGAAAACACCGCTTGCTTCGCGCGCGGCTCAGTAGGTGCTGTGCGTTACAGAGCCGCGACTGCAAGGAGCGGTTTTTGCCACGGGCCGGCTAGGACTCCTTGGGCTTGGCCAGAATCCGGCTGGCAACCAACACCAGAACCACGGCCGCAGCCTTTACCGCAAAGCTCACTCCCCAGGAGGGATGGAGGGTCCGGACCACGAACCCGTCGGTCAGCATCATGTCTGCGCCAACCTCGCCCAGGATTGCTGCGCCCAGGTACACGGTCCAGGGGTAGCGGTTCATCATCATCACCAGCACATTGCTGGAGAGCACCACGAACGGGATGCTCACGCACAATCCGAACACGATCAGGCCCAGATTCCCGTGCGATGCTCCGGCGATCGCCAGAACGTTATCGACGGACATGGTGATGTCGGCAAAAACGATGTAGCCGACAGCCTGCCAGATATGCCCCGGGTGGCCCGCTTCCTCCTGAGGCGAATCGGCGTCCGCAAAAACTTTCACCGCGATCCACAGGACGAAAGCGCCCCCTACCAGCTTGACGAACTCGATGTTGAGGAGCTTTACCGCGATGAACGTAACCAGGATGCGCAGAGCCACGGCGGCGGCGGCGCCGAGGATCATGCCGGTGCGGCGTTGCTTGCTTGGCAGGGAACGGACGGCCAGCGCGATCACCAGCGCGTTATCGCCGGCCAGAAGCAGGTCGATCAGGACGATGGAGAAACCGTCGATAAGGAGTCGGGCGAGGGCGGCGGGCACCGCTTTTCAGTTTAGCGGTTGGCGGCCCAGCCGCTCCGTTTTCACCCGCGGCACGGGGCCGCGGCGGGGAGGGATCAGGGGCTGGAGAACACTGCGGTACCGAGCCAGAATGCCTGGATCCGCTGGCTCATTTCGATCAGCTTGTCCAGGTTCACGGGCTTGGGGATGTAGCAGTTGGCGTGCAGATCGTAGGCATGATTGATGTCGTCGCAGCCGGTCGAAGTCGAGAGGATGAAGACGGGAATCTGCCGTAGATCCTTGCTTTCCTTCACCTCCGCCAGCACCTCGTGGCCGCCTTTGCGAGGCAGATTCAGGTCCAGCAAAATGAAGGAGGGACGCGGAGCACTCTCAAAGCGGCCTTCCCGGCGCAGGAACGCGAGCGCCTCCTCACCATCGCCGACCACACTTAGCCGGCCGTCAAACTCGCCGTCTTTGAACGCTTCCCGCAGGAGGCGGACGTCTCCGGCGTTATCCTCAACCAGGAGAACTTCAACGGGCTGAGAGCGGAGTCTGCTGTGTGGCATATGGATAAACGTGAGTGCTGCGGAGCTGCCGCGGCTCTCACTTTAGAACCCCTAGGACTTTACTTGGGCGTTAGAACGACTTGGCGGAAGCGGCTTGACTCACGTCTAGTTTGTCCGCTTGGGCGGGAATCGAAAAGAGGAAAGTCGAGCCATGATTGGTGTTCGACTCGGGGTTCGATTCGACCCAAATCCGCCCGCCGTGCCGTTCCAGGATTCGACGCGAAATCGCCAGCCCGACGCCCGACCCGTCGTATTGGTCCGTGCTGTGCAGGCGCTCGAAAATGCCGAAGATCCGCTCGCGATGGCGCGCCTCAATGCCGATGCCGTTATCCTTGACGGAAAAGACGGTTCCTTCCTTGGTGTTCTCCGAGGTTAGTTGGATCTGGGCGGGCTGATCCGTGCGCCGGAACTTGATGGCGTTCGCGATCAGATTCTGAAACACCTGGACCAACAGCACGGGATCTCCGACGATCATCGGGAGCGGGCCGGCCGTGACTTGAGCGCCGCTTTCCCGAATTGAGACTGCGAGATTGGCGCAGGCGGTATCAAACAACTTCTGCGCCTCCACGGGACGGAAATTGACCGCCTGCGTGCCTGCGCGCGAAAGGGCCAGCAGGTCCTCGATCAGCCGCTTCATGCGCACCGCGCCTTCCACCGCATAGCCGATGAATTCGGAGGCTTCCGCGTCGAGCTTGTCCTGGTAGCGCCGCTCCAATAACTGCAGATACCCGGTGATCATGCGCAGCGGCTCCTGCAAATCGTGCGAAGCAACGTAGGCAAACTGACCCAGCTCCGTGTTGGAGCGAACCAATTCTGCATTGATGCGGGCCATTTCGGACTCGATCCGTTTGCGCTCCGTGATGTCGCTCACCAGGCCCATCGCCAGCGTTCCGCTCTCGGTGGCGACGAAGCTCAAGCCAATCTCGACCGGAAACTCCGTGCCATCCTTGCGGCAGCCGGTCAGATCGCGGCCCGCTCCCATGGCGCGGATTCCCGGCTCAGCGAAGTATTTCTCCCGGTACGCCGAATGCGAGCCGCGATAGCGCTGCGGCACCAGCAGATCCATGCCTTGCCCGATCAATTCCTCCCGCGAGTAACCGAACATCTCTGCAACCCGGCGATTTACGGTGAGGATCTTGCCTTCCCGGGAAACCAGCACGATGCCTTCGGCTACCGCCTCGATAAACATCTCCAGCTTGGCCTCCCCCTCCAGGCGCTGCTTTTCGAGCAGGGCCTGGAGCTTTTCGTCGGCAGTGTCGGGCTGAGACTGGTCCACCAATCTAATAGTGGACCGGCCGCGGCGCTTCTCTCAGGGTATGCGCCGGCTGTCCGCTCCCTGTGGTCGCGGCTCCGTAAGTTGTCGCAAACACCGGTGCGTTACTGAGCCGCGCGCGCCAGCAAGCGGTTCTTGCCTGCTACAGAGGAATGTTCCCGTGCTTCTTTCGCGGCATCGTGTCGGTTTTGGTCTCGAGCAGCCGCAGCGCCCGGATGACCCTGGGACGGGTCTGACGCGGCTCTATCACATCGTCGATGAAGCCGTGCTCGGCCGAAACGAACGGGCTGGCGAAGCGCTCGCGAAACTCCTCGATTTTGGCTTGCCGCATCGCCTCCTGCTCCTGGGCGTGCCGGCCACGGCGATTTCACGCCGGTACACGATGTTCACCGCACCTTCCGCGCCCATCACCGCGATTTAGCGATACGCAACCGAACGAATACGGTAATCAGTGACGGTAAGAATAAGGCATGGGCTCAGGCCCAGTTTGGCGTCCAATCCCATGAAGCTTTTCTTCAAGCGATTTCCCCTTCTTCCGCGCCTCTCTTATTTCCGGTGTTTCCTTAATTTTCTTCTTGTCTGTTTTTGAGCCGATATCGGCGCGAAGTTGTTCCCGCAAGGCACGGATGGCAGCCTCGTTAAGGTCTAGCTCGTCGCGGATAGCTGCGAGCTCTTTCTCTAGTCTCGCATTCTCGGCAAGCTCGTCGCGGCGCATATCGCGTGTTTCTGGCGAATCAGTCACAGCTGCTCCGATAACATAATCACTCTTCTTGAGTGCTATGCCTTTGTTACCAGCGGCCACGCGTCCCATTGGCCTGAGGCCCGTCGATCTGGGCTTTTCGCCGTCTTTGACAGGCGGAATTACCCTGTACGTCTCCTCAAACCGGATTGCCATGCCACTCGTGTGTGGCTAGAAAGATGACCTGCTTTCCGTCGGTGATGCGGGCGGCGACCAGCTCGTCGTCCTTGTCGATTCCAATCGCAATGATGCCGCGGGCCATGACGTTCGAGAAGTCCTTGAGCGGGGTCTTCTTGACGGTGCCCTTCTGGGTGGCGAAGAAGAAAAACTTGCCCTAATTTTAGAGGTCGCGGACGGGGAGGATGGCGCGGACGTTTTCGCCGGACTGGTAGATCGAGCAGGCTCTGCATGGATTTGCCCTTGCCGGCTGCGCCGACGTTCTCAATCTCGTAGATCTTGAGCCAGTAGACGCGGCCGGTGTTGGTGAAGCAGAGCAGATAAGAGTGGGTCGAATCGACGATGAGCTGCGCGACGAAGTCCTCCTCGCGCGTCTTCATGCCCATGGGGCTTGTGCTGCTTCGGCGCTGCTGGCGGTAGATGCTGATGGGGGTGCGCTTGAGGTAGCCCTGATGGCTGACCGTGTTGCC
>CAWISY010000167.1:0-20130 GCA_963838455.1 Bryobacterales bacterium
CAACCTGTGACGTCGCTCAGCGTTTTTGTTTCAGAGCCACGACCGGGGTGCCCGCTGGGCCGAGCGGAGGTCGCAGGAAACCGCTTCCTCCGGTCGCGGCTCTGTCTAGTCACAGATCAGAAATCCCTACCGGGCCGCGCGCGCCAGCAAGCGGAGCTAGGATCGAGCATTGCTCTACCGCTGGATCGCGGCGCCTACAATTTTCAGCAGGTCGTCGCGCCGGACCGGCTTCGAAAGAAACCCGGCTGCCCCGTGCTTGGTGGCTCTATTCCGGTTCGCTTCCGTCCCGTGGGCCGTCACAAACACGATCGGGGCGTGACGGCCATTTCCGGCGAGCTTTTCCTGAAGCTCCAGACCGTTGATGCCAGGCAAGTGCACATCCACGATCAAGCAGACAGCATTGTCCTTGGCGGCCGACGCCAAAAACCCCTCCGCCGAGTCGAAGACTTCAACCGAATAACCTGCTGATTCCATGCAGTCCTTCAGCGCTGGCCGAACCAAAGCATCATCGTCGATAATCGCGATCTGGCCCTTCAATCCTGTGTTCATTTACCCCAACTGCGATCGCCTTGAGGTGCTTTCCTCAACTGGGAGGAGTGCCTCTCTGACTTCGGATGTTAGCAGCGTTTGGGAAAGAGATCTATTCTACTTTGGTAGAAGATCCGGCTTTGGGAGAGGATATTTCCAGTTTCTCGGCCATCCGAACCAGATCCGCGAAGGAGGCGGCGCGCATTTTCCGCATCACCTGGCCGCGGTGCGCTTTGATGGTCAGCTCCGTGGTGCCCAATTCGCCGGCGATTTGCTTGTTCAGCATACCTGTCACCACCAGCGCCAAAACCTGGCGCTCGCGGGGGGTGAGGGTTGCCATGCGGTCCCGAAGCTCCAGGTTCGCGGACTGGTGCTCGCGGAACTCCCGGTCGCGGGCCAGCGCCTGCCGCACGGCCGCGACGATCTCCTGACCCCGGAGCGGCTTGGTCAGAAACTCAAGAGCGCCGGCCTTCATGGCCCGCACGCTCATGGGAATGTCGCCGTGGCCGGTGATGAAGACGATTGGTATCTCGATGCCGGCCGTTTTGAGCTCGGATTGAAAGTCGAGACCGCTCAGGCCCGGCAGTTGAACGTCGAGAATCAAGCAGGCTGGAACATCCGGGCGGGTGGATGCCATGAACTCAGCGGTCGACGCAAAAGCCTGGGCCCGAAGACCCACCGACGCGATTAAGTCCACCATGGACTCGCGAACCAGGGGATCGTCGTCGATGACGAACACGATGCATTCGTGATCGCTCATGCGTTGGTCGCGATCGGCAACGCGAAATGAAATACAGCCCCGCGTGGCCGGTTCTCTGCTGCCCAGAGGCGGCCGCCATGCGCCTCGATAATGGTGCGGCTGATCGACAATCCCATTCCGATGCCGTCCGGTTTGGTGGTGAAGAAGGGTGCAAACAACCGCGCCGTTTGTTGCGGATCGATTCCCGGCCCGGTATCGGCGACGGACACCAAAATCTCGCCGTCTTGCGCAAGCTTGGATTGAATCATCAGCCGCCGGGGTTGATCTTCGAAACCAGCCATGGCCTCGGTGCCATTGATCGCCAGGTTCAGGATCACCTGCTGCAATTGAATCCGGTCGCCGAGAACGGCTGGGAGATTCGCGGCAAGTTCGGTGTTCAGTGAGACGCCTTTTCTTTGCACTTCGCCGCCGACCAAAGAAACGGTCTCGGAGATGACTTGATTGATTTCGAGCGGAGTGGTCATCGAAGGCGTCTTACTGAAAAGGGCTCGAATCCGCCGGACGATGCCGCTGGCTTGTGACGCGGCTTGCACCATGCGGTCCGCGGCGGCGCGGGCTTTCTCCAGGTTGGGAGGCTCGCTCTGCAGCCACGCCGTACAACTGTCGCCACCGGCGACAATCGCAGCCAGAGGCTGGTTCACTTCGTGAGCGATCGATGCGGCCAGCTCACCCATGGTCATCACCCGATTCACATGCGCCAGTTCCGCCTGCGCGTTGCGCAGAGCATCCTCGGCCCGCTCGCGGTCGGCAATTTCCTGGCGCAGTTCTGCGTTGGCCGCGGCGAGCTCCGCAGTTCGCTGCGCGACCCGCCGGTCAAGCTCGCTCGCGACATGCTTTTGTTCGCTTAGCAGCCGCGCGCCTTGCAGCCCGATGGCCGCTTGATTCGCGGCTACGCTCAGAATCAGCCGCTCGGTTTGCCGAGGGAAATCCGCTCGCTCCGAGCCTGCTACCATTTCGCCAATTTCACCCTGCAGCCCCAGCCGCAAGGACATGATCGAGATGTCCCGGCCTCCCATCGGGTTCCGTAGCACCGAAGGCCATGCCTGAGGGTCTGCCCCCAACCAGGGTTTGAATGCCTCGCCAATCTCGCACGGTTGGGCCGCCGGTTCTTGCGATGGGGCGAACCGGACTTGCGATGGGGCGAACCGGACTTGCGATGGGGCGAACCGGACCAGCTCGATGGGCGCCTCACCGCTCGAGTCCCTCAACCGTACATAAACGATATCAAGCTGCAGCATACGCAGAAGCGCATCGAGCAAGGTATGAACAATCTGGGATGGCTCACCGCCGCTCCACATGGCAGGAAGGGCAAACAAGCTGACCAGATCGTTAATGCAACGCTGAAGCCGCTTGATCTCCGCTGAAACATCTCCGGGCTGCAACATCCGTATCTCAGGCCGTCGAATGCGAGCTACCGCGACTAAGCCGCCTTTGCCGAAATTCTAGCAGGAACTCATCCGGCGGCACAAAGAAAGGATTCTGCTGAAGGACACCGCCGACGATGACCATCGGATGCGTCCGCATGATGTCGATCACCGCGTCGCCTCCAAACTGCCCCAGATGGTAAGTGCAGATGACCGCGTCGTCGTGACGGCGCCACACCTCGTTTACACGCGACTCAAACTCAATCACGTCGTCGACATGAGATCGATCTTCAACGGCCCAGTCCATACGGCAACAAATGCGGCTCAGCGGAAATCCCCCCTTGGCGTTTCCGCTGGCCAGTTGCTCAAACACCTGCAGCATCCGATTCCCATCGAACCGGCCATCCGGAAGGTAGACTTCGGTGTTGATCCGAAGATCCAACTGCCCGCTCTGCTGCGCTGCCGCCGCGTCGATGCCTGCGGCAGACAAGCGTTGCAGATGGTCCTGACGTTGCTCTGGGTTTAGGACATGGACGGCCTTGTCGCCGGATTTCAGCCCGTCCTTTATGAACGGAAGCAACACCCGATATTCTTCCTCGTCATTGTTGAAAAACGCGCACACGTGACGGGTTTCGCCGAGTTGGGACCCGGCTAGGGAAATAGGTGCTGGAACATTCTTCATGGCCTGTTCCTCCTGGATGGATGCCGTACAACGTGGGTCCGATAGCGCTGCCTCATGCGTTGGTCACAGCGGGCAAGGCGAAGTGAAACACAGCCCCATTGGGCTGGTTCGCCGCGGCCCAGAGCCGGCCGCCATGCCCCTCAATAATGGAGCGGCTGATCGATAATCCCATCCCGATGCCGTCTGGCTTGGTGGTGAAGAAGGGTGCGAACAACCGCGGCATTTGATGGGGGTCGATGCCCGGGCCGGTATCCGCGACGGAGACCAAAATCTCACCTGGTTCCGCAAGCTTGGATTGAATCGTCAGCCGCCGGGGTTGATCTTCGAAACCGGCCATGGCCTCGGTGCCGTTGATCGCCAGGTTCAGGATCACCTGCTGCAATTGAATCCGGTCGCCAAGGACGGCGGGAAGATCCGCGGCCAGCTCGGTGTTCAGCGAGACGCCTTTTCTTCGCACTTCGCCGCTGACCATGGAAACGGTTTCGATGATGACTTCGTTGATTTCGACGGGAGTCGTGATCGGAGCCGTCTTCCTGAACAGTGCCCGAATCCTGCGGACGATGTCGCTGGCTTGTGTTGCGGCTTGCACGATCCGGGCCGCGGCGGCGCGCGCCTTGTCCAGGTTCGGAGGTTCATTTTCCAGCCACGCCGTACAACTGTCGCCGCTGGCGACAATCGCGGCCAGAGGCTGGTTCACCTCGTGAGCGATCGACGCGGCGAGCTCGCCCATGGTCATCACCCGATTCACATGCGCCAGCTCCGCCTGCGCCTTGCGTAAATCCTCCTGCGCCTGCTTACTGGCGGTAATGTCGCGGATAAAAGAGCTGAACGTCCAGGCAGCGCCGGATTTCAACGGCGTAATCGCCAGTTCCACCGGAAATTCCGTGCCATCGCGGCGCAGAGCGGTAATTTCGATGCGCCGGTTCAGAACCGGGCCTTGGCCAGTCTTGAGAAACTGCTCCAGGCCCCGTTCATGCAACTGACGGTATTGCGCCGGGATGATCGTGTCCACCATCCGCCGGCCCAGCACCTCCGATCGCGTCCAACCGAAAGTCTCCTCCGCCTGCGTGTTCCAGTCCGTGATGATTCCATCCGCATCCATGGCCACTACGGCGTCCAAGGCAGAATCGACAATCGATCGAGCTTGCTGCTCAACTCTGCGAAGCGCTTCTTCGGCGCGCTTTTGTGCGCTCAAATCGAGCGCGAAGGCGACACCCTCATTCCCGCCTTCTTCGAACAGAGCCGCGCCGACCAGCACCGGCACGCGACTGCCGTCTTTGCGGAAATACTCCTTCTGGTACGGTTGCATGGCGCCAGTCGCCTTCAGGTCCGCCACGGCCGATTCATCGTGGGCGCGCCATTCCGCCGGGGTCAGGTCCGTCCAGCGCATGGCGGCGGAAGCGACGTCTTCCCGGTCCCACTGCACCATCTTGAGAAAGGTCTCATTGGCATCGACAATCCCGCCTTCAACATGCCAAGTGAAGATCCCCAAGACGTTCGCGTCGATCAGGCGCCGGAGCTTAGCTTCCAAGCCGGTGGCGCGCTCCTGCAACTCCGCTTCGGCCTTTTCTCGCGCGGCGATCTGGAACTTGAGGTTTTCGATGGACGCAACCGTTCGATACGCCACGGACGCAAATTGCCCGAGCGAGCTCATGATCCGCTCATCTTCCGAATCAAACTTGTGGCGATCACTGTGCGTGATCCCCCAGATGGTTCCGACCGCCTTGCCGTCGACGTAAAACGGAACCAGCAGGCACTCTTCCGCGGCAGGGACAACCGGCATCAAATACGGGTAACGGCGCTCAAAGTGCCGGAACAGCATGGTGCAGTTACGATCCAGCACGTCCCCACAAGGGCCGAAATTACGCGGCGTCCCGCCCCCGACGTGCGGCGCCCACATCCCGGCGATCGCCGGCCAATAAAATCTTTTCCCGCCATCCGGCGTCAGAAGACTCAAGCCCGATGAATCGCACTCCGTCACGTCCAGGATGGTCTCGGCCAAGGTTTGAAAAATAGTGGCCGCCGAATCGCTCAACGCGGTGACCAGCGCCACCAGCGCGCGATTCTCCTTTTCGTAGTTGGGTGGGCGCCAGGGACGGCGTTGCAACTCCTCCGTACAGACGATCGACTCCAGGGGCGCGGTGCCCTCGGGCATCGAAGCCTCTAAAGAAAAATCGTCTCTTGGGTCGGCAGACTCCGGCACCTTTTCAACTCCAACTCAGCGGCTGGGAGGAAAGTACTGCTACTCCTAAATTTTACGCGGAGTCCGCGGAAACGTCAGGTCTGCCAGGTAGCCAATGCAGAGAGCGTGAGCCGGGGCCTTTCGGCATACGCGGACGTTTATGACATCCGCAGCTTTTTATGACATCGCCCAACTTCTTATGACATCGCCCAGGACCCGGCCGTTGCCGGTTCCATCCCTCGGAAACCGGCGGCCGCCCGCGCCGTTCGCTGTCCAAATGGCCCCGTGGAGATCCCGAGCTGCTGCATCCTGTAGATCAAGGTAGTCCGTGCCAGTCCGAGCTGGGCGGCGGCGCCCCGCGGTCCGCCGATGACCCAGTTGGTCTCACGAAGCGCCGCCGTGATGTGCGCCCGCTGCGCGTCGGCCAACGTCTTGACGGACGCTGGTTCAGAGCCGCCGCCTAAACTCACTACCGGGGCTTCCGCGCCATGCCGTAGCCGCGCCGTCGTTTGCCGGCTCAGCACCGGGCCCGTCGTTATGATCACGCCACGCTCGATGACATTCTGCAGCTCCCGGACGTTGCCCGGCCAATCGTGGCGTCTGAGAGCGTCCATCACATCATCGGGGATGTGTTCGATCATCTTGCCTTGCTGCCTGGCGAACTTTTCCACGAAGAATTCCACCAGCAGCGGAACATCCTCGCGGCGCTCCCGGAGGGGCGGCAGCGTCATGGGAAACACGTTCAGCCGATAGTAAAGGTCGGCGCGGAACTTCCGCTCCTCCACCATCTGCCCGAGGTTCTGGTTGGTGGCGGCGATCACCCGCACGTCCACCTGAAGGGTGTGGTTGCCGCCCAGGCGTTCGAACTGTTTCTCCTGAAGAGCGCGGAGGAGCTTCGGCTGCAACTCCAGCGGAAGATCGCCGATCTCATCCAGGAACAGAGTCCCGCGGTCGGCGGCTTGAAAGCGCCCCAGGGCTTGAGCGACGGCCCCCGTGAATGCCCCTCTTTCGTGGCCGAACAGTTCGCTCTCCAGCAGCGCGCTTGGAATCGCCGCGCAGTTGAGAGCCACGAACCGGTTCTTGCGGCGCGGGCTGGCCTCGTGAATCGCTCGCGCGATCACTTCTTTGCCGGTGCCCGTTTCGCCCTGGATCAGGACAGCCGAGTCCACCGGCGCCACCATCTCTACATCCTGGAGCAAAGCGCGGAATTTTGAGCTTGAGCCAATTAGATCTGGGGTCATGATACCTTTCTCCTCATTAGCGGTCTGCTTTCTTCTGTTTTCGATTTTGCAGCGAAAACGCCCGGGCAGCGCCCCCAGATCGGTTTACAGATAGCCCCCCCAATGGTTGCGAGGAAGCATACCCACTTAGCGGGATGGTTTCCTACTCCGACCAGCGTCACTCATGTCGAAGCGCTTCCTTCCAAAAAGCCGTGCGTCGATGGACCAAGCCCCGGGGCCGAGCATCGCCACACCAGCGCTCAGCACCGCCAGGAACACGTGAGTCCAGTGGCCGTCGGGATGAGAATTATAAAGTGAGAGCGCGATCCACAGCTCATCCAGTGCGATCAGCGCTCCTATTACGGGCGTCCACAGACCGAGGATCAGGAAGACGCCCGCCGCGGCCTCAATCGAATCGCGCGCGAGGGCGACCGGTTCGCCGGATGCAGGAAAGAAACCGCTGATGCCGAAAGAAATGAGTACGATACCGACCCCCAGCCGCAGTAACAAAAGACCAAAGCCAGGCCAACCATTAGGAAAGGTCGAAAATAAGCGTTGCATACCACCGTAATGGTAGGGAAATTGCAGCAAACCCCGACACCCCAGAAAGCCCCTCTTGGTCCCCCCTCTTTCGAGGGGTGCCGGCATACCTATATTTCGATAATTCCCCGCTTCAAGCCGATGGTGACGGCGTGGGTGCGGTCATTGGCTTCCAGCTTGGCGAGGATGTTCTTGACGTGGCCCTTCACGGTTTCTTCGGTAAGCGACAGCCGGGCGGCGATTTCCTTGTTCGCATTCCCGCCGGCGATCAGCCGCAGTACGTCGATTTCCCTGGGAGTGAGGCTGTCATCGGTGGCGTGTTCGGCGATCTCGGCGGCAATCTCCGGCGGCAAACGTTTTTGACCGGCGTGAACGGCGCGAATGGTATCGAGCAGCTCCTTACGCAGTAGCCCTTTCAACAAAAAGGCCCGTGCGCCGGCCTTGAGGGCGCGAAAGACCTGCACGTCCCCGGCATAAGTGGTCAACACGATGATTCGCGCTTCGGGAAACTCCGCGCGAATGGCGCTGAGCGCATCGATGCCGCCCATCTCCGGCATCTGCAAATCCATCAGCGTGACGTCCGGCCGGTGCTGGCGGAACAGCTCGATCGCCTCATGCCCGTTGGAGGCTTCGCCTACCAGCTCCATATCCGATTGATTCGCGATCAGCGCCGCGATGCCGTCGCGTAGCAGCACGTGGTCGTCTACCGCGAGTATCCGGATCACGGCTACCCGGCCTTCTTGCGAAAGAGCCGCAGGCGGGAGCGGCCCGGCCGAGTGCCACCGTAGGCAATCGAGCCTTCCAGGTTCAACTCGATTTCCGTCCCGGCTCCCACGCCGCTCCATATTGTCAATTTCGCTCCAATGTGCCTGGCGCGCTCGCGCATCCCGGGCAAGCCGTAATGGCCAGGGCGGCCCTCCTCCACAATCGCCGGCGCGATTCCTTGCCCGTCATCGCGGATTCGCAAGCGGAACTGCCGGTCGGCGTAGATCAGTTCGGCTTCAATGTGGTGCGCGTGAGCGTGGCTGAACGCGTTGCGCAGAGCCTCGCGGGAGATGCGGTACAGCTCGTCTCGAATGATCGGATGCAAATCCCGGGACGGACCCTCCACCACTAAACGGAAGGTTGCGGAATCACCGAGAGTAGCCAGTTCATTCCCCACCTCTCTCAACGCGTGCGCCAGGTCATTGGTCGTAGTTGCGGAGGATCGTAAGTCGTACACTGCGGTTCGGCCTTCGGCGATCGCCTGATCCGCGCGGTCGAGGGTCTTTTCGAGCGCGTCCTTTGCCTTGCCCTGCGGAAGCAAATCATCTACGACCTGAAATTGGAGCATCAAACCTTGAAAGCTCTGCAGCAGCGTGTCATGCAAATCGCGCGCGAGCCGGGTTCGCTCACCAACCCGCTCCTCCAGGCGCACATTGAATTCGCGGGAGATCTGATGGAGCCGGTACCGGTACAGCCCCCACAGCAACGCCAGTCCAGCGATGCCGCACAACACCTGGAACCAAGCGGTCTGATAATATGCCGGGGCGATGGAGAAATCGAAAGCCGCGCCGGTTTCGTTCCACACGCCGCTGTTGTTCGAGGCCATCACGCGGAAGCGATAGTTGCGCGGAGGGAGATTGTTATAGAACTTCTTCCGTTCATTGCCCATGTCCGTCCAGTCGCGATCATGGCCTTCCAGCTTAACGCGAAAGCGGTTTTTCTCCGGCGCGACCAGGCTGAGAGCGGTATAGTCGATCTCCAGATCGCGAGTCAGCGCGGGCAGGCGCAGGTTTGAAGTGGCTTCGGAGGCCTTGCGGTCGGCGATGATCTGCTCGATGTGCACCGGCGGCGGGAGTTGGTTGAAGGGAAGGTGACGCGGATCGATGACGCTGACGCCTTGGCCAACCAAGAACCACAGTTTTCCATCGGCGGCCTTTGCGACGGGCGGGCTGTAGTCCCGGGGGCGGTCGCATGGCTACGGACTCCGTCGGATTCGCTAAAGACCGTATACCGGATCGTTCGCTTCGGATCGTTCGCCCACCCATCCAGCTCGGGCTGGGAGATTCGCACCAGGCCGCAGGCCGTGTACAGCCAGAGTGAATGGTCGGCGTCTTTCATCGCCCAGTGAACCGTATCGCAGGGCAATCCATTCTTGCTGGTAAGCGTGGCAACCTGACCGCTCTTAATCCGGCTTAACCCACCCTCAGTTGCGGCCCAAAGCGTACCGTCCTGGTCGAGTTCAAGATCGTTAACGCGGCCTCCGCCCAACCCGTCAGCGGTCGTGTACGATGTGAGGACTTGACCGTTCTTGAGGTACGCTATACCACCGTTACGAAATCCAAGCCATAAGCCACCTCGCACCGCGTCGGGCAGCAGAGCATCGGCGAAGTCCTTGCGTCCAAGCTTGGCCCAGGGAGTCCGTTCGAACAAACTCCCCCGACCCAAATGGAAAAGCCCGAGGTCCTGGTAGCTGATCCAGAGGTCCCCGTCACCGTCCCCGCTGATCGAATGCACGCCTCCGCCGGGGAGACCGCGAACGGGAACGAATCGGCCATTGTCGAAATAGGCCGCCCCGCGAAATGTGATTACCCAAATCCTCCGGTGATCGTCCTGAAAGAGCGCCTCGACGTTATCGTCAGGCACTCCATCGCTTCGCTTACGATAGATGGTCGTTTGCCCGTTATTCCATCTGTTCACGCCGTCAACCGTTCCAAGCCAGACGCTGCCATCGCTGGCTGCCAGCACGGACAAAACGGCGCCGGACAGTCCTTGATCCACCGAAATGGTGGGAACTGCATATTCGCGAAAGCGGTCGAGGCCATCAAGAGTGGCTACCCAAATGTCCCCTTCGCGATCCTCAAAAAATCCGACAATGTAATTGCCTGAGAGACCGTCGGCGTGCGCAAACAGATCCGTCTTTCCGTCATGAACGTGCAAAACGCCCCCGTCTGTCCCGATCCACAGAGCGCCATTCCGATCCCGGAAGAGCTTTGTGGCCCTGAACTGTCTCCCAACTCCCGGAACTTGGTACGCCTCCGCCCTCCCGCCGACGAACCGCCTGACTCCGACGCTGGTTGCGACCAGAGGCGCGCCGTCATAGCCTTCGATCAAATTGTTGGGCTGGTCTCGCATCGGATAGAATTTCGGAGGTTCAGGCCTCAATTGCCAGAGTCCGTACGGGGATGCCGCCCACAGATTGCGTCCGCTATCCTCACATAGCGAGAACACTCCGGCCCCGATGCTCCCGTCCGCCCCAAAGCACTGCGCGCCGCCGCTCCGAATGGCGCAGATCCTCCCCGTTGGGGAGGCCACCCCGCTGGCCCATACGGTTCCCGCACGATCCTCAAGGAGCGACCCAACATACAGTCCCGCAAGCTCGGGATACTCAGTCAATTTGCCGTCGTTCCAACTCGCGAGTCCCTTGCCCGTGCCAATCCAAAGACGCCCATCGTGCGCCGCGAGCAGGCTTCGGACATCGCCGCTGGGAAGATGCTCGCCAGTCTGCGGCTGCCAAGCGACGAACCGAACGCCATCGAACCGAAGCAAGCCGAATTCCGTGCCGACCCAGAGATAACCGTCGGGCGTCTGCGCAAATGAGTAGACGCTGCCTTTGAAAAACCCCTCACGGGCCGTCCACGCGGTATGCGCGTACTGACTGACGTCTAGGGACGGGTTCAGGGCGGACGCAATGCCGCAGCACGCCAGCAGCGTGCTCACCACGAGGCTGATCCGCCTGGGCATGGGCACAATTATCTCACCGAAACAAGCCCTGGCAGCGCTTTTGGGCGTAGAATGTGCGTATGCTCCGACCGCTGACTCATGCTTGGCGGCACGGAATGAGGTGCGGCCCGTGTCGCTCGGCCGACAAAGGTGGCGGCCGGCTGTCCTGACACTGCGTCGCTATGTTGCACCGCGGGCCGATCGCCCGGCACGTAAGTCCTTTATTTGGAGGCCCTGGCCTCCCCCAGCGAATTGGGGCTGCCGAATGCTATGCGTAGCCTTTACCTTTGGGTCGCCGCTTGATTTCGGGGGAAAGAAAAATTGATGGATGCTTCAGCAGTCACTGCTATGTTCACTGGCCGGCTAACGTTGATTGTTACGGCCCTGTTGGCTGCATCTCCCTTGTTCGCGCAGAACGCCGAGTTCTCCGGCTTAATCAGTGATCCTTCGAGTCTGGCGGTTTCGAACGCGCGGGTGGTAGTACAAAGCGTGGACAATGGCGCGACACGGAGCGTGGTTTCAAACCAGCGAGGCGAGTACAGCGTTCCTGCGTTGCCGCCCGGATCGTACAACGTCACGGTAGAGGCAACTGGTTTCAAGACAATCCACCAGAATGGCGTGGTGGTGCAAGTGGACCAGCGGGCGCGGCTAGATTTCGCTCTGACCGTCGGCAGCAACACGGAAACCATCACCGTGGAGGGGGGCACGCCTCTGCTCAACACCTCAGACGGATCCGTGAGCACCGTTATCGATCATCAGTTCGTGGAAAACCTACCACTGAACGGACGAAGCTTCAGTTCCCTGATCGATCTGACTCCGGGAGTAGCGCTGACCTCGACCAATTTTTACGACCAAGGCCAGTTCAGTGTAAATGGCCAGCGGCCGGATGCCAATTACTTCACTGTGGACGGGGTGGGCGCCAACCTGGGAACCTCCGGAGGCGGCGGCCCTTTAGGCCAAGGCGGGGCCGGGCAGCTTCCGGCAACCAGCGCCCTTGGCGGGACCAGCAACCTGGTGTCGCTGGATGCGCTGGAAGAGTTCCGTATCATAACGTCGACTTTTGCGCCGGAGTATGGGCGTACTCCGGGCGCTCAAATCTCGGTGGTCACCAAGTCCGGCACGAACACATTTCACGGCACTGCGTTCGAATATTTCCGTAACGACAAATTGGACGCCAACGATTGGTTCGCAAATGCGAACGGTCTGGCAAGGCCTGAGCTGCGGCAGAACGACTTCGGCGGCGTGCTGGGCGGGCCGATCGTCAAGAACAAGCTGTTCTTCTTCGGCTCCTATGAGGGGCTGAGGGTGCGCCAGCCTGAGGTTGCGGATACCTACGTGCCGACCTTGGCCTCGCGCCAGGCTGCGCCCGCAGCCGTCCAGCCGCTGCTCAACGCTTTCCCTTTACCGAACGGACCGAACCTCGGCAACGGAACAGCCGGATTTGCGGCGAGCTACTCCAATCCGTCCACGCTGAACTCTTCTGGTATTCGGATCGACTATCTGCCATGGCAAAAAGTGACCATTTTCGGGCGGTACAGCGACGCTCCATCGGAGATCGACGAACGCGGAACCACCTACGGCTATTCCGACAGCGACATTCAAGACATTCAATACCGGACACAGAGCCTGACGCTCGGAAGCACACAAGAGCCTACGCCCAGATGGACCAGCGAGTTCCGTTTCAATTACAGCCGTAGCCGGGCACACAGCTTCTTCCAGCTCGACAATTTCGGCGGCGCCGTGCCTCCCGCGGACTCGGTGCTCTATCCGTCCTTTGCTGCTCCGCAGAGCTCCAGCTTTGTCTTTTACGCTGGTGGCGCGCTTGCATATCTCACCGGCGAGTTGGGAGACAACTTACAGCAACAAATCAACTTGACGGAAAGCATTTCCGGTGTCGTTGGCGCACATCAACTGAAGTTTGGGTTGGATTATCGCCGTCTTAATCCGGAAAGCGGATTGGTGCAGTACGAGCCGGAATATCTCTTCCTTTCTTTATCGAACGCCTTGACAAACACAGTGCCCGAGGCGGTAGTGGGTTCGAGGACCGCCGATGTGCAACTCATCTTTTCTAACTGGAGCCTGTTCGCTCAGGACACATGGAAGGCCACGCACACATTAACGATCACCTATGGTCTGCGGTGGGAGTACGATGCTGCGCCTTCATCCCCCAATGGCACACTTCCGTTTACCGTAACCGGCGTGGACAATCTGGCGACCATGACCCTGGCCCCTGCCAATACTCCCTTGTGGAAGGCGCAAAAAGACGATTTCGCTCCGCGGCTCGGTTTGGCGTGGCAGCTTCTTCCAAATCTGGTGTTCAGGGCCGGTGCTGGCATCTTTTACGACCTGGGATACTCCGCTGTGGCGGATGGGGAGAGCGCATTCCCATTCGTCCAGGATAAGATCATTTTGAATACTTCATTTCCGCTGAGCGCGGCCAATGCCGCGCCGCCTCCTTTTACGACGTCCCCCCCAGCCGGCTACACGGCCGTGGTAGACCCCAATCACGTCTTACCCAGAACGTATGAGTGGAACGCGGCGCTGGAGAGGGCTTTTGGAAGGTCCGATGTCCTCACCGTCACGTACCTCGGTTCGGCGGGCCGGAAGCTGATGCGGCAGGATGTCTATATCGCGCCAAATCCCGAGTTCACTGGTGAGTTTGACTTGATGAGGAACGACGCGGACTCCAGCTATAACGCTCTACAGGCGCAGTACCGCCATCGCTTGGCGCGCGGACTCCAGACATTGCTGTCTTATACCTGGGCGCATTCGATCGACGATGCTTCCTCCGACGCCTATTTCGTGAATTTGCCGGCTAGCGACGCGCCTCTGTCTGACGAGCGTGGTTCGTCCGACTATGATATCCGGCACACGTTTTCAGGCGCAGTCTACTCTTGTCTCATGCAAGATGAGCCCGAAACGGGGGATGGATTCTCATACAAGATGAGCCTGAAGGGGGTCGGATCGGGATGCTGGGAGTTGGACATCAGCATGGACGATTCAGAGGCAGTGAACCTGGAGCAGATCCGGGCGTTCTTGGCGGGGAGCGGCGAGGTTCGGTTCGCGGGGCTGCGGCGAGCCGAGGTGTACAGCTGGGTGGAGCGGACACTGGTGCGGCACCAGTACGCCAGCCTGGGTCGAGTGGGCAAGGGATTGGTGCGGCGGTACGTGGCGCGGATGACGGGGCTGAGCCGGGCGCAATTGACGCGGCTGATCGCGGGGTATCTCCAGACGGGACGAGTGAAGGCGGTCGAGTATCAGCGCACCAAGTTCGCGACGCGCTACACGGCGGCCGATGTGAGATTGCTGGCCTACGTGGACCAAGCGCACGGCAATCTCAGCGGTCCGGCGACCAAGCGGATTCTGGAGCGCGAGCACACCGAATATGGACAAGCAGTCTACCAGCGCCTAGCGGGAATCTCGGTGGCGCAGCTGTACCGATTCCGAAACTCGGTCGCCTATCGCAAGCGCAACACCAGCTATCAGCCGACGCGGCCCACGGTGATTCCGATCGGGGAACGGCGCAAGCCGCAGCCGCAGGGCCTGCCCGGATACCTGCGCATCGACACCGTGCATCAAGGCGATCAAGAGGGCCGCAAGGGCATCTATCACATCAACGCGGTGGACCAAGTGACGCAATGGGAGATCGTCGCGGCCACGCCGCAGATCTCCGAGTTATGGCTGATTCCATTGCTCGAAACGATGCTTCAGCAGTTTCCGTTTGTGATTCGCGGCTTTCATTCCGACAACGGCAGCGAGTTCATCAACTACACGGTGGCTCGGCTGCTGGGCAAGCTCTTGATCGAGCAGACCAAGTCGCGGGCCCACCATACCGGCGACAACGGATTGGTGGAGGCCAAGAACGGCGCGGTGATTCGCAAACATCTCGGCTTCGGCCACATCGGCGCGCAACACGCGGAGGCGGTCGGTACGTTTCACCGCGAGCAACTCAATCCCTATGTCAACTTCCATCGACCTTGCGCGGTGCCCTCGATCCTCACCGCGCCCAACGGCAAACGCCGCCGTGTTTATCTGCGCTGGGCCACTCCGTTCGAGTTACTCCAAAAAATCCCACACTGCGGGAGCTTGCTCCGTCCTGGTGTCACCTTGGCCCAACTCGAAGCCTTCGCCCAGCGTCAATCCGATACCGAAGCCGCGCTCGACATGCAACGCGCCAAGCGCCGAATGCTGGCTCGCATCGTCAAGCTCAGCGCCTGAGCCCGCTCCCGGCCGCACCGAGCGCTGTGGAAATGCCGAGCCGTGGGCAGCCGTGGAAAACCGCCATCGCTCTGGCTCTGCGGTTTCCCACCGCTGCCCACCGCTCTTGGAAAACGCTCCGCGTTTCCCACATTCCCACAGCGCCTTCGACTACGATTTTCCCTCTCAATACAAAACCGAAAGGACCCCAGTCGACCTACCCCTCACTCCCGCCCTT
This sequence comes from Bryobacterales bacterium, assembly GCA_963838455.1. Lineage (GTDB taxonomy): Bacteria > Acidobacteriota > Terriglobia > Bryobacterales > Bryobacteraceae > Palsa-187. The sequence goes on from CAWISY010000167.1 coordinate 15,417, forward strand.
CAGGCTCATCCTTCGATGAGAATATGCTGAAATGAGACTATGCGGGGCGCTAACGGCGGGCGGTTTGAAGGGTCGGCCTCACTTGTAGGTCGTGGTGATGTTGTAATCGATTACTGCGCTCAGGCCGGAAGCATCGAGACCGCTGGCCGGAAGCGTTGAATAGACTTGATCCTGCGTCAGCGCACCTCCGTTCCGCCCGGCGGCCGCGTTGATTCGCGAAGTAGAGGGGAGTCCTTACCACCTGCATTTATTGATGGACTGAGAGGATGGTCCCCGCTGGAGACAGAGTTCCACCGATGCTCGCCTGGATGGGCCAGTCGCCGTCAGCGAGTGTCGAAGGCACCTGGATCGCGACCTGGTACAGGCCCACCGAGCCCGAGGCCAGCGCGGCTCCGTAAACGGTTGCCGGAAGGTTATCGATCATGACAGTGGGTAAGGTCGACGTGGCGTAGGTCTGGTCGCTCGGCACCTCAACGCCATCTGGCGCTGCCGGAGTTGTCGGGCCGAATCCAGTCGCCCACAAAATGAGCACGTCGCCAGGCTTGGCCGCGACGGTGGTCGCCCCCGCGAAAGTGCCCGCCTTAACCGCGTAACTATAGTCTTGGCGCGTTGCGACTATCTGGTTATTGGGCCATGGGAAGAAGGCAGGGCCGTATGCGTCAACCGTGGCCGCGAAGGCCGCACTCGTGCCGCCGGGGGCAGTGACGGTCACGCTGATTGGGCCGGCGGGAATGTCGGGCGCCAGCACGTTGAGTTGGCCCGAAGATATGAAATAAATGTACGCCGGCTTCCCGCCCATGCTGACGCTCACGCCGTCGAGCAATGTGGGCAGCGCTCCGTTGACGATCGAATGGCTCCAATCGTCCGGCTGGGCCGCCAGATTCGTCCCCTTAATCGTGACCCACGAGTTGGCTACGATGCCTGGAAGGAAGCTGGCTCCATTCTCTACGCCATCGGCGGAAATGACGGGCGCGGCGAGCGGCGCCGCCGTGAGCTCTTCAACGTAGCCGTACTCCGCGATATATAGGTTGCCAGCAGGATCAAACGCTAAAGCCTCCGTCCCTCCCCGCAGGTTGAGAGCGACGGTGTTGCCTTCGGGGCCGTAGCCATAAGGACTCCCAATGGTCGTAATCATTCCGGAAGTATCGATCATGCGGAGATAGGGAGCGTCCACGACGTAAATGTTGCCGGCCTGATCCACCGCCACTCCGTGAAGATCCTGCAACACCGCTTTGGCGGCGAGACCGCCATCGCCCGACGATGGGAGGCCGTTGGTGGTTACGCCGGCAATCGTGTTGATGACTCCAGCCGTGTTGACTTTGCGAATGACCCCGTTCACGAAATCCGCGATATACAGATTTCCGCCGCTGTCGATTGCCATGGATTCAGGCTCCATTGCAGCTTTGGTTGCCTGGCCGCCGTCCCCCGAGTAACCTGCGGTTAAGTTGCCTGCGACAGTGGTGATGTTGCCGGCTGTATTCACCATGCGGATGCGGGTGGCATCCACGATGTAGACATTTCCCGCCGTGTCCACTGCCACGCCGGTGGGCCTGAAAAGCTCCGCTTTGGTCGCGAGGCTGCCGTCGGCGCCTAGCCCACCACCCGCGAAAGCATGGATGATGCCGTCCGGGGTCACCTTGCGCACCAGAAGGTTCACCGTATCGGCAATGTAGAGGTCTCCGGCTGCATCCACTGCTATCCCTTCTACGGGCCAACTGGTGGAGAGCAGGTTGTAGAGTTGCGCGCTCATGGCCTGACCTTCGTTCCCGGCAGTGCCTGGCTTTCCAGTGCCCGCATACGTGCCGATGATTCCGGCGCTGTTCACTTTACGCACGCGATCGTTGCCGACGTCGGCGATGTAGAGGTTTCCAGCGCTGTCCGCTGTCAAGCCGCCAATAGGGGATGAGATCATGGCGCCGATGGCTGGCAATCCATCGCCCGAAAAACCCGGCATCCCGTTGCCCGTCACGGTTTTCAACGTGCCTTGTCCGCGGCAGAGTGTTAGAAATGCCAATCCAAGAAAAGCCGATCGCCACGTTGTTGTCATGAAAACCCCTCCGCGCTTCCGCATTATTGTTGTACGGTCAAGATTGTTCCAGCCGGCGACGCGACGCCGCCGATCATGGCTTGGATGGGCCAGTCGCCGTCGGGGAGTGTCGAAGGCACCTGGATCGCGACCTGGTACAGGCCCACCGAGCCCGAGGCCAGCGCGGCTCCGTAAACGGTTGCCGGAATGTTATCGATCGTGATGGCCGGTAGGGTCGACGTAGCGTAGGTCTGGTCGCTCGGCACCTCGACGCCATCCGGCGCTGCTGGAGTCGCCGGGCCGAATCCAGTCCCCCACAAAATGAGCACGTCTCCAGGCTTGGCCGCGACGGTGGTCGCCCCCGCGAAGGTCCCCGCCTTAACCGCCCAACTATAGTCTTGGCGCGTTGCGACTACTTGGTTATTGGGCCATGGGAAGAAGGCAGGGCCGTATGCGCTAACCGTGGATGCGAAGGCCGTACTGGTGCCGCCGGGGGCAGTCACCGTCACGCTGATGGGGCCGGCGGGAAGGTCGGGCGCCAGCACGTTGAGCTGGCCGGAAGATATGTAATAAATGTACGCCGGCTTCCCGCCCATGCTCACGCTGACGCCGCCGAGCAATGCGGGCAGCACGCCGTTGACGATCGAATGGCTCCAATCGTCCGTCTGGGCTGCCAGATTCGTCCCCTTTATTGTGACCCACGAATTGGCCGTGACTCCCGGCTGGAAGCTCGCGCCGTTGACTACGCTCGAGATCGCCGGCGCGGTTGGCGGCGGAGCGCTCTGCGCTTGCGGCGCCACGACCAGATCGTAAATATACGCGGGAATCTCGCATGTCATCGGACCGCATTGGTAACTTTGCTGCACTTCGGCGTGCGTCCAGGTTGCGCCTCCGTCGGTAGTCTTCGAAACCATGCTTTGATCCGACGGGCCAGTCGTGTAAGCGGTCAAGGCGGCGTTCGGGTCGGCGCGGACCAAAAAGAAGGCGACTGAGCCTGCGCTCGCGGTAAAAACCGGGTTCCAGGTAGTCCCGCCATCCGCGCTGGTGTACACATTCGAGACGTATGCCGCCGCATAGAGCCGGCCCGGAGTGACGTCGATCGCGACGTACTGCACGATGGGCTCCGGAATAATCAACTCCGTCCAACTCTGCCCGCCATCCGTACTCTTGTAGATTCCGCATTGCGCTGGATTGGACACAATGCAGTCAACATTGCTGAGGCTTGTGCCGTAAATCTCAAGGCTGTTCCTCGGATTGATGAAGATCCGGCTGCCAAAGCCGGCGTTTGGCGTGAGAAGGGTCCAGGAGTTTCCAAAATCCGTACTCTTGAGGAGGTACCCTTTGCCTGTGTGGAAGGAGGCATTACCACCGACGACATAAACCACGCCGGAATGATTCGGATCGGCGGCGACTCCTTCGAGGTATGGCTGGTTCGCCGTGGCTCCGCTCGGTGAACCAGTCGGCTTGGGAATCGTGGGCGTATTCCAGGTGACGCCCCCATCCATGGTTACCTCCATGCCGTCGGAAGCGTTCATAGTATAGAGGACATTGGTTTTCACCGGGTCGATCGCAAGCAAAGCCTTGGTGTCGAAGGTGTAGGAAAAGGCAGGCTTCGAGACCACCGACCAGGTCGCCCCCGAATCGGTAGATTTGAGGAAGGCGAGCGGGGAGCCGCTCGCGCTGGTGAACCTTCCGAACGCATATACCGTCGACGGCGTTTGCGGGTCCACCGCCATGACCAATGTGCTCGGCTCGCCCGGCAGCGACGGATCGTTCGTCGTCACAATGAGCTGTTGCCAGGTGACGCCGCTGTCGGTGCTTTTGAAAGGCCCTATTTTGGTGGAAGCGTAGAGGGTAGAGGCCGCCGAGGCAGTCCCGGCAAGCGCGAGAGCGGAAATTACAAAAAGAACCCAAGAATGTTTCATGCGTGCAGCCTCCCTTTGACTAACGGCTTCGGTAAACGGCATCTCATCCGGGATTCGTTTTCCTCTCTCGTCTCTGGGATCGCTCATGCAGGCAGCTCCTTTGTCGGCAGGGCTTCGTTTGGGAGGTCGTTCCATCTTACGCCATCGGGTCAGCGATTGATTCGCAATTCAATGATCCGCGCGGCCACGATCTGACGTGATCCTCGAGGCCATGAACCCTGCGGAGGTTGTCGTGGGAAGTGCAACGCCAAAGCCGTTGTTTGACTTCTTGCCAAAGGTGCAGGTTAGCGGCCGGATTCGGGGTCTTCAGACTACCATCGCGGGCTGCTTCCCACCCACGCAGGCTAAGCGTTGTTCTAGAAGCGATAGTCTGCGCCGCGAATGGACATCGTCCGCATAAACTCCTGAAGCTGGCCTTCGGTGCGGAATTTGGAAAGGTCGTAGCGCTCATGGTGAAGCATTTCTTCGAGCGGGCGTCGGGGGTGGTGAATCGTAGTACTCGGTTTTACAAAACCGATGGGCAATAGATGATAGATCTGTAGCGGGTCCGGAATGCCGAGGAGGTGCTTGAGCATGACGCTGAAGTAGGGAGAGGCGACATCGCTGATGTACATGGAGCCGAGACCCAACACCTCGGCGGCGAGAAGGATCTGCAAGACGCAATTCGCCAAGCTGCTGAAATAGTGCGCTTCCCACTTGTCCAACTTTGTACGCATGGGATAGGCGTCGTTGGTGCGCGGATCGCCGAGCACCAAGACATGGA
>CAWISY010000168.1:0-13636 GCA_963838455.1 Bryobacterales bacterium
CCATGCGCGAATTCCAGGAGAAGGATTACCTGCCCATCGTCAAGCCGGATTTCTTCGCCAGCGGTGAGCAGGCCGAGGGAGCCAGCGCTTTCCTCGAGAAGCGCAGCCCGAATTTCGACGTCTGGCGCTGAGCACTAGCACGGGGAGGAGCCACACATGGCTGAGCCGATTGAGAGCATCGCACCCGATGCCCCGGGCGCCCATTACTGCTGCAAGCGCCGCGAGATCGCCATCGTCATCGACCTATCCGCGTCGGTGCGACTGTGGCTCGAACGGACCGGTCCCAAGCATCGCATCGTGCTCGAGGATCTCGAGAAGGGGCATCAGGTGTCGATGAGTCCGACGGATCTGTTGGCGATCATTGAAAGCCGACGCGACGATCCGCAACGCTGATTGCCTCGACACATCGCCACGGGTCCGCCGCGAGTTACCTGTGGTTCTCAGGTACATTGCTGGGAATTTCGATCGGTCAAATGCTCGGCGCCGACTGGATCGACGCCTCGCTTCGACGGAAGCTGGCCTTTTTCAAGGACTTTCATACCGACTGCCCGCTGAGCTCTGGTCATGATCGACACAAGATGTCTATTGTGTGCGAGGGCTATGGCGAAGGATGACGAAAGGGCGTACCGATCGTGGCGAAGAACCGGAGGCTCGAAGGCAAGATCGTCCTGATCACCGGAATCGGTGGCGGACAGGGCCGGGAAGCCGCAGTGCGGTTTGCCGCCGAAGGCGCCACCGTGGTCGGCTGCGACATCGACGGAGCGACCGCCGCCGATACCGCCTCCGCGGTCCGCGCCGCCGGACTCGAGGCCGACATCGAGGTGGACGGAATCGATCTTGGTGAGCCCGAGCAAGCGCGTGGTTGGGTCGAGGGCGCGGCCGACCGCCATGGCCGCATCGACGTCGTCTACAACAATGCTTCCGCCGCCCGGTTCGGATCGATAGCCGAACTTTCCGTTGAGGATTGGCGCTTCACGATCCGCAACGAGCTCGATCTGGTCTTCTTTGTGACGAAGTACGCCTGGCCGATTCTCGTCCGCTCCGGCGGCGGCACGATCATCAACGTGGCCTCCGTCGCGGGGTGGACCGGCAACCGTTCGGTGCCGTTCGTCGCCCACATGGCCACCAAGGGTGGCGTCATCGCGATGACCAGACAACTGGCCGCTGAGGGAGGGCCGGTCGGTATCCGCGCGGTGAGCATCAGTCCGGGCACGATCGTCACCCCGGGCACCGCCGCCGTGTTGGCGGTCCCAGAGGTCCGCGACGCTCTCATCGCCCAGACTTTGATTCCCCGCCTCGGTCAACCGAGCGATGTCGTTGCACTGGCGGTGTTTCTGGCCTCCGACGAAGCCGGTTTCATCACTGGCAGTGATTTCGTCGTGGACGGCGGTCTGACGGCCGTCTGACTCGGCTACCTGGCCGCGGCTTCGGTCGGCTGGTGGCGTCGATCGGCGACGACGAGGGTGAGTTGGCAGCCGTCGGCACCGGCGACGAGCGGGGCATCAGTTCCTCGGCGCGCTGTACGCGCATGTCTCCGGGCAAGTATTCGTCGGAACCGATGGTCACGCTGCCACCGGTGACGACGAGGAATTGCTCAGTGCCGCAGACGCTTGCCTGCCGGATGGTCTCGCCGCCGGCGGCCCGAACCAGGTGCACCGACGGGCCCACTTCGCGGTCACCGAACGTTCCGTCCAACCGCGCGCCCTCAGCGAGTCCGGCCACCGAGCCCTGCAGATAGCCGCGCGAGCAGCCGCCTTCGCTGGTCTCGACGGCCGGGATACCCCCTGGTCCCGCCGGATGCGCATAGTTCTCGGCGTCGGCCGCGCGGAAGTTCGCACCACCGTCGATCAACGTCTCTTTGTCCGCGTCGGCCACGATCGTGGGCAGCGCCCCCCGCCGATCGCCGATGACCAGCACGATCCATGCCGGATCTTCCGAGGCAGGATGCTCACGGTAGACCTTGCCGGCTTCCTGAAACATGAACTCACCGGTGTGAAGCGGCCTTCCGCCCACATTCCACTCGCCCCCGGCCAGTACCCGAAACTGGTCGCTGCCATGGAAATGCGGGGGATCGACCACGTGACGCCAGTCCAGCGGTTCCTCCGGTAGCGAGGTCACGAGTCCGAGTTGGACCAACGGTCCGGCCTGCCGATCGCCGATGCCGAACGTGTAGTTCCTGATGGATCCGGCGGGGGTCATCGAGGGCCAGGTGCCTTCAGCCCGATAACTGATGTCCAGGTGATCGCCTTCCAGTGAAAGCACATCCTGCCCGTCGAACATCACTTCTCCTCGCGCCGGGGCCGTTGTTCAATTTGAACATAGTCTGTTCATTTAGTTCAAGGACCTGCGATATTGTCGTTGCGTGCAGGCAGCTGTCGCGCGATCGCTTGGTGGCCCCGACGTGGTGCGTGTCGAATCCGTACCACCGCCGGTGCTGAAGCCAGGCACCGCACGCGTCGCGGTGCATTCGGCTGCGGTGAACTTTCCCGACCTGCTGGTGCTGGCAGGCAAGTACCAGGCCAGTGTGCCGCCGCCCTACACCCCGGGGTGCGAATTCTCGGGGCGGGTGCTGGAGGTGGCGGCCGGCGTGACTGAGGTCAGTACCGGGGATGTGGTGTTCGGGCTGGCAACCCACGGCGCTTCGCCGAAGAGGTGGTGCTCGACGCAAGCAGGTTGACCGCGCTGCCCGCCGGAGCGTGCGTCGACATGCGGCAACTTGCGGCGTTCGGCGTCACCTACACCACCGCCTACCACGCGTTGCGTACCTTCGCCGACGTTCAACCGGGGGAGTACGTGACGGTGCTCGGCGCTGCGGGCGGTCTGGGCCTGGCAGCCGTGGATCTCTGCATTGCGTTGGGAGCCAGGCCGATTGCGGCCGCGAGTTCTGCCGCCAAGCTCGCCGTCGCCGCCGAACGCGGTGCGATCGGGACCATTGACTACACCCGGGAAGACCTCAAGGCGCGTATCAAGGCGCTCACCCGGGGGAGCATGTCGGTGGTCATCGACCCGATCGGCGGCCCGTATGCAGAACCGGCGTTGCGGGCGATGCGATGGGGCGGGCGCTACGTCGTCCTCGGCTTCGCCGCCGGCGAGATCCCCGTATCCCGCTGAACCTGATCCTGCTCAAGGGCATCCGGCTGCTCGGATTCGAGAATCGCACGATCCTCGACCACATCCCCGCCACGGCCGCCGCGCATCGCATCGAGGTACTGCAACTGTTCCTGGACGGCGCTGTGAGCCCCCATGTGGGCGCCGTGTACCCATTGAGTGAGATCGGTTCGGCGTTAAGCGAACTCGCCGAGCGGAGGGCGGTGGGAAAGGTCGTCGTGAGCATTCTCGGAGTCGCCGTGACCTAGCCTGAGGGGGAGGTTGCGTTCGCGACCAGCGGCTGCGGATGGCCGTTCCCAAACTCCAGGTCCAGACCTCGGGCGAATCCCCGCAGTAGTGGGTTGGCAGAGCGCTCGGGTGAGCGGTCCGAAGCCAAGGACAGATTGGTCATTCGGGGTAGCAGACGCTCAAGCGCCAGCCGGCCTTCGGTACGCGCGAGCCGCGCGCCGAGGCAGAAGTGCGGTCCGAGACCGAAGGTGAGGTGCGGCTTGGAATGGCCCGGGTCCGCCGGTCGAGAGCAATGTCGTCGGCGTCGCCGAACACGGTCTCGTCATGGTTGGCCGAGCCGTACATGACGAAGACGGTGGACCCTTCTGGAATCCTCACCCCGTGGGTAGATCTCGACGTCGCGGGTCGGGCACCGCGGCAGGCCCTGGCAGCGGGCCTCGTAGCTCGTAGTATCTCCTCGACGAACGCACCTTCACGAGGCCCGGTGGGCCTGGAGGGACTGCGCGAGCGCGGTCGGTCGCGAGACGGCGCGAGGCGCTCGGCGACATGAACATCATCGTCTCGTCGCCGCCATCAGAAATACCTTGGCGAGCGTTGATGATCTGTGTATGTCGGTGGAGCCTTCGACCGCCATCTTGAGTCCGCGCGGTGGGAGCAGGGAGAGGAGATCGTTGGCGGATGCTTCGCGGCGCTCCTCACCAGCCCCAAGAAGTACTCGCACATGGCCGGGAAATGTTTTCTTGCCACTGCTGCTTGCCGCTGCGGCGTCTGTGGGCCTGCAGTCCTCTCGTCATGATTTCATCGGCCCAGAACAACAACCGATCTCACGCATCGCCGGGGCGGCCTCCGAGGGCGAGCGTGGTCACCGCCGCGGGTAACGGCCGCGCGAATTCCGAAGCGAACTCCACCCTTCCCGCGATCGATCCACGCTGATGCGAGTTCGTCGACGAGCGTTGCGATCGCCGGCTCGAGAGCCTTGACGTTGGCTTCGCTGAACACTTTTGAGACCAGCGCGCGCACCTTGGTCTGCTCGGGAGGGTCGTTGTCCAACAGGGTTGGAATCTCGGGACAGCGACTGAGAATGTCGTCCAACTCCTCCTGGTTTGCAGGTGGTCCGAACCAGGAGAACGGGTTTCGCGGTGCGCGCGACGAGAAGGTAGCGGTGTCCTTCACCACCTGCGCAACGTCCTCGTAACGAGTGATCATGAAGACATCCGGTGCCATCTCGACGACTGGCGCGTGCTCCCGCAGTTGTGCGTAGACCGGGAACGGGCACTCGATGAGGGCCGGATCAAGGGCGGGTTCTGATGAGGCTGTCACGGTTCTCCGTATGAAATCCAGTTGGCGTGAGGGGGTAGATCGTTGCACGAATTACCCATATTGTGTCAAACATGTCTTTCAGGCTGGGATGGTGGATTCGCTGAGATGGTTTCAGAGATGGTGACGACGGACGGCTCGTCCACCCGGCCGGCGTCCGGAGGGCGGGCTGAGGGCGAGGCGAGCTTGCCCGACGCATGGTGGCCGATCGCATTCAGCGACCAGATTCGTCAGCACCCCAAGGCCTTCCGGCTCGGATGGCAGGATTTCGCGGTCTATCGAGATCTCGGCGACGTGGTACGCGCGGTCGACGACGCGTGTCCGCACCGGCGGTTGCCGCTGTCGATGGGGCGGATTACCGAGGACGGATATCTGCAGTGTGCGTATCACGGCTGGTGCTACGACGGCGCGACGGGCCAGTGCACCGCGATCCCGAACCTGAGCCGGGCCGAAAAAGTGCCACGCGGTGTCAAGGTGACCGCGTTCGCCACAGTGGAGAGTGTCGCCGATGCGCTCGGATGGGGGATTCGATCGCCCGCGCTGGCGCCGCGGGTCGGTCCGCCGACCGGTCAGGAGCCCGACGAGGGTACGACGATGTCGCCGGCGGCGGTCGTTGGCCCACTGGTGTTCGTCTGGTCTGGAGGTCAGCCGGCACCGGACCACCAGGCGGTGCCACCGCCTGCAGTCGAACAACGATTGCCGCGCGGGTCGTCGATATCGGGCCAGAGGACCGTGCGGGCTCCGCACGCCGACGTATGCGATGCCGTCCTCTGGAATCCCGGCAAGCTCCTTGGCCAGGGCTGGTTGATCGGCGGCGGGGACGAGGTCCGCGGGCCGGTGGTCAATGCGGATGCATCGTCGGTGTCGGTACGCCGACAGCGTTACGCGCTTGACCTGCCACGAGTTTCGACGTTTGGGCCGGTATCGAAACGCGTCGTCGATAGTTTGACTACAACCGATGCGGTGACGGGCCTGACGACGATCGATGTCGCGTCGTCCGGGCGTGTTCCGGCAGCCCGGGTCGTGGTTGCCCTTACGCCTATCGGCCATTACCGCACCGTGGTGCGTTGGACGACGATCTTCGACGACGCCGGCCGACGCGTCGGCCGTCAGACCGCCGGTGCGGCTGTCCACACCGCGAGGTTGCGTGCGTCGTCCCAGGCCGAGTCGGTCGTGGATGCCACCGAAACCGCGATCGATTCGGCGGTTGACGTTCTGCGCGACCTCCGTCGCGCGAGGCAATGAGAACGAAGGGAAACTGCCGTGACGCAGACCGTCGAAAACCTCGGTAGTGCGCCAAAGGCGTTCAAGCCGGGCGCCATCGCGTTGCGCGACGCGTGGTTCCCGTTGGTGCACATCAACCAGGTGAAGCGTCGGCCGGTCGTGCGATCTTTGCACGGCGAGCCGGTCATCTTCTACCGCGACCGCACCGGAGCGGTGCGCGCCAGCGACGCGCCACCGGGCACGCCGGCAACCGCACGCCAGGGCTCGGAGTTCCTCGACGCTACCGGTCACTACCCGCTCATCGAGCGCTACGGGTACGCCTGGATTTGGTACGGAGACCCGCTCAACGCGTCGCCCGAGTTTTTGCCGTGTATTCCCCATACCCCTGTCGAGGGGCTGCCCCGGCGCTTCGAGGCGACGGTGGTCTACGACTGCACCTATGAACTGGTGTGCGAGAACCTGCTTGACCTGACGCACGCCGACTTCCTGCACTCCAAGCTGACCGGCGACGCCCTGTCCGAAGACGACGTCATCGACGTGCACTCGACCTCGGAGACTGTCACCATGATCAGGACCGCACACGGTCGGCCCGTCCCGCAGATGCAGAAAGCGCTCGCCGGGGGAGCGAAGACACAGAACGTCCGAGCGGTCACGATCACCTACGTCCGTAGCGGCCTGTGCGTTCTGCACGGCGATTTCAACCCGGGGATGTCAATGCCCATGATTCACCCCACCAATCCGGAGACCCGCCAGCGCTGTCGGGTACCCGCAACGTTCAACCCTCGGTACATGCCGTGGTTCGCTAAGGCGGTGTTCCAGGCCACATGCAGGCCATCCACAATCCCGCTGGACATGGAGGTCGCCGGCAGCCCGGTGGCCTGATGCACCTTCTCGATCAACTCCCGGTTGAATGCCGCGCCTTTATAAAAGGTCAGCGACGTTCCCATGATCGAGATCGCCGTTGCGCCGCGTTCCTTAAGCTTGAGGGCCGCCGGGACGATACGCGGAACGGCTTCGTCGTAGCTCTCAATCGTCATGCCATTGAAGGCCAGCCCTTCGGCAAGGAACGTCACGCCTTTGGGATAGAGTTGCGTGGCTTCCGGCGGAACGGGATTGTTAGCCGGCGGGAAAATCATACCCATCACCGGCTCGGCAGCGGAGACGAGCGGGGCAGCGAGCGCAGCGGCTGCCGCAGTGCTGAGAAACTGGCGTCGAGACGGATGAGTCATGTGCGAAAACCTCGCTTAAGGTGAGTATACGCCTCAACCGCTCCCTCGCGGTCGCGGCTCTGTAACGCCACTGAACCGCGCGCCAGCAAGCGGTTCTCGTCCTTTTTCAGCATTCTGACTAAGCTTGCTCACGGCTCTCGCGGTAGACCAGGCGATATGCCGCGGGAACGATATAGACGGTCAGAACTACGGAAGCCGCAAGACCGCCAATGATCGCGCGGGCCAGCGGCGCATACTGCTCGCTTCCGGTACCCAGCTTGAGCGCCATCGGCAGCATGCCGATGATCGTCGCCAGCGAGGTCATCAGAATCGGCCGCAGCCGGACCCGGCAAGCGGCGATCACAGCATCGTGCGGCGCTTGTCCCTGGCTCTCCAGACGGTGCGCGAAGTCGACGATCAGAATACTGTTGGACGCAGAGATCCCCACCAGCATCAGCACTCCCATCAGGGACATCACATTCAACGTGGTGTGCGTCAGCGGAAGAATCATCAACACGCCGATGAAACCCATGGGAATCGCTAGCATGATTAGCAAGGGATCTTTGAAGGAACTGAACTGCGCCACCAGGATCAGGTACAAAAGAATGACCGCCAGACCGAGTCCGTAGGCAAAACTGGTGAAGGATTGCTGCATCTCCTGGACCACGCCGCGAAGATCGACTGCCACTCCATCCGGCAGCTTGGTTTGGTTCACCAGCTTTTCCACCTGGGATCGTACTCCGCCCAAGTCCTCTCCGGATGGGCTGACGTAGACGTCCATCTCACGCTGAACCTGATAATGATCCAGTTCTGTCGGTGTCACCAGCCTTTTGAGGTCCACCACCTGATCGAGAGTGGTGGGCTGCTTGAGATTCGGGGCGCGGAGCGGTATGTTTTTCAGGTCGAGAATCCCGTGAATGGATGACGGCCCGTTCTCGTAATATTGAACGGTCAGAAAATAGTCGTTCCCGGTCTTGCGGTCTACCCAGTAATTCGGCGCGATCATGAGATTCGAATTCAGCGCCGTGATTACGTTCTGAACGATGGCTTGCGGATCCAGCCCCAGTTCAGAAGCGTGAACCCGATCGACGTTGAGGCGTAAGGCCGGATAATTGATGTCTTGCGGAATGTAGGTTTCGCCGACGCCTTTCATGCCGCGAATCTGCTGCGCCATTTGCTTGGCGAGGCCGTCGATCTGATTGAGGTCGGTTCCGCTAACCTGGAGATCGATCGGCGCCGGCATCCCCATGTTGAGAATGGCGTCTACCATGGAGCCCGTGCTGAAGAAGGTCCGTAAATCCGGATATTCTTTCTTGATCTCGCTCCGGACCCGGTCCATGTAGTCGAAACTGCTCACCTTGTGATCCGTTTTCAGGGCTACTTGAATCGTCGCGGTATACTCACCGGCGTTGCTGTTGTAGAGCGAGGAGAAGTCCGGCACAATGCCGATATTGGAAACCACCATCTGATAATCGGAGGGCGCAATCATCTTCCGGATCAAATCCTCCACCTGCGCGACATACTGTTCCGTAGCCTCAATCCGCGTGCCGGTAGGGGCTTTCAGATTAATGGTGAACTGCCCTGCATCGGTGCGCGGGAAGAAGGCCAAGCCGAGGAAAGGATAGATTGCCAGGCTGGCCAGGAAGGCCAGCGAAAGCACCAGCACCGTAGCAAGCGGCCGTTTGGTCGCCCGCCGCGCAGTGGCTTCGTAGAAATCCAGGAAACGGCCGAAAGCGCGATCGAAGCCCGCATGAAACCGCGCCCACAGAGAAGGCCGGGCCAGCTCCGCACCCTCAGCCGCGGGCGCCTCCTGCCGGAGATAGCGCGAGCAAAACAGCGGAATCACGGTCATGGCGACGAAATAGGAAGCGAACAAGGATATGCCTACTGCTATGGCCAGCGCCGTGAATAGAAACTTGCTCACGCCGTACAGGAACGTCACCGGGAAGAAGACCACGATCGTAGTCAAGGTGGCCGCCAGCACCGCCAAGCCAACCTCCGACCCGCCTTGCTCAGCCGCCTCGACCGATGAGGATCCCTGTTCCAGATGGCGGTAAATATTTTCCAGGGAAATCACGGAATTATCGATGATTCGCGAGAAGGCGAGCGCCAAGCCGCCCAGAATCATGGTGTTGATCGTGCTGCCCATAATCGCCAGAACCACAAAGGTGGCTAGCGCCGACAAGGGAATGGAAAGAAACACCGCAAACGTTGCACGAACACTCGCCAGGAATAGCAGGATCATGAGGCTGGTCAGCAGCAAGCCGATGAGGCCCTCGTGCAGCAGCGTCCGGATCGCCTCCTTCACATACGCTGACTGGTCGAACACTACCGCCGCCACCAGGTTCTTCGGTATCCCGGTCAGCTTCTTGATCATGCTGCGAATGCCGTCCACCACCTGAATTGTGTTGGTATTACCGCCGGCCTTCATAATCGGCAGGTACGCCGACCGTTGGCCATCCACGCGCACCAGGTCATATTGAATCTGATTGGCGTCCTTCGCTTCGCCGATGTCGCGCACGGAAACCCAGCGCTGGTCGACCGTTTTGATGGGAGCGTCATTGAGATCCGCAACTTGATCCACCAGCGCATTGGAGTAGACGTAGTAATCGAACGGTCCAATCTTTACGTCTCCCGCCGGAAGGATCTGGTTCGTCTTGTTGACTGCGTTCACCACGTCCATCAGGCTCAACTGCCGCGACATGAGCTTGAAGGGATCCACGTACACCATCGCCTGGCGGTACTTTCCGCCGAAAGGCGGCGGTATCTCCGATCCCTTCACGCTCACGATCTGGTCGCGTATCTGGAACTCGCCGAAATCGTGGAGCTGGGTTTGGCTCAATCCTTGGCCTTTCAGCGTCACCAGGCACACGGGCAAACTGGAGGCCTCGAATTTCAAGACCACTGGAGGGACTGTTCCGGGAGGAAGACGCTTCAGATCCGATAGTGCGAGGTTGGACAACTCGGTCATATCGGCGTTTTCGTCAGTGCCGGTCTGAAAGAATGCCTTGATAATGCTGACCCCTGGCAGAGACCGCGACTCCATGTGATCCATGCCGCTGGCCAGAGTGAACCATCGCTCCAGCGGATCTGTAATGTCCGTCTCGATGTCCTCCGGAGGCATCCCGTTATAGAAAGTCGCCACGACAACTTCGGGCATGTTGATCTGCGGGAAAAGATCCACCGGCATTCTGACCACGCTGGTCGCGCCGAGAACGACCAGAGCGAGGCAGATCACGACAATAAAGTACGGATGACGGACGGCGAACACTGACATGACGCTCTCCTGCTGGTGCTAATCGGCGTTGCCGTTTTCGGGGATGCGGACCAATTGAACCACCTTGGGCTGCGCCATCTCGCCGGTGCGCAGCGCACTACGGTCCCCCACGGCAACCATCTCACCGGCGTTCAATCCCGAGAGTACTTCGATATCGTCGGGCGTCTCGACACCAACCGTGATTGGGCGCTTTTCCAATTTCCCCGAGGGGCCAATCACCCACACTGAGCGCTTATCGCCCTCGATGTTCACCGCCTCCGGCGGGACCGCCAGCACCATTCCGGTCTGATCGATCTTCAGCGTCGCCTCCGCATACTCGCCCGGCACCAAAACTCCGGACGGATTTGGCACGTCGACTTCGGTGTGCATGGTGCGCGTATCGTAGGCCACGTCCACCGAGAAGCGAGTCACCTTGCCGGGAAACGTCCGATTGAGGGCGGGCACCCGCACCTGGACCGGATCTCCTATATGGATGCTGGGAACGTACGACTCCGGAACCGGAATCACCAGCCGGAACAGATCATCCTGGGAGAGTTGCACCAGCGGCAGAGCCTGCGTGCTGGTATTGATTCCCGATTGCATCAGCGTTCCCAGGTTGGCGTAGCGTTGCGTCACCACGCCGGTAAAGGGAGCGGTGATTTTGGCGTAGTCAAACAGCACCTGGTCGTGCTGCAGTTTGGCTTGCGCTCTTTGAAGCTGGCTCTGAGTCGATTGCAAGGCTGCCCGCGCAGCCGCAACCTGCGCTTGCGCCGCAAGGTCCGTACCCTGCCGGTCGTCCACCTCCTGTTGCGCCACCAGCCCCGGTTTTTCTTTGGCGACCTGGCTGAGCCGGTTGTACTCCAGGTCGGCGACGTTTTGCTGCGCCTGGACCCGGCTCAACTCCTCTTTCGTGCGGTCCACCTGGCTGGTCGCGTCCTTGATGTCGGCCTGGTCCTCGGTCAACTGTTCCTGCAGTTCCGGAATTTCCAATACCGCCATCACGTCTCCCTTTTTCACGCGTGTGCCGTAATCCACGTTCAACCGTTCCACAAAGCCCGACTCTTTGGCGTACACGTCGATCTGCTGAAAGGGGACCAGTTCGGAGGAGACCGTTAAGCTGCGCGCGAGCGGCTTCTTTACCACCTTCACCACCCCGACCTCGGGGGTTTGTGCGGAGACCGCCGACCCGCTCGCCTCCGCGCTATTTCGCGCGCAGGAGGACGTGATCGCGCTCACAAAGACAACAAGTCCCGCCAACCACCCTCTGTGGCGATGGACTGTGAACATAACTACCCTCCGTCCAAGGGGACCTCGAATCCGCCGCCGGGAAGCTCTTGCAGTTTTTCATCCAGCAGCTGCAAAGAAAACTTGGGAGAACGGCACAGTTGCTTTAACTCGTGTTCCTCTCTCAAAATCTCTCGAGCCATTTCCGGAATGGCGGCCGCAATCGAAAGCGGAATCGTATGCACGCCATGCTGGTCGCCATGGATCAGATCGCCCGGTGCGATCCTTACCCCTCCTATATCCACCGTCTCTCCAAATTCGGCAATGTGGGCATACATGTGCGAAACCGCGACATTTCCGGCGAAAAGTTGAAAACCAAGCTTCTCTACCCCGGGCAGATCGCGCACGGCGCCGTTGGTGACGTAGGCTTTACAGTTTAAGGCGAGCCCGATCGAGGCGTGTAGTTCGCCCACCAGCGCCCCGGCGCCGGGCAGTGGGTCGGTATCCTGCACAACCATCACCCGAGGTTCGGGGATGGACGCCAGATAGCGCCACCAATGCATGTTTTCGTGATAGGCGCGCCCCTTCACCGGCGTTGAAGTGGACCGCATCCGGCCGGTTACTGCGTAGCCAAGCGTCGGCGGAAGGTGGGGAAACATACAGTGGAGAGTTGTCCCCAAAATCGAGCCCTCATTGCGCAACCGGCCCGCTAAACGCTCAATCGCGTTGGAAACCGTACAGGTGTCGAATTGCAGAAGCCGATGGAGGAGATGAGCTGACAGAGCGCTAGTACTGGTCACCATGAAATCGCGGCTGCTAATTAGCCGGCTCCTAACCAGGAAGATAAGCGCAGGCCGCCGCAGCGTTACATGTTCGAAGCGGCGGGCGGGCTCCAAGGAGTCGCGCAAGTGGAAGCTGAAATGCACATTTCCCCGGTGAGATGCGATCGAGGATTGCGAATTCCCCTGAAAATGTAGGTGACCTCGGCCTGTTCGGAGCGCGAGTGATCCGGAATTTCTTTGTCGCGTGCGGCCTCGCCGTGGGCGTAGTTCTTTCGCTCCAGATCCGGTCGTCGATGACGCGATTCGGCGCTGCTTCCATGATTCCCGCCCCATTTGAGATGGAACCGCGGAACGACACTGCACGAAGAAGCAACGGTAAGAATTTCTCATCCAGGTCTCCCTGCCCGGTCCCCTTCATAAAACTTGGCAAGTGGGTTGCTGCATAAACTCTTGGGAGGTTCTATGCCGCAGTGTCTGCAACGCTTTCCGAACGCATCCGAGCCTCATTAGATGCGCCCCATGCAAAGTCGTGTAATTCCTTACCTCACGCGCCGTCCCTACGTGAGTGCGTCTGTAGCGCTCGGAATCGCGTGTGCGGTGACGTTCGTCTCTTACTATCTGAAGTACGCCAGAATGGTCGACGAAAAGCTGCGCGCCGGGATTTCCGAAAGCGCCTCAGCGATCTACGCAGCCCCCCGAATGATCGTTGCCGGAGGCGACGGGAAACCTGAGGAACTCGCCTCGTACCTGCGGCGCTGCGGTTACTCGGAATCCCCGGCCAGCAACTCGGGGTGGTACCGGATTGAAGGGAACACCATCGAGGTTCATCCGGGCCCCGGCGATTATATTCAGGACGCTGCGGCGATCGAGACTCGTGCGGGGCACATCGCCCGGATCGTCTCCTTGAAGGACCATTCCAGTCTCGTGCAACTGCCGCTGGAGCCTGAGGTCATCACGAATTTATTTGACCGCACCCGCCAGAAGCAGCTCATGGTTCATTTCGGGGACATCCCCAAAGTATTGGTGAGCGCCGTTCTTTCGGCGGAGGACAAACGCTTCTTTCATCACTGGGGGTTCGATCCTATCGGTATTCTTCGCGCGATGTGGGTGGACCTGAAAGACCGGCGCAGATCCCAGGGCGCCTCCACGCTCACTGAGCAACTGGCGCGCACTCTTTGGCTGGGAACCGAGCGCGGCTGGAGCCGCAAGATCCCCGAGAGTCTGATTACTCTACATCTGGAGCACACGCTCACCAAACAGCAGATCTTCGAGGATTACGCCAACAGCAT
>CAWISY010000169.1:0-28499 GCA_963838455.1 Bryobacterales bacterium
AAATTTTCTTCGCTTCGTTCAGTTACGTATTGTTCTCGATCACCGACAGCGTTCCCGTCTGCTTCGCGGCGACGTATTCCTTCCGGTTCGCCGGCGTGTCCGGGAGCGAGGACCCGGATACGTACTCGGGTAGCTGGCGAGGCCGCGGCCATTCAGGATCAGGACGCGGCCGTCGGGAAGAATGCGCGTGGCCGTGGGATACCAGCCCGCTGGAATGAATCCCTCCACTCTGCCGCGTTCTTCGGAAACATCGGCCACTGCGACGACGTTCCCATCGGAGCAGGCGATGAACAGCCGCTGCTGATCGGGACTCAGCGCCAAGCCGCTGGGGGTCATGCCCGCAGGCTGGCGCGGCGACATCGCCAAATTCAGCGTCTCCTCCAGCTTCATTTCATTCGAATCGTTCACGCTGACGCCGAACACGGTGTTGGTGTTGGCCGCGGTCACGAAGAACCGGTAGCGCCAGGCCTTGTCCTCGTCGCCGTCCGCATCGGCGACTTTGCGGTCGCTCAGCACCATGTCGGTGGTGTGCGGCCCCAGCCGGATCTGGGTCGAGATCCCGCCGGTTCGCGCATCGTGCAGGTACACGGTGCTGTCCGCCCAGCTCGAGACCAGGAAGTTCTTGCCGCCGGGAGCAAACAAAATCCGGTACGGCCGTTTTCCGGTCTTGTAATGCTGCGTGGCGCGCCCGGTGCGCGTGTCGAAAGCGACCACCGCATCGTGATAGAGGTCGGCCGCCAGGATCGATGTTCCGTCCGGCGATACGGCCACATCGCCGATGAACTCGGTCTCACCCGGCTTCGAGCCCGGAGTGACATCCATCTCCCGCGTGGGCGTCAACTGCCCGGCGGAGGAGAACGAGAATTCATAGACGCAGTACTTCGATCCGCCGCCGACGTAGACGTGCGATCCGTCGGGAGAGAACGTCAATCCCAGCCAGCCGTCCGCGACCGGCACTTTGGCGATTTCCTTCATGCCATCGACAGCCAGCACGCTGATGGTGGGCGGACGATATCCGCCGTTCAGCACCAGCAGGAACCTCCCGTCGTGCGACAAGGCCGACGACATCGGCAGCGTGTCCAGCGGCACTTGTGTGCCCACCGGTTTGATGCGCCACCCCGTCGCGAGCAGGAAACTGCCGTCCGGAAGCCTGCCCACCTGCTCGCGGCCCGAAGGCTGTTGCGAAAACAGCGCGGAGACGCACGCCACCAACATCACCCAACGCCCGTAACGTTTCATGACGAAGACCTCGCTGGCATCATTAAGAAGACGATCATTGTGAAAACCGCTGGGCACCTCATTGCGAAAACCGCTGGGCACCTCATTGCGAAAACCGCTGGGCACCTCATTGCGAAAACCGCTGCGCAATCGGCATTCTTCTGCCGATGCCGAACGCCTTGGTGGTCACCTTCAGCCCCGGGGCTGCCTGTTGCCGCTTATATTCGTTGCGATCCACCTTGTTGACGATGTCCTGGACCAGCTTGAGATCGAGCCCCTCGCGTTGCGCGATCTCTCCCGGCGTCCACATCTGCTCGATGTAGCCTTCCAGGATGCGGTCGAGCACGGCGTACTCGGGAAGCGAATCGGAGTCCTTCTGATTGGGGCGCAACTCCGCTGAAGGAGGCTTGGTGAAGACGTTTTCGGGAATCGCGTTGCCCAGCCGGCGGTTGGCGATGCGCGAAAGCGAATACACCAGGGTCTTGGGAACGTCGCTGATGGCCGCCAGTCCTCCGCACATATCGCCGTAGAGGGTGCAATAGCCCACCGCCAGCTCGCTCTTGTTGCCGGTGGTCAGCACGATCGCCCCGCTCCGGTTCGACAGCGCCATCAGCGTCATGCCGCGCAAGCGAGCCTGCAGATTCTCTTCGGTCACCCCCGGCGTCGCGTCATGAAACAACGCCGCGAGTTCTTTCAGGAACCGCTCATAGACGCCCGTAATGGACACCACGTCAAAGCGGATGCCCAACCGCTCCGCCATCTCCCGGGCGTCGGTTACGCTGTGTTCGGAGGAGTACGGTCCCGGCATGCCCACGCCGGTCACATTCTCCTTGCCCACCGCTTCCACCGCCAGCGCTGCGGTCAGCGCCGAATCGATTCCCCCGCTCAGCCCGATCAACACGCGCGTAAACCCGCACTTGCGGATGTAGTCGCGTGTACCCACCACCAGCGCCTCATACACGGCCTCGCACTCATCGGCGCTGTTCTCGTGGCGGTCCCCGGAGCCCGCGTCCAGATCCGCGAACACCAGGTCTTCAGCGAAGGATCGCGCCGCCGCGATGATTTCGCCCGACCCGTTCATCGCAAAGCTGGAGCCGTCAAAGACCAGTTGATCGTTGCCGCCCACCTGATTGACGTACACCACCGGCTTCGAATAGCGGCGCGCGGCGGAGCGGTAGATGCTTCTGCGCACCTCGCGCTTGCCCATCGTATAGGGCGAGGCGTTGACGCAGATCATCGCCTCCGCGCCCGCGCCGAACAACTCCTCCACCGGATCGCGCGTGTACAAGCGCTGCCTCCAGAACTGGCGATCGTTCCAGGCGTCTTCACAGATGGTCAGCGCGACCTTGCGGCCGGCGATGGTGCACAGATCCTCGCGCTCCGCCGGGCGGAAGTAGCGAGCTTCGTCGAAAACGTCGTAGGTGGGCAGCAGCATCTTGCTCTGCCGGAACTCGATGTTGCCGGCGCGAATCACTGCCGCGCTGTTCAGCGCGCGCTTGCCGGTTTCGGCACGGGAGCGCGCCACGAACCCGACAATGAGGCTAAGATCGAGATCCGCCGTCTCGCGAGCCAGCTTCTCCAGCTCCATCTCATTCCGCGTGACGAAGCTGGGTTTCTCCACCAGGTCGCGCGGCGGATACCCGGTCAAGGCCAGTTCCGGGAACACCACCACGTCCGCGCCGCGCCGCGCAGCTTCCCGCGCATCGCGCAGGATCAATCGCGAGTTCTCCGCGAAATCGCCGATAGTGGGATTGATCTGCGCCAGAGCCACGCGCATAGAACTTCATTCTACCGTGTGGACCTCTTCTTGAGCCCGCAAAACGGCCAAACCAGGTTCCGGTCCGGCCGGGCTTACGCCCGTCGCACCGTTCCCGCGCCTTTGTGGGCACGCGCGTTTGCTAAACTTGAATTTCTCCCCATGCGATTCGGCGTCGTCGTTTTTCCCGGCAGCAATTGCGATCACGACGCTTGGTACGCGGTTTCCCATAACCTCGGCCAGCCGTGCGAGTTGATCTGGCACGACTCGGCCACGCTGGGCAACGTCGACGCGGTGATCCTGCCCGGCGGCTTCTCCTACGGCGACTATCTCCGTTGCGGCGCCATCGCCAAATTTTCGCCGGTGATGGGCGCAGTGAAGAAATTCGCGGCCGACGGCGGACTGGTGCTGGGCATCTGCAACGGATTCCAGATTCTGGTGGAGAGCGGCCTGCTTCCCGGCGCGCTGCTGCGCAATCGCGGACTGAAGTTCGTGTGCCGTCCGGTTTCCCTGCGCGTCGAGACCACGAATTCTCCGTTCACCTCGGCCGCCACGCGCGGGCAGATCCTGCGCGTCCCCATCGCGCATGGGGAGGGCTGCTACTTAGCCGACGACCGCACTCTGGATCAACTCGAAGCCGAGGATCGCGTGGTGGTGCGCTATCTGGACAATCCCAACGGCTCCGCGCGAGACATCGCCGGGATCTTGAGTGAGCAGCGCAACGTCATGGGCCTGATGCCGCACCCGGAACGCGCCTCCGATCCGCTGCTGGGCTCCTCCGACGGCCGCGTAATCTTCGAGTCGATGGTCGCGTCACTGATTCGGGCCGCCGCTTAAGGTTCAGTTCGCCGACGGCTTTTCGACCGCATCGATCACCAATACTTCAATCGAAGCTTTCTGCGGCTCCAGCCTCAGACCCAGTTGTTCCTGAACCGCCGTGAAGATGCTGATGTCGCTGGGATCCGGCTCGGCACGATTTTTCTGCAGATCCGGCGCGTACGTTAAGTCGAGAACGTACGTCCCGGTGAGGCCGGTCTGGTCCACCACCGGACGATCGAGAAAGGAATTGACGATCGCCTGCACCACGTCATCCATGGTCGCCTTGGCCCGAGTCGCATGATAGTTGCGCCCCTCCACCTGCATACGTCCCATTGGGTTGGCGTCGGGAGCGCTGGGTTTGAGTTTCGGTCCGTTCTTCCCGGCGACCAGCGCGTAGACTTGCATCTCGCGGTCCTCGCGATGAGCCTTCAGCTTGAACCGGTCTGCGAGCAACGCTTGCAGCATCTGCCGGAACTGATCCGGTGTGGGCGCGGCGTCGCCCTCGGCCTTCGCGGCTACATCGTACATCGTGTCCGTGAGCGTCACATTTGGCGCGACCGACAACTGATAATTCTTGATGCCATACCCCCAGACGATCAGGCGCCCTACGGTCATCGCCTCAGCCGTCAGCCGCGGACCCGCCGTCGAGATACCAACCCGGGGAACGGGCGGCGGATGAGGCCGGATGGAGGCAGCCTCAAATTGGGGCGTTTGCGCAAACACGCCCGGCATCAAGCACAGACAACCGAGCCATCGCACGCGTGGCGGCATCGTCTCGACCTCCGTTGGTACGTTCGACGGTGTCAGCCCGCGATTCGTTCAGCCAAATCCAGCGCCCCCAACACCCCCGCATCATCCGCCAACCCCGGAGGCACGATTTCGGGAAGCCGGACGTATTCCCGCATCATCCCCCGCAAATTCTCGCGAATCATCGGAAACAGATCCAGGTGATGCATCACGCCGCCGCCCAGGATGATCCGGCTAGGAGACAGCGTGCACACCAGGTTCATCAACCCCAATGCCAGATAGCGAGCCTCCAGCGCCCATCCCGGGTGATTGGGCGGAAGCGTCTCGGCGCGAACGCCCCAGCGCCGCTCCATGGCCGAGCCGGACGCCAGGCCCTCCAGGCAGTCGCCGTGAAACGGGCAAGCGCCCAGAAACGGATCGTCGCGGAGATCGTGCGGAATCAGGATGTGGCCCATCTCGGGATGGGTCAAACCGTGCACCGGCGCGCCGTTCACCACCGCGCCCCCTCCGATACCGGTTCCGACCGTTACATACAGCACGCTATCGAAACCCCGCGCCGCGCCCCAGCGGCATTCCGCCAGTGCGGCCGCATTCACGTCGGTGTCGATGGCCACGTGCAACCCCAGCGCTCGCTGCAGCGTGCCGCAAACGTCCGTATCGCGCCAGCCCGGTTTCGGAGTGGAGGTAATATAGCCCCAGGTGGGAGACTGCGGGTCGAGGTCGACCGGCCCGAACGAAGCCACGCCCAAAGCCAGGATCGGCCGGGTCTGACGGCCGAAAAACTCGACCACGCGAGCGAAGGTTTCTTGCGGAGTGGTGGTCGGAATCGACTCACGGATCAGATCGTCAGGCCCGGTACCGGCCGCGCAGACGAACTTATTCCCGCCCGCCTCGATCCCGCCAAAGACAGCGCCCGCCGGTGTTCCAAAGCTCACAAAAACGCAGTGGTCTTGATCCCGGAAATGTCAAAACGTTTGCGGCAGCGCATGTTCTTGCACATCGCCTTATCGTCCAGCAGCACCATGTAGCTGAGGAATTTGGCGAAACGCGCGCGGTCGCGCTCATCCGCGCCGCCGGGCAGCCGGTCCACCTTGGTGCGCACCACGTAGCGGAGATCATAAGTGTCCTGCGTCTTGCAGAAGGGACAGTTCAGCACCTGCGGCTTGGTGGTTTGACTTTCACGGTAAAAGGCTCGCTCTTCCATCTGGACCGAGTCCCATCATACCCGGTCACGGCCAGCCGCGCGAACCACCGGATTTTAGCACGCGGCCCAGCCGCGGGAACCGGCCGCCAGCGTAAACTAGAAAGACTATGATTCGGCGAGTTCTTGCCTTTTGTCTCGTTGCTTCATGGGGCGCCTTCGCCGCGCCCAGCGGTTGCGTAGGCAGCATGGCGGTAAACAGCTTCCGGCTGACGGTCCAGCCGGCCGGAAATCCCACGTCCCTGCAGATGCGCCGCGTGAACAACTTGCCGGCCAGCTCGCGGATTTTCTACCGCCCGCTGGATCTTCCCGCGGATATGAAGCGCGACGCCAAGCTCACCCTGGTGCTGGTGCCGACCGATCCGGACGGCGCTGTTACCGTGCTGGAGCCGAGACTTGCCGCGGCCGCCGGCGAATGGGTCACGCCCTTCGCCGCCCGTCTGGTGTTGCTGGTTTTCGCGCCCCAAGGGCTGGACGAAAAGCGCGTGACCAACCTGGTGACCAAAGACGAGGCCCTGGTGCAAACCCTGGCCGATTACGCCGACGCTACCTCCGATCTGGAAGCGCAGCTCGAGCAGGCACGCGAGCTGGAGGCGGAGTCGCAGGAAGACGACCACCCCGCGCAACCCACCACTCCGGCCGAGCAGGCTCTTTACTCGCTGATCCGAACTCTCAACCCTTCGGTCTCCAGCTTCGATCCGCTGTCTGCGGGCCGTCGCGGCGGTCCCGTCGGCCTCATTGCACAGGGCGAGGAAATGTTCCTGGATAATGCCGGCGGCCTGTTTCCGGGCGGGGAAGTTCTGCCGCTGGTGAAGACCTGGCTGCTCCCGGATACCGAGTTTCGCAGCGTCTACGCCATTCCCGCCGCTTCCGAAAGCATGACCCTTTGCGCCAAGGTACAGATCAGGGGCGGACGCAAGATCGCGTACCTGTGGGCGTACCGCATCGTCGGCGGTAGCGCTCCCAAGGTGATCGTCTCGAAAGACGTTGACGTGCCCATCGGAATGCGCGACCCGGTTGCCGTGAGAGTGGCGCAAACGGCGGATTGGCGGCCGTTGACGCGCATCTTCGATTGGGCCTTGTTTCCGGACAACGCCGTGGAAAAGCCGGTCAATATTTCGGTTCGCGTAGCGCCGGATGAGCGCGCGTTGATCCTCGATCTGCGGAAATTCGCGGGCCCACCGGGTGCGTACCATCTTCAGGGCAAGTGGGATTGGAGCGTGGTCAGAAGCGAAGGCGCAATCCGCCCGCGTAAGCTGGACGACTTCAAGACCGCATCTCTGACGCCGGAAACCCAGGACAAGTTGATCGCCGCCACCGGCACCGTGCCCATCGAGTTGCGCGGCGCGGATTTCCTGTTCGTCGACAACGCGTGGCTGCATCGCACCACCAGCGCGCGGCAGATTCCCGCCGATCTGCCGCCGGAACGAGCTGGCCCCACCAATCAACTGCGGGTCGAAATCAACACCGATGGATTGCGCCCCGGCCCCTATCTGCTTGCGCTGGCGCGCGTGGATGGCGCCGTGACGGACTTGCCCGTCCGCCTGCTGCCTGCCCCTCCGCGCCTGGACAACACCGGCGCGCGCGTCAACGTGGGAGATCGAGAGGAACATGTGGAGCTGACCGGCTCCGGTCTCGATCGCATCGAGAGAATGGAAGCGGAAAAAGCGGACGTGACCCTGGCTTCTTCGAATGAAAACGGCACCCGCCGCGAGGCTGCGGTCAAGCTTCACGCCGACGCCAAGCCCGGCGATAAGCTCGCGCTGACGGCGAAAGTGGAAGGCATGTCCGCCGCGCTGCGCTTTCCCGGCGTTTTGCAGGTGGTTGCGGCTCGCCCGCGCTTTGTGGAGGCCAAGGTCTCGATCCCGGCCGACCTCCCGGTCACAGTCCGCGACGGCGAAATTCCCTCGGGCTCGTGGGTGAGTTATGTCCTGCGCGTCGACCCCGCGGGCGCGAGCGGCTCCCTCACGCTGCAATGCGCGGAACCGGCGCGGTCGGTGCAGACCATCCGGCTGCACCTGGGCGAGAAGCAGGCTAGCGCGCAACTGGTCACAACCGGCGCTGATGGATGGTTTCTGACCCTGGACCCCGGCGCCGCAGGACAATCCGGCTGTACGCTGACTGCGGTCATGGAGACCGAAGAGCTGGGCAAGTCCGACCCGTTGACGCTCGGCAAAGTGGTGCGGCTGCCGCACCTCGACAGCTTCGCGATGACGGATGAGAAATCGCCCAATGGTTTCTACGCCGTGCTCAAGGGCTCCGACCTCGACACCATTGAGAAAACCGGCTGGGACGATCACTCTGGTCTCGCCGCCGCGGAGTTACCAAGGCCGTCCGCGGGAGAAGGTTCGAAGCAGACTTTGCGCATCGAAATGCCGTGGCCTTCGCCCACTCCGAAAGCCCCGCTGTTTATCTGGCTGCGGGGAGAAACCGACGGCCGCGCCACTAAGGTGACTCCCTGATCCGGCTCTACATCACCGACCGGAAAACGCTTCCGGATCGGAAGACTGTTCCCGAGCGTGAAACGCTTCTGCAGGCGATCGCGCGCCATCTCGAGTCCGGCCCAGACGCCGGACCAGATTGGATTCAAATTCGCGAGAAGGATCTTTCGGCGCGGGATTTGTTTGATCTGGTCGAGAGCGCGCTGGCGCTGCCGAACCCGCGCGGAGTGAAGTTTCTCGTGAACAGCCGTGTCGACGTAGCTCTGTGTGCGAAAGTTTCGGGGAGCACTCCCGCAGGAGCGCATTTGCCCGCCGGCTCACCTGCACCCGACGCTTGGCGCGGCATTGTTCCCGCAGGTTTCCTGTTCGGCGTGTCCTGCCATTCGGCGGAGGAGGTCCGCCGGGCCGAAGCAGAGGGCGCGGATTACGTGGTTCTTGGGCCGGTGTTTCCGCCGCTTTCGAAAACGCCCGCTCTACCGCCGCTCGGTCTAGACGAGTTCGCGCGAGCCGCCGAAACGGTCCGCATTCCGGTGCTCGCCCTGGGCGGCATCAGCAGGGAGAACATGGATTCATGCATCGATCGAGGAGCCGCGGGAGTCGCCGGTGTCTCGCTCTACCAGAGCGCCTCAGGTAAAAGCCCGCAAAACGGAGCGCATACGCGCCCTTTGCAGGCCTGCTAGAATCTGATCCGTGGCCGGATTGGCTCCAAGACAGGCCTACACCCGGGAAGAAACGCGCCGGCTCTTGAATCTTTCAGAGCGCCGGCTCAAGAGCTGGGAACAGCAACAACTCGTCTCGCCCAGCGAATCCTACGGATTCCGCGAATTGGTCGCGCTGCGCACGCTGGAGCGCCTGCGGACCGCGCGTGTGGCTCCCGCGCGAATCCGGCGCGCCATGGCTGCGCTCACCGACAAACTGCGCCACATTCACGACCCGCTCACGCAGTTGCGCCTGTACGTAGACGGAAAGAAAATTCGCGTCGAGGTCGAGGGCAAGGCCATGGAAGCCGAGTCCGGCCAGTTGCTGCTGGACTTCGATCCGGTGGAATTCAATCGCCTTCTGGAATTTCGCGGCCGCGACAACGGCCAGGCCGAACGCGAAAAGAAGGCCGAAGCTGAGCGCTGGTTTCAGCGCGGTCTCGAACTGGAGCAAACCGGTGCGGCCGCCGAAGAAGTGATCGAGGCATACAAGAAATCGCTCGAGCTCGATCCCTCCTCCGCCGGTGCGCTGGTTAACCTGGGCACGATTTACTTCAACGCGCGCGATTGGAAGAAGGCCGAGCAGTATTATCTGCAGGCTCTTGAAGCCGACCCGAATTACTCGCTGGCGCACTTCGATCTGGCCAATCTCTACGATGAGCGCGGCGACCGCAAGAAAGCAGTGGAGCATTATACGGCCGCTCTGCGCATCACCCCGCACTATGCCGACGCGCATTACAACCTGGCGCTGCTGTATCAGGGCGCCAGCCAACCTATGAAGGCTGTGCACCATTGGACCGCGTATCTAAAGCTGGATCCGTCCAGCCACTGGGCCAATATCGCCCGCCGCGAATTGACCAAGCTTCGGCAGGCGGCCCTGCTTCCGGGTTCCAGAGGATAAAGGCCCGGTTCCCGCGGATAAAACGAAGTTCTCGCGGGTAAAATAGGAGATGGCGCAAAATCGCGCCTCTCATCGAGGGACAGCCCTGAGCCATAAGGAAAAGCCTTGAACCGCATCTCACTCGCATTTCGCAGTTTCTTCTCCATTTTGTTTGGAGGCAAGTTGCCGCCGGACATTGCCCAGGCGTTCGGCTACGCCAAGGCCATGCCGGTGCGCGCGACCCCCGCTGCTCCAGCCGCACCGCCGAAGCCCGTCGCCGGCCCCGCCGACGGAGCCGTGCAAATTCTGGCCGTCCTGCAGCGCGACGCCCGCCTGGTGGATTTCCTGATGGAAGATTTGAGCGGGTATGCCGACGAACAGATCGGCGCGGCCGCACGCGACGTGCAGACGCAAGGCCGCGATTCGCTGCTCCGCTATCTGCGTCTGGAACCGGTGATTGACAGCGTCGAGGGCACTTTCACCAAGACTGAGGGATTGAACCCATCCGAGATCAAGCTGGTGGGCAACGTTCCCGCCAATGGAAAGGCCGCAGGCGGCGTTTTGCGCCACAGGGGCTGGCGCGCCGCGAAGGTTGATCTGCCGCAAGCAACGCCCGGCGCCGTGGTGCTGGCGGCGGCTGAGCTCGAGATCGAATAAGCCGTACTCGAATGAACATTGGCATCGATCTAGGAACCACCAATTCCGCGCTCGCCTATATCGACCCGCAGCAGGCAGCGGAGGCGGATTCGCCCGCCATCCAGGTGTTGGAAGTGCCGCAGTACGTGGCGCAAGGGCGCATCGAAGCGCGGCGCACGCTGCCCTCCTTCCTGTATGTGGGCGACCAGGAGTACCTGGGCGTGTTCGCGCGGGAGCAGGGCGCGCTGGTGCCCACCAAGTCCGTGCATTCGGCCAAGAGCTGGCTGTCGAACCCGGAGGTCGACCGCACTGCAAAGATTCTTCCCTGGGATGCTCAGGAAGCCGGCCGCATCTTCTCACCAGTAGAAGTTTCCTCGCGCATCGTCAAGTTTCTGGCCGATGCCTGGCAGAAAGAAAAAGGCTCGCCCATCGCCGAGCACAACGTCGTTCTCACCGTGCCGGCCAGCTTCGATGAAGAAGCGCGGGAGCTGACCGTCGCCGCCGCGCGCGACGCGGGAATCGAAAAACTCAGCCTGCTGGAAGAGCCGGCCGCGGCGTTTTACTCCTGGATCGCGAACGATCTGGCGCGCTCGCAGAAGAGCCTGTTCGACGGCCAGCTCGTGCTGATCTGCGACGTCGGCGGCGGCACCAGCGACTTCACGCTGATCCGCGTGGGCCGCGACGGGGATCGCGTGGAGTTCACGCGCACAGCCGTCGGTAAGCACCTGTTGCTGGGCGGCGATAATCTCGATCTCACGCTGGCGTGGCTGGTGGAAGAGAAGCTCGGCAAGACGCTCTCAGTGCGGCAGCGCAGCGGATTGCGCCGGCAATGCGCCTCCGCAAAGGAAAAGCTGCTTTCCAGTCCCGATTTGAAGAGCGTCGAGATCACCGTGCTCGGCGGCGGATCATCGCTGGTCGGCGGAACGCTGAAAACCGAGATCCTGCGCGAAGAAGTGCTGGAGCTGGCCCTCGACGGATTCCTGCCGGAATGCGAGCTCTCCGATCAACCTAAGGAAGAAGAACGCAGTCCGTACCGCGAAATCGGCCTTCCCTACGTAGCCGACCCCGCCGTGACCCGGCACCTGGCGGCGTTCCTCCACGGCGCGGGTGATGCGAAACCCGACGCCATCCTGTTCAACGGCGGGTTCTTTATCCCCGAGGTTCTGCGCCAGCGCGTCGCTGATGTGATGGAGCATTGGCTCGGGCATCGCCCGATCATTTTTGAAAATCGCGATCTGGATCTGGCTGTCGCCGTCGGCGCCGCGTATTATT
This sequence comes from Bryobacterales bacterium, assembly GCA_963838455.1. Classification (GTDB taxonomy): domain Bacteria; phylum Acidobacteriota; class Terriglobia; order Bryobacterales; family Bryobacteraceae; genus Palsa-187. The sequence goes on from CAWISY010000169.1 coordinate 11,669, forward strand.
CGTACGTCCGCACTACCGGCGCGGGCCTGCTGGTTCGCGGTGGTCTGCCGCGCGCGTATTTCATCGGCCTCGGCGGCGCGGACGGCGACAAGCTCCGGACCCTGTGCCTGGCGCCCCGCGGCGCGGAAGAAGGCTCGGTCATCGAGATCGATCCCGGCACACTGCAGTTGCTCGCTAACAAGCCGGTGTCGTTCCGTCTGTACAGCTCGCTCACGCGCACTGAGGATAAAGCCGGGGACGTGGTCGAGTTTGCGAACACTGAGGACCTCCATCTGCACGCCCCCTTGAGCGCGGTCCTGCGCTTCGGCAAAGCGGGCGAGCGGATGGTGCCGGTGAAGCTGGGAGCAAAGCTGACCGAGGTAGGGACACTCGAAATCTGGGCGGATTCCAAGATCAGCGACCATCGCTGGCGCCTGCAATTTCAATTGCGCAAGTCCGCTACAGCGCAGGGTTCGCAGAAACCGGCCGCGGTCATCAGCGAGGAAGCGCTGGCGGCGGCAGAAGCTCTCATCCCCGCGGTTTTTTCGGAGTCATCGATCGAACCCGAGCAGTTGCCGGCGAAGCTGGAACAGACGTTGGGGCTCGGGCGTAACTCCTGGCCGTTATCGGCGATCCGCAAGCTCGCCGACCGCATGCTCGATCTGGCCGAAGGCCGCAAGCGCAGTGCGCCGCACGAGGCTCGCTGGCTGAACCTGTGCGGTTTTTGCCTGCGCCCGGGGTTCGGTTTTCCCGGCGACGATTTCCGCGTGGAACAAGCCCGGCGCATCTACGCCTCCGGTCTGCAGTTCGCCAACCAAGTGCAGAATGAGATCGAATGGTGGATCTTCTGGGGCCGCGTCGCCGGAGGGTTGAACAAGAATCAACAGACCGACGTGTTTCAGCGCCTCTCGCCCACGCTGCTGCCGCGCGGCGCCAAACCCCAGCGCGTCAATGCCAGCCTGCTGCGCGAGATGTGGCGCGCCGCCGCCAGCCTGGAACTGTTGCCCGCGCAGACGCGCACGCAGCTCGGCGATGAATTGATCGCACGCATTGTCAAAAACGATTTCGTCGATACCGGGCTGTGGTGCCTGGCGCGCCTGGGCGCGCGGCAACTGTTCTACGGGCCGATCAATCAAGTCCTGCCGGCCAACACCGTCACGCGTTGGATCGAGGCGCTGCTCAAGCATCCGAAAGCGGAAGAAGCCATCGGCGCAATGGCCCGCCGCACCGGAGACACCACCCGCGACCTCTCTCCAGCCACGCTCAACCTGGTGACGCGGACGTTCCCGGATCTCCATCTCGACGCCGCGCCCCGCGAAGACCTCGCCGCCATGGGGCGCATCTTCGGCGAGGAACTGCCCTCCGGCCTCGTATTTCATGAATGAGCTGGGACTCGTCGAGGCGCTGGCGAAGCTGGCGAAGAAGACGCCAGGGCGCAATCTCGTGCTCGGCATCGGCGATGATTGCGCCATCTACCGCCCCGCTCCCGGCGAGGATCTCCTCTTCACCGCAGACCAACTCATCGAAGGCGTGCATTTCAAGTCGGGCCTTGACGCCGCGGCCATCGGCGAACGCGCTCTCGCGCGAAGCTTGAGCGACATTGCCGCGATGGGCGGCACACCACGCTTCTGCCTGGTCTCTTTGGCGATTTCCAAACGCGAATCGGAGCAGTGGATTCTGGCGTTTTTTCGCGGATTGCTGCGGCTCTCGCGCCAGAGCGCGACAGCGCTAGCGGGCGGCGATCTGGCTCACGCCGATAAAATCCACTGCGACGTGATGGTCTGCGGCTCGGTCGCCCGGGGGAAAGCGCTGCGTCGCGACGGCGCAAAGCCGGGGGACGCGTTGTGGGTTTCGGGACGCCTAGGCAAACCTTGGGATCGGCGGATTCAGCCGCGTATCGATCTCGGCCGGAAATTGATCGGCCACGCGCATTCCTGCATCGATATCAGCGACGGCCTTGCGCTGGATCTGCATCGCATGTGCGTGGCCTCCGGCGTTGCCGCGGAGCTAGATAAGATTGCCGTGGCGCGCGGTTCCACGCTCGACCGAGCCCTTTACGGAGGCGATGACTACGAGCTTCTGTTCACTCTCCCGGAGAAGGAAAAGGGACCGCGAGGAACTACGCGGATCGGCAAGATTGCGAGAGGAACGCCCGGCGCGCTTCGTCTCCATGGCGAGCCCTTTGAGCCCAAAGGCTACGATCACTTCGGAATCGACATCACGTAATCGGTGAGCGCTTCCAGATCCGGCTGGGGCAGATCGTCGAAGGGTGGCATCTGCGAGCCGGGCGAGTACTTCTCCGGGTCACCGAAGTGCGCCAGCACCCAGGCCCGGTCATGCCGCGTGCGCACTCCGTTCAGTGCCGGACCCGCTTTGCCGCCCTCGCCGTTGAGCATGTGGCAGCCTCCGCACATGTTGGCTTGATACAGCTCCGCTCCGTGAATTGCGCTCGCAAGCGAGGCGTTGCCCGGAGGCGTCTGCCATGCCTCCAGCGCATCCTCGCCGCGCTTGGTCACCAGTTCGACTAAAGCCCGCAGCTGCGCCGTCGGTAGATTCGACTCTTCGGCGTCGGCGCCAGGCTTTCTAAAGTGATCCATCAACCAGTCGCTCGGCTTCACGCTCGCCGCCTTCGATAAATCCGGACCTGCCATGCTTCTGCCCAACTGGTGGCACTCCGCGCAGTGCCCGTCGCGGAACGCTCCGATGCCCGCCAGTTGCGCCGCCGGAATCACCTGCCACGGCTGCGGGTCCTCCAACTGCTCGTCCTCGATCTGCTTCGGCGTGGTCATCACCGCACGAGCCGTCAGCGCGCTCCATCCCAGCGCCGCCAGCACCACCATGCTGATCGCTCCCGTCCGCTGCGTGATCTTCAGCATCTTGCCCCGGTCCAGAAACGGCATCAGCACCAGAGCCGCCATCGCCGCCCCCGGCAGCACGATCGCCCCGATAAACTCCAGCGCCGGCCCCTGGAAAATCTTCAGCACCTGGAACAGAAACAGAAAGTACCACTCCGGCCGAGGCGTATAGCTGGTGTCGGTGGGATCGGCCACATGCCCCAGCGGCACTCTCACCAACGCCACCATCAGCGCCACGCCCACGCACCACAGAAAGATCGCCACCGTGTCCTTGAATACCTGCTCCGGGAAAAACTTCTTCTTCGGCTTCGACTCATCCCCCGGCGCCGGAGACACTCCATGCCTCCGCACCAGAATCAGGTGGAACAGGATCAGTAGCCCGGTGATCATCGGCAGCAGCGTCACATGCGCCGCGTAGAACCGCGCAAACGTCACCCTCCCGATGGAGCTTCCATCGGTGCCCAAAACCCGCAGCAGCAGCGACCCTCCCGGAGCCAGCGCCGTGATCCGCGTGGTCACCATGGTGCCCCAATACGCCCGATTGTCCCAGGCCAGCAAATACCCGCTCAGCCCGAACGCCAGCGTCAGCAGCAATAAAACAACTCCGACGATCCATGTCGCTTCCCGCGGCTTCTTATACGCCCCCCACAGAAACGTCTGCGCCATGTGCAGGCCCACCACCACGATCATCGCGCTGGCGCCCCAGTGATGCAGCCCGCGAATGACCGCTCCGGCCGTCACCTGCGTCACCACATAGCGCAGGCTCTGCCAGGCTTCCGCCGGGTCCGGCGCGTAGTTGACCGCCATCAGCAGCCCGGTCACAACCTGCAGCAGGAACGCGAACAGGCACACGCTGCCGAACACCTGGTGCCATCCCGCCGAGGCCGGGATATCTTCTTCCAGAAAATAATCCAGCGCGGAGATCACCCCCGTGCGCTGATCGATCCAGTTGAGAATGTTCTTGAGCATTCTGGTATTTCACTACCGCTTCCTTGCGGTCGCGGCTCTGTAACTCATTTCCGAACCAGCAAGCGGTTTCAGCCTTCTTCCACCATCTGCGAGCCGATCAGGATCTTGCCGTCCTGCACCTTGGCCACGTAACGGTCCAGCGGGCGCGGGGCCGGCCCCGCCAGCACCTTCCCGTCGATGGAAAACGCCGAGGCGTGGCACGGGCAGAGGAACTGGTGATTGCCGGCGTCCCAATGATAGGCGCAGCCCAGGTGCGTGCACGCCGGGTTGAACGCGATCACCGTATTGGGATCCGTCTTCACCAGCCAGGTGGAAGTCTTCTCGTTCACTTTTTTCCAGCCGTCCACCCGCTTGCGCGTGTACAACACCTCTTGCGGCTTGCCGATCTTCAACTGCGCTACGTCCCCGACTTCGGCAAACCCGCCCTCATCCGAGCTCTTGGGCCGGATCAAAAGATAAGCCGCCGCCGGGATCGCGATCGCGGCCGTGATCACCGCTCCTAACACGTTGATCGCAGCCAGGTGGAATCCCCGCCGCGTGTATGTTTCTTCTGCCATGAAAAGTCCATTAGTTAAGACTCTTCAAAACGTATACTGGTAACCAGTGGTCACCGCTTTCACAATATTCTTGTTGGCTGCATGCAGCGCCGCTTGCGGCATTTGGCTCACCTCTGGCGCAGGCCACTCCCGGACGCTGGTGCCGTTCGGCGGCGGAGTCTTGGTGGGAGTCGCGCTTTTCTGGCTGCTGCCGGAAATGGCCGAGTCTTTGGGCTGGCCAGCGGCCATCGCCTGGATGGGCGGCGCGGCGCTGGCTCTATGGCTGCTCGACCGCTATGTCTATCCGGTCTGCCCGTCCTGCGCCCCGTCCCACGACCACGCCCACTGCGAGACACGTTTACATGGGTTTGCGCTGCCACTGTTGGCCGCGGCCGCGGTCCACAGCTCGCTGGACGGCTGGGGCGTCATGGCCGGGCAGGACCATCCGAGTTTCGGAGCCGGCCTGATTCTGGGTATCGCCGCGCATAAGGTGCCGGAGGGTCTGGCGTTAGGCGTGATCGCCCGAGCCGCGTTGGCCTCGCGCTGGCTCGCGCTGGGATGGTGCGTCGCCGCCCAGGCCGCGACCCTGGCCGGCGCGGGGCTCGAGTTTCTGTTCTCGCCGTACCTGGGAATCCATGCCCTGCATGCATTGCTCGCGGTCGCCGGCGGCAGTTTCCTCTATTTGGGAGGCCACGCCGTGCATGGCGAGCTTCGACGCAGCGGTGCGACCCCGGCTTTCGTCCCCGCGCTCACCGGTATCGCAGGGTCGAGCGTTCTCCGTTTATTCGTCCGCTAGCAGGCCGCAGGCCGCGCCCCCCCCTTACTTGCCGTTCAGCTCTTCCAAAGGTTGGTAGTCGTGCAGTAGGTCCTGGTATCCGTTCATCGCCAGGCGCGTGGACGATCCGTTGCCCGCAAACGTCGCCCGATGCCACATCTGTTTAGGCGCATACACGATGTCGCCCTGATCGGCGACGAAGATCGGCAGCGATCCGATCTTGTACTCGATCTGCCCTTCCAGGATGAACCAGAACTCGGAGGAGACCTCGTGGAAATGGCCCTTGTCGACGTCTTTCGGATTCTGGGGCATGCCGCGAATGATGTTGGCCACCGCACGATCGTCGGCTACGAAGCGCCGCTGCTTTTCCGCTCCCGACAGCACTTGGCTGAAGTCAATGTAGGGTTTGTTACCGCCCTCGTACTTGCCTTTGCCGCTGATGCGCACCTTGACGAAATTGAATCCTGGCGTCGCCGGCGGCTGCTCATCGATCGGATACAGAGTGGTGTCGCCCGCAATGTTCACTGCCACGAACAGAGCCGGCTTGTCTCCCACCACTTCCATGCTGAAGATGTTGCGATAGGGAACCTGCACCAAGTAGCCCTTAGTGGCGACAAACGGCTCCTGCCCCTCAATGCTGAACCGGATCTGCCCGTCCTGCACAATCCACCAGGCCCGGTTATCGGGATGGAACATGCGTAGCGTTTTTGTTCCGGGAGCCATCGAAACATAGTCGGCATGGAGCGTCGTGTCGCTGACTACGGTTTCGGTCCAGTTCTGTTGGCCCTTGTGCGCCGCCAGCAACTCGGACAGTTTCCAGATGGGTTTGTTCGGCGCCACCCAACCGGCATTTTGCACCGGCTGCGGAGCCCACGCCAGAGTCTCTCTCGGCTGCTGGGCAGGAAGTGTGAACGCCAGGCCGCAGAGCATGGCGGCGACCGGCAGCATCAGCTTGATCAAGCGCATGGGAACCCTCCTTGGAGCGACGTAGGTCCTTGAACCGCGCACAACGCACTTGCTGTGCGCTCCAGGTTACGATATCACCGCGGAGTGCCGGAGTAAATCTTGCGTCAGGCTTGCGCGTTCAGGCTTGAACCGGAGGCTTGCGGCGATGCCAATCCGTCTGGCTTTGAAACGCCGCGCCGATGGTCAGCAGCATGTTTTCGAAGAAGGGCCGCGCGACCAGCGAAATCGCGATCGGCAACCCGCCCGCGAATCCGCATGGCAGCGACACCGCCGGCAGACCCGCCAGGTTCCCGGCGGGAATCAACCCGCTCAACCCGCGCCGCGACGGCCGAGGCCCGAGTGGTGGTCCATCGAGCGGCTCCGAAGCCGACGGCGCCGTATCGAAACGAGCCGGCGACAGCAGCAGGTCGCAGTTCAGAAACAGGTCGCGGAAGCCCTGCTGCACCAGCCTCCGCACCCGCATCGCGCGCAGGTAGTCGATCGCCGGCGTATCCAGCGTGGTCTTCAGTCCGGCGATCTGGCTGGGATCGGCCAGTTGATCCACTTTTCCGCTGCGGATGAAGTCCTCGAAGATCGAGCCGGCTTCGCCCGCGATGATGGTCCCGGCCAACGCACCGTACGGGAAATCCGGCAGCTCCACTTCCGTGGTTTTGTACCCCAGCCCCTTTACGACCCGCAGCGCTTCATTCAACCCCGCGCGCATTGCCGGATCGGCCCACTCCTCGAAATCCACTGGCGCGTAGCCGATGGTGAGGTCCGAGGGCTTGCGCACGAACTGCGGATTGTAGCTGAAGCTTCTGCCGGCCGAGCCGGGATCCTCGTCATCGCCTCCCGCGATCCCGTGCAGCACCAGGGCGCAATCCTCCGCGGACCGGCCGATCGGGCCGATTTTGTCGAGCGTCCAGGACAACGCCATAGCCCCTCTGCGGCTCACCAGTCCGTAGGTGGGACGCAATCCGGTCACGCCGCAATAGGAAGCCGGCGTGATGATGGAGCCCGAAGTCTCCGAACCCAGCGCGAAGGTGACCAGTCCCGCGGCAACCGCGGCGCCCGATCCGCTTGAGGACCCTCCGCTCCATTTCGACGGATCCCACGGATTCAACCCCGGTCCGGTCATCGACGCCGAAGCCAGCCGGTAATCTCCTCCGCCGGCCAATTCCACCATCGCCAGCTTCCCAATCAGGATCGCGCCCGTTTTGCGCAGTTTTTCGATGACGTGCGCGTCGTCGTCGAATACCTGCGCAGCCAGCGGCTTGGCGCCCCAGGTGGTGGGCTTGCCCGCAACCGCCAGCAGATCCTTCGCCCCGTAAGGAATTCCTTGCACCGGACCGCGCGTGCGCTCATGATGCAAGTCGTCGTCGACATCGCGCGCCTGCTTGATCGCGTCTTTCTGCAAAGACAGCGCCAGCGCGTTATAGCGCGGTGCGATCTTTTCCAGGCGCTCGCAGAACGCGCGCGTCAGCTCGACGCAGGAGAACTCCTTGGCGAGCAGTTGCTTGTTGATCTCCGTAATGGAGCTGAAAAAAACGCTGGAGAAGTCGGCCATGGAGAAAATCGGCTCAAGGCCGGAATTGAAACGCCGGCTCAACCGATTGCGCCAGCTTCACGGCGGCGATTCGCTGGGCATCGCTCAGGCGCTGCTGCCGGGCAATCTCCAGTTCCTGTTCCGGCGTCCTGGCAGAGGAAGTCTGCGCGGCCGCTCCCGGAACCTGCGCCAGCATCGCCGGGGAACTCGCGCCGAGCGCGGCGGCCAGGCCCAACGCCTTGCGGCGATTGATCCTCATGTGGCCATTATAGGCGACCGCTCCCGGCCCAGCGGGCACCCCTCGCGGCTCAGCTTTGCCTCCGGTGGGACCGGATGGGACAACCTGTGACGTCGCTCGGGGTGCCCGCTGGGCCGAGCGGAGGTTCGGTCATTCGTAGTCACAGATCAGAAAACCCATGCAGAGCCGCGCGCGTAGCAAGCGGTTCACAGCTTCCGCGACGCCAGAATCTCCAGCGCGGCTTTTTCCATCACCGCGCGCGGTGCGCTTTCTCCGGTCCAGTTTTCGAACTGCCGCGCAGCCTGCTCCAGAAACATCTCCAGGCCCGGAATGGTTTGTGCGCCTTGCTGCCTGGCGCGGCGCAGCAGTTCCGTCTCCATCGGCGTGTAGACCATGTCGAACACAAGTTTGGCGGGAATGCCGTCGCGGAAGAAGCACTCGTCGGTGCGCGGCGTCATGCCGATGGGCGTGGCGTGAATCACTACGTCGAACTTTCGCGCTTCGGCTTGATCGCGCGAGAGCGGCTCGGCATTGGTCAGCGAGGCCAGCGCGCGCACCCGATCCAGATTACGGCCAGTGATGGAAAGCTTCGCGCCCGCGGCCGCCAGGGTGAACGCCGCGCCCCGCGCCGCGCCGCCATTGCCCACCACCAGCACGGAGCTGTTGGGGATGCGAATGTGCTTCTCCAATGGCACCGTTACGCCGGCCGCGTCAGTATTGGTTCCGCGCCACTTGCCGGCCTTGCGCCACACCGTGTTCACCGCGCCGATGCGCCGCGCCAGCGGATCGATCTGATCCAGGTAGCGCAGAATCCTCTGCTTGTGCGGAATGGTCACGCTGAAACCGGAAAGCGGCAGCCGGTCCGCCAGCAGCATGAAATCCTTGAGCCGGCCCGGATTCACCAGGAAGGGCAGATACACCGCGTCGGCTCGCCGGGCTTGGAAAGCCCGGTTATGCACCGCGGGCGAGATCGATTGCCGCACCGGGTCCGCGATCACCCCGTAAATCTTGGCGTCGCGCGTGAACTTGCCGATGCGGTAAATGCTGCGCAATTGCCTGGCGCAAACCTGGCCGGAGGCCGTCCCTTCCGCCGAGTTCGGCGCCGCATACGTGTACAGCCCGCCGAAGGCCGGTGACAGCACGCGCGTAGCGAAACCGATTTCGCCCATCGCCAGCACGACGGTCGGGATCTTGGGATTGCCGCGCGCCAAAGCCAGAACGCGATGGGCGTCGGACGGTTTGCGCGCCGTCGTCACCACTTTGTAGCCGTCCGCCGGAATCCGAGTCATCCTGCGCAAAACCGAATCCAGGCGCGGCGGGGTCCCACCGTAATTGTGATAGGAGACCAGCAGGAGAGAGCCCGAGCGCAGCTTGGCCAGCCGCTCCATGCAGTTTTCCGCGCTCTCCACCTCCACGTCGACCGCCTTCGCGCCGGCGTCGCGAGCCGCTTCCAGCACGCGGATCTGCTCCTCGATGCTGCCGTGAAACCGCCCGTGGTTCTGCCTCCTGCGGCAGGTGGCCAGGATCACACAGTCGGATTGCCGTGTGAGGAATTTGCGAATCGCGGCCACGCCGCGCTCCGGGAAGGGCAAGTAATCCAGGCGGAATTCGAGGAACCTCTCGCCCGCTTCATACTCGCTGCGCGCATGACTCAACAGAGCTTCCACATCATCGAAGCCAAGCGCAATGCAAATCTGTGGAAAAACTGTGCGTGAAGCCATCCCGAGCCAAAACAGTCTATCACTTTGCCGACCCTTTCATCGACCTGTGTTATTGCCGTTCCGCATCATGTCTCACATACAAGACACGTCCCGAGCCCCTCCCGCGATAAACGGGGCCTCCCGCGATAGACTTGGTTAAGTGCGCTACGGGTTCAAGCCCACCCACGTCCTGGTCCTGATCCTGCTGCTGGTTCCCTCCGCTGCGTTCCTGCACCGCAATTCCGACGTCCCGCAGTTTGGCGACATTCACGACGACAGCATTTATTACGTTTCGGCGAAATCGCTCGCCTCCGGCAGCTACCGGATCGAGAGCCTGCCGTCGCAGCCGTATCAGACCAAGTACCCGCCGCTCTATCCCTTGCTGCTGTCGATCGCCTGGCGCGTGAACCCGCACTTCCCCGAAAATTTGCGCATCGCCGCGTGGATTTCCTGGCTCGCCCTTCCGCTGCTGCTCGCCCTTCTTATGGTTCTCTATCCGCGCATGGGCATCGACGGCTGGCGCAAGTGGTTGTTACTCGCCTTGCTGTCGCTGAACGCCTACATCGTCGCCTTCAGCGCCAAGCTGCTCTCGGAGCTGTGGTTCACGGCTCTGCTGGCCGGGGTTCTGATCCTGGTGGAGCGCGCCGCGGAGGCTGATTCATCTGCATCCTGGGCCGTCGCGGCGGGGCTGCTGGCCGGCGCGGCCTACCTCGCCCGTTCCGCCGGGATTGTGCTGCTAGCCTCCGGAGTCCTGTACCTTTGGATGCGGAAGCAGCGCACCAAGGCGATCGTTTTCGGTGCGGTGATGTTCCCGTTCGTCGCTGCCTGGATGTTGTGGGCGCACCTGCACCAGCTCCGCACCGATGACGCCGCGCTGGTTTATTACACCGACTATTTCCGCTACGAGATCTACAACGTCTCGCTCAAAACTTTCCACCTGTTCCTGTGGAAGAACCTGGACGGACTGGTCTCAGGCCTGGGATACATCATCCTGCCCAACGTGACCTCGTCGCTGTTCATGAAGATTCTGGCCGAGCTGATCGGCGTGGCGATGATCTCCGGCACCGTGCGCATGGTCCGCCGGGGCCTTGCCGTTCACTATGCCATGTTCGCCTTGGGCTCCGCGTTCATGCTGGTGATCTGGCATTTCCCGCCCAATGAGCGCTTCGTTCTGCCCCTGGTTCCTCTGGCCTTCGCCGGCCTGCTGACGGAGATGGAGCATTTCGTAGGCATGGCTCGCGCAGGGATGAGGCATCGCGACGCTTCGCAACGTGTGGCCGCGGCCGTCATGCTCGCCTTCGCGGCGCTGGTGTTCGTGGGCGCTTTCGCGCTCCAGACCTACGTCGGCGGAGTCTTCCTGGACCAATCGCAGCGCGATCAGCGTATCCGCAACATCGACCATCGCGGCGCCTACGCCTGGATTCGCGCGAACCTGCCGCCCGACGCCGCCGTGGTCGCTTACAACGACCCGGTCCTGTATTTGTACACTGGACGGCGATCCATCAGCCGTCCCCTGCCGCCCTACATCTGGTACACCGAAGATCACGCTCGCGCGGTGGAGATGTACCGCGATCTGGCCTCTTACGCGCGCGATCACGGAGCCTCCTACGTCTACTACTCTACCGCCGACCTGCGCCGCGATATGAGCGATGAGGAGGCTGCGCCCATTGAAGAGGCCGTGCGCGATAACCCAGCGCTCTCGGTCATCTACCACGGCGGCATCGGGACCATCTATCGCGTGGATTCGATCGCGGAAGAAGGTCCCCGGGAGGATGGTCCACGAGCGCGTCCGAATACCGCATACACCGCCGCGCCCGCCGCCACGATCACCAGTCCCGGCCACGTGGTCGCCGGCCGGTAAGCGAACAGCACCACCAGGATCACGCTCGCTACCACAATGTACACGGCCGGCAGCAGCGGATAGCCGAGCACTCGATACGGCCGCTCGGCATCCGGCCGCTTCACGCGCAGCCGGAACACTGCCAGCACGGTCAAGATGTAAAAGAGCAGCGCCGCGGAGATCACATAGTCGAGCAGGTTGCTGTACAGGTTCCCGTACTGGCCTGTGGCCGGGTTGAAGGTCCGCGGCAGCACCAGCACCGACGCCCACACGCCCTGCACCGCCAGCGACCATCCCGGCACTCGCGCGCGATTCAGTTCTCCCGCGCGGGCAAAGAACAGTTTGTCCTTGGCCATCGCGTAGTAGGCTCGCGCGCCGGCCAGCACCAGCCCGTTGGTGCATCCGAAGGTCGAGATCATGATCGCGATCGCCATCAGCACCGGGCCGTAGCCGGGAAAGATCCTTTCGAGCACCGCCGTCGCCACGCGGTCCGAGGGCGCGTGTTGAATGTCGGAGAGCGAAAGCGTCGCCAGGTACGCCACGTTCGCTAGCACGTACAGTCCGGTGACCGTTCCGCATCCGATGGCCATGGCTCGCGGCACACTGCGGTGCGGATCGCGCACTTCGGCCGCGATGAAGGTGACGTCGCTCCAGGCCGACGCCGAAAACAACGATCCCGATTGGGCCACGCAGATGGCCATCAACAACCCGAACAAGCTGCCCGAGGGAACCCCCAGCTCCGGACCAAAATCGCGCAGCGTGAAGAAGTTGGTGAAGTTGGCGTGGACCGCCGTCGCATTCCAGCCCAGCAGCAGCCCGGCCAGCACCAGCGCCGCCAGCGCAACCACTTTCGTCGAAGTGAAGACGTTCTGCACGATCTTGCCGTAGCGCAGGCCGCGCGTGTTGGACCAGGTCAGCAGCAGGATGATCGCGATCGCCGCAAGCTGCGCGGTGGACAGCGACACGGCGTAAGTCTGGGAAAGATGAATCGGCGCGATCAGGTAGTGGCTCTCCGAAATGGCGGGGACCAGGATGGAGGTGAACCTCGCAAACGCTACCGCGACCGCTGCGATGGTTCCGGTCTGGATCACCGTGAACACCGTCCAGCCGTAGAGAAATCCCCACAAAGGCGAGTACGCTTCGCGCAGGAAGACGTAGACTCCGCCGGCGTGCGGATACATCGCGGCGAGCTCACCGAAAGACAATCCTCCCGCGATGGTCAGGAGAAATGTCAGGAACCACGCCGCCAGCAGCCATCCGGGGCTGTTGATCAGCCGCGCCATGTCGGCCGAGACGATGAAGATCCCGGAGCCGATCATCGCGCCCATGACGATCATGGTGGCGTCGTAGAGCCCCATGCCGCGCACGAATGTGTGAGTTTCAGTGGTCGCGTTGGTGGGGGGCGCACTCATGGGCGGGATGCACAATTGTAGCCCAGCGCGGGTGGCCCGAGCGAACCAGCTGCCCGCACGGAGAGGCCCTCCGCGCGATAATCGGCGTATGTGGAGCTGGAGGAGAAAACCGCACGCCGGCGGGTTTCCAGACGGATTCCGGGTGCAGCGCATCGGGGTGGAGGCCGCAAAAGAGTTAGCCACCTTGCCCCCCAAGGAAATCGCCCGCAGCTTTCGCGAACGGCCTTGGGTTGCCAGGGCGCTCCTCGATGAGTCCTACGATAAGCGATACGCCCCATCCACGTTCATCAAGGAGGACGGGGACAAATTCAGCGAGGGGTGGCTTTCAAGAGACGCTGAGTACGAGTGCGAAAGGGAGTTCAAGGACCTCGCGGACGCAGCCACGGACTACCTTTTGTTCTCGCGTGGCAAAGGCAGGTGGAAGCCGGAGCCAAACTCGGAATGATCCGTCACTCAGGCGTGCGCCGAAAGCCCCCGATCTCCTGAGCGCGCTGCTCCCCGGCCTTGACGAGCGCCTCGATGCGCGTCTCGCGCGCAACCACGCTTGCGGCGAGCACCTCCACAATCCCAGTCAGTCTGTCGAGGCGCTCGTCGATTGTGTCATCGACGCCTACTCTTCGGGCTCTTCGCCCTCTTCCTTGCCCTGCTGCAGAGCCTTCATACGCTCTTCGCGGCGCTTGGCGCGTTCGGCGGCGCGCTTGACCAGCTCGCTACCGACCAGCTCGATCATGGCCTGCTCGGCGCCGTCGCCTTTGCGCCAGCCCAGCCGGACCACTCGAGTGTAGCCGCCATTGCGCTGGCCGAACCGCGTGCCCAGTTTGTCGAACAGCTTCTGCACCGCGGCCGGAGTTTCCAGGAACGCCGCGGCCTGCCTTCGCGAATGGAGCGTGTCGCGCTTGGCCAGCGTGATCATCTTCTCCACCAGCGGCTTGATCGCCTTGGCTTTGGGGACGGTGGTGACCACGCGCTCATGCTCGATCACGCTGGTAACCAGGCCCCTGAACAGCGCCCTGCGGGCGCCCACGTCGCGCTTCAGCTTTACGCCGGATTTATTGTGTCTCATGGTGTTTCCGCGCTACTCGTTTAGGGGCGCTTCTTCTCCCTCGATCTCGTCGTCCTCGTCGTCGTCGATGTCCTCATCCTCATCGTCAAGGCGGGGGCCCACCGGCAGTTCGGTGCCGATCATCGCCGGCGTCCCGCTGGGGGAAACCAGCCGCCCCTGGGAGTCGAACTTCATGCCGAAGGACAATCCCAAACCACCCAGGATCTCCTTGATCTCGTTCAAGGACTTGCGTCCGAAGTTCTTGGTGCGCAGCATCTCGGCTTCGGTCTTCTGCACCAGGTCGCCAATGGTCTGGATGTTGGCGTTTTTCAGGCAATTGTAGGAGCGGACGCTCAGCTCCAGCTCCTCCACGCTGCGATTGAGCACTTCGTTCATCTGGCTCAAGGCGCGCTCGGCCGGCTCTTCCGCGGCCTCCGGCAGCTCCTCGAAGTTGATGAAGATGGCCATGTGGTCCTTCAGCAGCTTGGCAGCCTGTCCGATCGCGTCGGCCGGAGAAATGGCACCGTTGGTCCACACTTCAATGGTCAGCTTGTCGTAGTCGGTCATCTGGCCCAGGCGAGCCGCTTCCACCGAAAAGTTCACCTTGCGAACCGGGGAATGCACCGAATCGATCGGGATGTAGCCCAGCGGCAGGTCTTCGTCGTTGTTGCGGTCCGCTGCGACGTAGCCGCGCCCCGACTTCAGCCGCATCTCGATGGCGAGCTTGCCGCTCTCCCCCACCGTGGCGATGTGCATCTTCCGGTCCAGCACTTCGATATCGGCGTCGGTCTCGATCTGGCCGCTGAGCACTTCCCCAGGAGCATCAGCCCGCAGGCGCACCGTGCGCATGCCCTCGCCCATCATCTTGAAGGGGATCTGCTTCAGGTTGAGGATGATGTCGGTGGCATCCTCCACCACGCCCGGAATCGGGCTGAATTCGTGCGCCACGCCTTCGATGCGCACCGCCGTAATCGCCGCGCCTTCAATCGAGCTCAGCAGCACGCGCCGCAGCCCGGTGCCGATCGTCGAGCCAAATCCTCTTTCAAAGGGCTGTGCGGTAAACATTCCGTAGCGTTCATTCAGCGTTTCGGTGTTGGCCACCAGCCGCTTCGGTTTCTGGAATCCTTTAAACATACGCGTTTCAGGTCCCCCTTTTTTACTTCGAGTACAATTCGACGATCAACTGCTCGTTCAACTGGATCTGCACCAGGTCTTCGCGCTTGGGCTGGCCCAGCACGCGTCCCTTCAGCGCCTCACGATCCACTTCCAGCCAGTTGGGACTGGGAGCATGCGCGGTGGCGTCGCGGGCGTGCAGAATGGTGGGATTCTTCGCGGCTGCCTTCGCGAACCTCGATCACGTCGTTGGGTTTCACCTCAAACGACGGAATGTTCACGCGCCGGCCGTTGACGTTGATGTGCCCGTGCCGCACCAGTTGCCGCGCCTGCGCGCGCGAGGTGCCGAACCCGATCCGGTACACCGCGTTGTCCAGACGCCGCTCCAGCGAATTGAGCAGATGCTCGCCGGTGACGCCCTTTTTGATCAGCGCCTTCTCAAACAGGTTGCGAAACTGGCCTTCCAGTAGTTGATAGTAGCGGCGCGCCTTCTGCTTTTCGCGGAGCTGCAGCCCGTAACCCTCGATCTTGGGCTTGCGATCCTTGCCGTGCTGCCCCGGAGCGAAGTTACGCTTCTCAATGGCGCACTTCTCGGTGTGGCAGCGCTCGCCTTTCAGGAACAATTTCATGCCCTCGCGCCGGCACTGCCGGCACACCGGGCCAACGTATCTAGCCAAATCGAACCTCCCTCGTACTACCCGCTGCAGTTGCAGCTGTATCAATCGCTGCAGTTGCAGCTATACCAATCAAAGTAGTGCAGTTTACAAGCGGCGGCTTCCGCCGCTCTTCTTCCTGCTTCCCAATAGCTACAAAATCACACGCGGCGCTTTTTCGGCGGCCTGCAACCGTTGTGCGGAATCGGAGTCTTGTCCTTGATATTCCGCACTTCCAGACCTGCCGTCGCCAGCGCGCGCACTGCCGATTCGCGCCCGGCTCCGGGCCCGCTCACATTCACTTCCACGCTGCGCAACCCGGATTCCTTGGCCTTGTTGGCCGCCGTCAGCGAAGCCTGCTGCGCGGCGAAGGGCGTGCCTTTGCGCGACCCGCGGAACCCCAGCGAACCCGAGCTCGACCACGACAGCACGTTCCCCATCGTGTCCGTGATGGTGATGATGGTGTTGTTGAAGGAGGCCTGGATGTGAGCCAGCCCGCTCGGCACCACCTTCTTTTCCTTCTTCTTGAAGGTCTTCTTCTTTGCGCCTTTTGCCGGTGCTTTTGCCATGATTCCCCGTTCCTGTCTCTCTACGTCTTGGCCGACGCCTTTTTCTTGTTGGCCACGGTGCCGCGCCGCGGACCCTTGCGCGTGCGCGCGTTGGTATGCGTGCGCTGGCCCCGCACCGGCAAGCCGCGCCGGTGCCGCAAGCCGCGGTAGGCGCCCATCTCGATCAGGCGCTTGATGTTGAGCGAAAGCTCCTTGCGCAGGTCGCCCTCGACCGAGCCCTCCGCTTCCAGGATCGTACGGATCCGGTTCACTTCATCCTCGGTCAGATCGGCGACCTTTTTGTCCGGATTCACACCGGCGCGGTGGCACAGGCTCTTGCTGCGCGTCCTGCCGATTCCATAAATGTAAGTGAGCCCGATTTCGGTCCGCTTCTTCGCCGGTAAATCTACGCCTGCCAGACGAGCCATATCTCTTCTCCCTGTTAACCCTGCCGCTGTTTATGCTTGGGGTTCGCGCAGATCACGCGCACCACGCCCTCGCGGTGAACCAGCTTGCACTTGTCGCACATCTTCTTGACCGACGCCCGCACCTTCATGGTTTTACCCCTTCAATAATTCGACGATCCGCCCGCGCGTTTTGTCGCGCGGGGAGAGCTCCACGCGCACCCGGTCACCCGGGCGCAATCTCAAAAAATTCGCTTTCGTGGCCCCGGCCGCATG
>CAWISY010000170.1:0-36283 GCA_963838455.1 Bryobacterales bacterium
ATGAGGAGTTCTCAATCGCTACGCCACCTTCGCCAGCGCTTCCGGGGCCCGTTCCCTCCGATGACAGACAAGCCTACAAGCAGGCATGGCGCGCAGCCCTGGCGAACTTGCTGTTCAACGGGCCAGCCACGCGAGTAGCCCTGCGGCCCTTGCTCTTTGTGGCAGTGCTTTCTGTGGCCGCCGTTTCAGCGATGGCCTTCGGCGCGCTCGCCATGTTCCCGCAACATCCGGCGCAAAGCTCGGCGCAAACGCCCGCCGGCATCCGGATTCAGGAGATCGACCATCAGTTGCGAATCTCCTGGAGTCCGGCCGGCTCCGCCGTGCTGACCATCCGCGACGACGGCAACACCGTCTCGGTCCCTGTGTTGGAGGATCAGTCCACAGCCACCTATGCCATGCAGGGGACCGACGTCGAGGTGACTCTTCTGAGCGTCGATCCGGGCCATCGGCTGCACCGTTCCTCTGCGCGCTTCGTCAGTGCAAAGGCCCTTCAGTAGCCTGATGCTACAGTGGTGCGATGTCCCCCCGATCGGTGCTGGCCGCCGTATTCGCGCTCGAGCTGCTCGGGCAGGGTCTTCAAGCGCAGAGCCTGGATGACCGGCGCGTTGGGATCTTCTTCGGCTACACTTACGCTGACGCGGAGAACCCGTCGCAGTCCTACGTGCTTGGGACCTCCGTCATCCCCAACCCCCCGCTCCACATGCAAGGCGGCCATGTCGGCGCGTACTTCGCGCAGAATCGATGGTTGCGCTGGAGGGTCGACTTGACCGCCGGCCAGAGCGCCGGCTTCCTCGGTCCGGGCGACACCTACGTGTTCGGCGGGCCGGAGTTCACTTTCCATGCCGGCCGAGCGCTGTTCTTTGCCCACTCCCTGTTCGGCCACGGCGAGGTGGATGGTGGCTTGTTCAGTACCAGCCGCAGCGGATTCGCGATGGCGTTCGGCGGAGGCGTGGACCTCCGGCTAACCAGCCATTTGAGCTTACGCCTGATCGACGCGGATTATCTTCCCAGCCATTTTACCGGCCCATTGCAGGAGAACTACTTCAACGGCCCTACGTATCCCAACGTAACGTCCTGGAACAACAACAGCCGCGTGTCGTTCGGGCTGGTGGTAAAGGTCGGGCCCAAGTTTTAGCCGAGAGAGCCTTTAGACCAGCACCGTAAAGGCCGATTCCGTCCGCTCCACCGGATGGTACAGCGTGTCGCGCTCCACCGGCTCCCGGCCGGCTTCACGGATCAGGCGCATCAGCTCGCCGCGGCGCAGGTTCTGGCTGGTGGTGGCGCCGGCATCGTGATAAATGCGCTCCTCCACCACGAGTCCCGTCGAGATCGTCGGAGCCGAAGCGCTGCGCGATCTGCGCGATTCTGGGTGTCATCATCACCCAGTACGCCTTGATATGCGGAATGTTGTCGAGCATCAGACGCGACACCGCGATCTCGCGGATATCGTCGAAGCCGGTGGTCGACGGGATGTGAGGCATCGCCGTATGGTCGGGATGAAACGCCAGCGGGATGAAGGTGACGAAGCCGTGGGTCTCGATCCTGCAGGCTGCGCAGCTTGACCAGATGATCCACGCGGTCCTCCTCATTTTCGATGTGCCCGTACAGCATGGTGCAATTGGAATGCAGCCCCAGTTCATGCGCCGTCTTGGCGACTTCCAGCCACTGCTCCCCGGTCAGCTTGTGGTCGCAGATGATGCGGCGGATGCGCTCGTGGAAGATTTCGGCTCCTCCACCGGGCATGGAGTCCATGCCGGCGTCGCGCAAGCGGACGAGAACTTCACGCGCGCTGAGTTTGGTGCGCTGCATGAAGTAGCCGATCTCCACCATGGTGAACGCTTTGAGATGCACCTGCGGATAGCGCTGCTTCAAGCCGCGCAGCATCTCGCAGTACCAGTCCAGCGTGAGCTCCGGGTGCAGGCCGCCGACGATGTGAAATTCGGTGACCGCTTCCGAGTAGCCGTGCCCGGCTTTCTCCCAGACCTCCTCCAGCGACATCGTGTAGGCCTTGGGATCGCGCGCCCTCTTGCCGAACGCGCACAGCTTGCAACTGGCGACGCAAACGTCGGTGGGGTTCAGGTGGCGATTGACGTTGAAATAGGTGCGGCTGCCGTGCAGGCGCTCGCGCACCTGGTTGGCCATCCAGCCCACGCCCAGCAGGTCGGGCGTGCGGTACAGCGTGATGCCGTCTTCATAAGACAGGCGCTCCTGCGCCTCCACTTTATGGCGGATCGGCTCCAGGCGCGGGTCGTGAAAAGTCGGGTTCATTTCAGAAAGAAAATGTCACTTCAGAAAAAAGATGTCAGAGGCCCAAAAGAGAAAGAATATCACGCTGACATAGCCGTTCATGGTGAAGAAGGCCGCGTCCACGCGGGAAAGATCGTCGGCTTTGACCAGCCGGTGCTCCCACAGCAGCAGGCAGGCGACGGCTCCGACTCCGGCTACGGCAAGTCCGCCCAGCGAAAATGCGTGAACGAGAGAAAGTAGCGAGGCTAGCATCCCGGCATGGAATGCCCGCGAGATCCACAGGGCTCGGGCGATGCCGAAGCGCTTGGGGATGCTGTAGAGGCCGGTCTGCACGTCGAAGGCGTAGTCCTGGCAGGCGTAGATGATGTCGAAGCCGGCGGTCCACAGCGTGACGGCGAGCGTGAGCCAGAGGATGCGCGGGTCCAGTTCGCCGCGCACGGCGATCCAGGCCGCGGCCGGCGCCATGCCCAGGCAGAAGCCCAGCACCAGGTGCGCGAACAGCGTGAAACGCTTGGTCACGGAATAAAAGGCCAGGACGATCAGCGTCGGGCCGGCCAGTTTCAGGCACAGCGGGTTCAACTCGCGCGCGGCGAACAGGAACACCAGGACCCAGAAAGTGATGAATCCCCAGGCGAAGGTGTGCGAGAGCAGGCCCGCCGGCAAATGGCGCATTTTCGTCCGCGGGTTCTTGGCGTCGATATCGGCGTCCAGGACGCGGTTCACGGCCATGGCGACCGACCGCGCCGCCACCATGGCGAGCACGATCCAACCCAGCTTGGCCCACATCCCTTCGCGCGGGAAGCCTTCATCCATCCACGCCAGCAGAGCGCCGGTCAGGGCGAAAGGCAACGCGAAGACGGAGTGCTCGAACTTGATCATGTCAAGCGTGAGCCGGATGCGGCGGAGGAAGGGGGTCACGGGTCAATTCCATTGTAAGGCCACTGAGAGAGCGCGGCCTCTGATAGGATGGTCTAGATCCGCGATAGACGCAGCGTTCATGAGCGGCCTTCGGCGGAGGGGAGGAGATGCATGGCTCGTTCCATTGGAATCGCTATTTTGTTGGCGACCGTCGCGGGAACAGCGCTCGCCGGAACACCTGGCGTGCCGGAAATCGATGCGGCGTCTGGCATCGCGGCAATCGGGCTGCTCGCGGGCGGATTGCTTGTTCTACGTTCCCGTAAAAAGAAATAGTCGAACCTCAGGCGAGGGGCTCCGGAGCCCGCTCCGGACCCTCCGCCCCGTTCAGAGCGGCTGGCGTCGCGACCGGGTGAAATGGCTCGGCCAGCATGAAGCCGAGACTGAGACGATCGGCGTTTCGACGTCCCTCAGGCCCCGATCCTTTTAATCCCGTTTGAAAACCTGCCGCAGCGCTACGTTCGGAGCTCGTGTAGGTCCCAAACATCCGATCCCACCAGGGGAAGGTTTGCCCCAAATTACGCTGCTGCTCGGCGTAATCCTCGGAATGATGAACCCGGTGGAGGTCGGGCGTGACGAAGATGGCGCCCACCAGGGACTCGAGCGGGCGCGGCAGGGAAGCGTTGGCGTGGACCGAAAGGTTCAGGACCGCAGTCAGAACCTCCGCAATCAGCACTCCAAGCACCGGAGGCGCTAGCAACGCCACGGCGCCCAGGCGAAGGCCGTTGGAAAACACCACCTCCAGAGGATGGAAGCGCCCGGCGGTTGAGACATCGTAATCCGGATCGGAGTGGTGCACCTCATGGACGCGCCACAGCCAGGAGACGCGATGGAAGCTCCAATGAATCCAGTATTGGAGCAGATCGAGCAAAACCACGGTCAGCACGCAGCGGACGCTGAACGGCAGCCAGGGCTTGTTCAACAGGCCGAAGTTACTGCCCGCGGTCACGGCCGCCACCACCAGCGGGCTCATGCGGAGCGTCACGCTGCTGATCACGACGGTGATTGCCAGCAGAGTACCGTGATTCCTCCAGCGACGCTCCGCCGGAATCGACAGCGTAGTTTTCGGATTGACCGACTCCCAGACTGCGATCGCCAGAAACACGGCGACGAAGCAGATCCAGAATGCGGCGTCCTCGATGCGGACCCAATCCATGCCTTATTCTAGGCACTGTGCGAGGAGCACCGTGACGCGGGACGGGGTTCAGGCGCAGTACACCAGCCGCCGGGCGGAAGTGGAGGCGGCGGAGGTCCGCGCCCGGGCGCAATCTTTCTCATCGGGGGCGGTTGCGGCCGTCGCCGTGATTGCGGCGATCGTGCTCGCCTTTCATGCGCGGTGGGCCATGGTCGCGCTTTCGGCTGCCGTCGCCGCGATCGCCGCCCGACAATGGTTTCCCGCTCGGGCGGAGGCGTACCGGGCATGGCGGCTCAAGCGCTTCTACGAACGGGCACTCGAACGAATGCGCGGCGATTGGGTGGGGCGAGGGGTTGCGGGCGAGCAGTTCGACGATCCCGAGCACGCTTATGCGCACGATCTGAACCTGTTCGGCGAAGGCTCCTTATTTGAGCTGCTGTGCATCGGGCGCTCCGGAATCGGGCACCGAGGGCTGGCGCGAAGCTTGATGGAGCCCAGGAAGCTCGAAGACAGCAGAGCGCGGCAGGAAGCGGTGCGCGAGCTGGCCGCGCGGACGGATTTGCGCGAGAAGACCGCCCTGCTGGGTCCGCATGAATTTTCGGAATCGAACTGGGAGACGTTCGCGGAATGGCTGGAGTCGCCGGCTGCCGAATTTCCGCGCTGGCTGCGCTGGATTCTTCCGATGACTGCCGCGCTGCTGGTGCTGATCGCGCTGGCGGGAGGGACTCTCATTCCGTGGCTGGTCGCGCTTAGGCTGGCCGTACCGGTGCTCCTGTTTCACGCGATCATCGGCGAATGGCACAAGGACAGCGTCTCGAAAATCATCCGGGCGGCCGCGCCGCTGTGGGGCGAAACGCAGGTTCTGCGCGAGGGGCTGCGCTTGCTCGAAGAGGGGAATTGGGAATCGGCACGGCTTCGCGAGATCGCGGAACGCGCCCGAGGCGGCGCAGAATCGGTGCGGAAGCTGGAGCGGCTGCTCGGCCGATTGACGGTGCGCAACAACGACGTGCTGTACCTGCCCTCGCTGCTGCTGATGGTGGGGACGCAACTGAGCATGGCCATCGAGCGCTGGCGGCGGAATCATGCGAGCAAGCTGCGAACCTGGATGGAGGCCTGGGCCGAGTTCGAGTCGCTGCAGGCGCTGGCCTGCTACGCTTTTGAAAATCCGCAGAATGTCTTCCCGGAGTTTGCGGAAGGCGCAGTGCAGCGAGAAGCTCGTTTTGACGCGAGGGCGCTGGGCCATCCGCTGCTTCCCGGCGACGGCTGTGTCCGCAATGACGTGTCGCTCAATCCCGGCACGCGATTTTACATCGTGAGCGGCTCCAATATGGCCGGAAAGAGCACGCTGCTGCGGGCCATCGGGCTGAACGCGGTGCTGGCGGCCGCGGGCGCGCCGGTGCGGGCGGAGAGCTTGCGCCTTTCGCCTCTCAGGGTCTGCGCTTCCATCGGTGTGGCGGATTCATTATTGAACGGGAAGTCCAAGTTCCTGGCCGAGGTGGAGCGGCTGCGGCTGGCGATTCAACTCGCCGAACAGGCGCAGGCAGGCGCTGGGGCACCGGTATTGTTCTTGATCGACGAAATCTTCAGCGGGACCAATTCCCCGGACCGGCGTACGGCCGCGGAAGCGGTGGTGCGCACGCTGGTCGCGCGGGGATCGATCGGGGCGCTCTCGACGCACGACCTGGCGCTGGCCGAGATCGCCGAGGATGCGGCGCTCAACGGGGCCAACGTGCACATGGGGTCGCGGGGCGAAGGCGATCCGATGGACTTCGACTACCGCTTGAAGCCCGGCGTGACGCGGGAGGCGAATGCGTTGGCGATCGCCAGGATGGCCGGAGTAGCCGGAGACGCCCAGGATTCGGCGGTATAATCGAGTCGGCCCTCCCCATGAAGCACATTCTCTTGCTGGCTCTCTGCGCCGCTGCCATTCCGGCCATGGCGCAAAAACTTGTTCCCGAATCGAATCCCGCCGGCCCGGGAAGTCTGCAGCCGAACTGGTCCGTCACTCAGGATGGCAGTCCGCTGCTGAGCTGGATCGAGAAAGCCAAAGACGGCACGTACTCGCTCAAGTACGCGATCCGCAAAGGCGGCGCGTGGTCGGAAGTCCGCACCGTCGCGGCCGGACGCAAATTCTTCCGCCATCCGGCCGAAGTTCCCGAGGTGATCACGCTCCCCGACGGCACCTTCGTGGCGCATTGGATTGAGACTCCGAAAGAGGAGAGCGAGGCCGAATTCGCCTACGTCTCGGCATCGAAGGACGGCGTGAAGTGGAGCGTCCCCGCGCTCGCCCACAAGGATCGCAGCCAGGTGCAGCACGGACTGGCGTCGATGGTCGCCAGCGGGGATCATGAAGCGTCCCTGATCTGGCTGGAGGCGCTGCACGGCGAAGATGAGCCGGTAGCGATGAAAAGAACCGTCGTCAGCGCCGCAGGAACCATGGTCAAGGAAGAAGTCCTCGATCCCGACGTCTGCGGCTGCTGCCCCACCACCATCGTGAAAACCTCGCGCGGGTTGCTGATCGCTTATCGCGCGCACTCGAAGGGCGACATCCGCGACATCGCCACCATTCGTTATGAGGGCGGCAAGTGGACGCCCATGAAGATTCTGAGCGCCGATAACTGGAAGATCGACGCTTGCCCCACCAACGCCGCTGCGGTCAGCGCCAAGGGCGATCGCGTCGCCGTTTCCTGGTTCACCGAGGCGCAGGACAATCCTCGCACCCAAATGGCATTTTCCGCCGACGCAGGGCAGACCTTCGGTAAACCGGTGCTGGTTTCCACCGGCCATTCCTACGGCTACACCTCGATCGCCCTCGGTGACGACGGCGGAGCGGCGGTCTCCTGGCTCGAGGATGGCGGCTCTGCGGCGCGCATCCTGGCTCGACACGTGAGCGCCGCAGGGGCGCCCGGCGCGGTCCTCGAAATCGCGCACGGGTCCAAGCAAAGCCTGGGCTATCCCAAGCTTCTGCATGCAGGCGCGGACACCTGGATCGCCTGGGGCGCGGGCAGTGGCGATTCCAAGGTCCAGACCGCTCGGGTAACCCCGTGAGGCGGTCCGAACGCCGTAAAAACTTGCGGCAGTAGCGTTTCGTCGGCTTGCGCCAACAGGCGTTTCGTTAGTAGGATAATCGGTTGCGGAAATTTTGGGAGGAATCTATTTATGAAGTTGTGCTCGAAACGGTGGATCCTTGGGATCGCCGGTGTAGCGGCCGGATTGGCCATCGGCTTGACGTTTTCAGGCCGCGCCAAGGCCCAAGCGGGTCCACTGACCAGTTGCCCCCCGGGGAGCAAGGCGGGAACGTGCTTCAAGAACGTGACTACGGATCTTAAGAATTTGACGCCCAGCGACTTTTTGAGCGCCATGGGCGTCATGGCCGATTCCTTGGGCCTGGATTGCGCCGATTGTCACCCCGGCGCCGGCACGGACAAGGCCGACTGGGTCTTCGACACCCCGCAGAAAATTACCGCCCGCAAGATGGTGAACATGGTGGCGGGCATCAATAAGGAATATTTCAACGGTGTGCAGCAGGTCACCTGCTACGTGTGCCATCACGCGCGGGACCGCCCATCCACTACGGTTTCGCTGGACAACCTGTACAGCTCGCCCAATTTCGATAAGGACGACGTGCTGACGGCGGACAAAAACTCGCCGCCTGCTGCCGAAGTCCTGGCCCGCTACATCACGGCTCTGGGTGGCGATGCGAAGCTTAAGACGCTCACCAGCTATGTCATGACCGGCGAAAGCATCGGGTACGAAGGCCTGGGCGGCAACGGCCAGGTGACCATCTACGCCAAGGCGCCCAACATGCGCACCACCGAGATCAAATTCCCGACCACCGATCGCGCGCCCAGCATCTGGACCTACGACGGCAAGGTGGGCTGGGTAACCACCCCGCGCGGCTTGCTGGGCGAATACCAGCTCGAGGGCAACAACGCGGAAGGCGTGGCTTTCGAGGCTGCGTCCTCCTTCCCGGCTTCGATTCAGGGGCTGTTCCCCAGCTGGGTTTCGGCGGGTCTGGAGAGCATCGGCGAAAACGCCAGCCCCAGCTCGGCCAACATCAACATCGTTCCTGCGGACGACTATCGCGTCATCGAAGGAACGGCTCGCGGCGGCAACCTGCGGGTGAAGTTCTACTTCGACACCAAGACCAATCTGCTGGTGCGCGTGCTGCGCTTCGTCAACTCGCCCATCGGCCGCATTCCGATTCAGGTCGACTTCGCCGACTATCGCGACGTCAATGGAATCAAGTTCCCGTTCAAGATGGCCTTCCTGTGGCTGGACGGCCGCTGGAACGCGGAGATCAAGAACGTGAGGGTGAACGCGCCGATCGACAATAAAGTGTTCGCGAAGCCGTAAGCTTCGGCGATGGTTGGAAACTTCAAGGGGTCCCGCTTGCCGCGGGGCCCCTTCGTATTTTTGGCGTGCGCCTAAGGACGAGGAAACTTGGCGGTTCGAAGGAACTCCTCGTCGCGAGCCTGACGCTCTGCGTCGACCCGGTCATTCGAGAAGTGCGGCGGCGTGCCGAGGTGGGCGCCGCTCATCTCGAATGAACACTCCTGGCAGGTGAAGTACACACGATAAGCGCCCTGCCCTGGATGGGTGAACGAAACGGACATGGTTGATCTGCGACAGCGAGGACATTGAAGCCCATCCAGGGCTCCGGCCTCGGCGGCCCGAACCAGTCTCGAAATTTCGTCCGCGGAGGTCACTGAGCGAGGCGCCGGAGTAGTTCCGGATGCTGCTCGATGAATTCGTCGACCGCCGCTAGAAACGGCTCCGACGAACCCCTTTGCTTCAGGAAGAGCACGAACTCGCGGACGGAGTCCTGCTGCTGAGGGGAAAGCTCCCGGATTAATTCGGTGAGATTCTCGGTGGGCATGAAATCAGCCTACCTGCATTATAGCGGGCGCCTCCTCGCCGCAGCGCGCCTACTTCGGAATCGACATCACGTAATCGGTGAGCGATTCCAGATCCGGCTGCGCCAGATCGTCAAACGGCGGCATCTGCGAGCCGGGCGAGTACTTCTCCGGGTCACTGAAGTGCGCCAGCACCCAGGCCCGGTCATGCCGCGTGCGCACTCCGTTCAGTGCCGGACCCGCTTTGCCGCCCTCGCCGTTGAGCATGTGGCAGCCTCCGCACATGTTGGCTTGATACAGCTCCGCTCCGTGAATCGCCTCGGTGAGCGAAGCGTTGCCCGGAGGCGTCTGCCATGCCTCCAGCGCATCCTCGCCGCGCTTGGTCACCAGTTCGACTAAAGCCCGCAGCTGCGCCGTCGGTAGATTCGACTCTTCGGCGTCGGCGCCAGGCTTTCTAAAGTGATCCATCAACCAGTCGCTCGGCTTCACGCTCGCCGCCTTCGATAAATCCGGACCTGCCATGCTTCTGCCCAACTGGTGGCACTCCGCGCAGTGGCCGTCGCGGAACGCTCCGATGCCCGCCACTTGCGCCGCCGGAATCACCTGCCACGGCTGCGGATCCTCCAACTGCTCGTCTTCGATCTGCTTGGGCGTGGTCATCACCGCCCGCGCCGTAAGCGCGCTCCACCCCAGCGCCGCCAGCACTACCAAGCTGATCGCTCCCGTGCGCTGCGTGATCTTCAGCATCTTGCCGCGATCTAAAAACGGCATCAGCACCAGAGCCGCCATCGCCGCCCCCGGCAGCACGATCGCCCCGATAAACTCCAGCGCCGGACCCTGGAAAATCTTCAGCACCTGGAACAGAAACAGAAAGTACCACTCCGGCCGAGGCGTATAGCTGGTATCGGTGGGATCGGCCACATGCCCCAGCGGCACTCTCACCAACGCCACCATCAGCGCCACGCCCACGCACCACAGAAAGATCGCCACCGTGTCCTTGAATACCTGCTCCGGGAAAAACTTCTTCTTCGGCTTCGACTCATCCCCCGGCGCCGGAGACACTCCATGCCTCCGCACCAGAATCAGGTGGAACAGGATCAGTAGCCCGGTGATCATCGGCAGCAGCGTCACATGCGCCGCGTAGAACCGCGCAAACGTCACCCTCCCGATGGAGCTTCCATCGGTGCCCAAAACCCGCAGCAGCAGCGACCCTCCCGGAGCCAGCGCCGTGATCCGCGTGGTGACCATGGTGCCCCAGTACGCCCGATTGTCCCAGGCGAGCAAATACCCGCTCAGCCCGAACGCCAGCGTCAGCAGCAATAAAACAACTCCGACCATCCATGTCGCTTCCCGCGGCTTCTTATACGCGCCCCACAGAAACGTCTGCGCCATGTGCAGGCCCACCACCACGATCATCGCGCTGGCGCCCCAGTGATGCAGCCCGCGAATGACCGCTCCGGCCGTCACCTGCGTCACCACATAGCGCAGGCTCTGCCAGGCTTCCGCCGGGTCCGGCGCGTAGTTGACCGCCATCAGCAGCCCGGTCACAATCTGCAGCAGGAACGCGAACAGGCACACGCTGCCGAACACCTGGTGCCATCCCGCCGAGGCCGGGATATCTTCTTCCAGGAAATAATCCAGCGCGGAGATTACCCCCGTGCGCTGGTCGATCCAATTGAGAATGTTCTTGAGCATTCCGGTATCACGACTACCGCTTCCTAGCGGTCGCGGCTCTGTAACTCATTTCCGAGCCGCGCGCGCCAGCAAGCGGTTTCAGCCTGCTTCCACGACTTCAGAGCCGATCAGGATCTTGCCGTCCTGCACCTTGGCCACGTAACGGTCCAGCGGGCGCGGGGCCGGCCCCGCCAGCACCTTCCCGTCGATGGAAAACGCCGAGGCGTGGCACGGGCAGAGGAACTGGTGATTGCCGGCGTCCCAATGATAGGCGCAGCCCAGGTGCGTGCACGCCGGGTTGAACGCGATCACCGTATTGGGATCCGTCTTCACCAGCCAGGTGGAAGTCTTCTCGTTCACTTTTTTCCAGCCGTCCACCCGCTTGCGCGTATACAACACCTCTTGCGGCTTGCCGATCTTCAACTGCGCTACGTCCCCGACTTCGGCAAACCCGCCCTCATCCGAGCTCTTGGGCCGGATCAAAAGGTAGGCCGCCGCCGGGATCGCGATCGCCGCCGTGATCACCGCTCCCAACACGTTGATCGCAGCCAGGTAGAATCCCCGTCGCGTGTATGTTTCTTCTGCCATGAAATCAATAATGTTGATGAACTTGAGCCAACTAAAAATGGTAGCATGCGACCGCGCGCCGGTGCGGCGGCGAAGCGAATTCAACAGTTTAAGGTAACGCCAGGGCCGTTGACAACACAGGTACCGATGTGTAGTATGGATGCAGTCCGTCAAACGGCGGCACACTACTTTCTTCCTGTTGGAGGTATTTCGCGATGAGAGCTAAGATGCTCACTGTTATGGCGGGTGCGTTCGTGATGGCCGCCGTTCCGATGCTCGCCCATCATTCGTTTGCGGCTGAGTACGACCGGGCCAAGGCGATTCAGTTGAAGGGCACCGTCACCAAGGTCGAGTGGATGAACCCGCACGCCCGGTTCTATCTGGACGTGAAGGGCGACGACGGCAAGACGGTTAACTGGGAATTCGAGCTGGGCAGCCCCAATGGTCTGATGCGCCAGGGTTGGACGCGGAATTCGCTGAAGATCGGCGACGTGGTTGAGGTGAAGGGATCGCAGGCCAAGGACGGCTCCAACCTGGTCAACGCTTCGAACGTCTCGTTCGAGGACGGCAAGCGGGTTCTGGGTGGCGCTTCTTCGGCTGACGATCCGGCCACGAAGTAGCCCGCTTCTTCAAAAGCTTCTAGGATGCGCCCGGCGCGGGAAACCGCTCCGGGCGTTTTGCTTTTTTGGACCCCGCCCCAGCCAACAATTCTTTCCCCGGCCCGTAACCCTACCCCCTGCTGTAGCAGTCTTTTACATGGATAGGGGCACCCTTCACTCGGTTCGCATTTCGATGCGAGGTTCCACTGTGATATAATTTCCCCGGCCTAGTTTGCTTGATAGAGGAGGTCTCAAAATTTGATGAGGCTAGCAAGTTCGCTATTTTCCGCGGCGGTGGTTCTGAGTGGAGTCACGTTACTCTCCGTTCCCGCAGCCGCACAACGCGGCGGCGGGGGCCCAGCGCCCGAGAATTGCCCCGCGCAGCCCGAGTGGCAGACCAAAGCGCTCGCGGACTTTAACGCTAAGCTGGGGACACCTGAGCAGCCGGCCGGCGGCGGCGGTGCCCGCGGCGGACGCGGCGGTGGTGGTGGCGCGGCTGCAGGCGGCTTCGGCGGTGGCCGTGGCGGCGCCGGTCGCGGAGGACGCGGCGGAGCGCCGGCTGAATTGCCTCCGGTTCCTCGCATCCCTAACGATCCTGCCTACGGCGTTCAAGCCGGCAAGATCGACCTCGGCGGAATGCAGAAGGGCGACTGGAACGTCCCCTACATCATCAACATGGCCACCCAGGGTCGCGCCGAAAACGGCTGCCCCGTGATTGTTCCCTTCAAGCCCGCGGCTCTCGATCTGTGGATGGACCGCGAACTGGCGAACAAAGAGGCCGGCGATCCCGAAAGTTTCTGTCTGCCTCCCGGCGTGCCTCGCATGATGTACACACCCTACCCGATGCAGATCTATCAATTGCCGGATCGCATCGTCATGGTTTACGAAGGCGGCGCGCACGTGTGGCGCTTGATCTGGATGGATGGGCGCAAACTCCCGAATGTGGACGATATCAACCCGGACTTCCTGGGTTATTCCGTCGGGCATTGGGATGGCGACACGCTGGTGGTGGAATCCAACGGATTCAACCACGAAACGTGGCTGGATGCGACCGGCCATCCCCACGGCGAGCAGTTGCATGTCACCGAAAAATACTCTCGGCCGAACTACAACACGCTGCGCCTGGCGGCCACCATCGACGATCCGGAATACTACACCGAGCCGTGGACCACGGTGACTACCTCAACCTGGACCGCCAACACGCACGGCCCCTGGTCGATGCGCGGCGGCGAAATCATGGAGTACATCTGCCAGGAAAACAACCGCGATCTTAGCCACTTGGGCGCCAACTCAAAGCACGTCGATACCAGGTAGGTTCACCGCTTCTTTTAGTCGCGGCTCTGTAGCGCACTTGCAGCGACTGAGCCGCGCGCGCCAGCAAGCGGTGTTTTTGGACTGGCTTCCAGCACACGCCTCGCCCTTCGGCATCGGAGGGCGAGGCGTTGGCATTTTTTGAGGCCCGCAAAACGGCCAAACCAGCGTCCGGTCCGGCTGAGCTTGCGCCCAGCGCACCGGACGCGCGCCTTTGCGGCCTTTTAGGGGCGCTGTTTAATCCGCACGCCGGCCTCGGTCTCCGGAGCCAGCGCGAGCACCAGAGTCCCGCCCGCATCCGTATCGCTCTCCGCCAACTCCTCATCGTCAATCTCGACGTCGTAAGCCGCGCGCGGATTCAAGCCCACGACAATTGTCGCCTCGGTCGTAGCCATGAATCGCGTGGTCCCATCCGGTTGCGGCGGAGGAGCGCTCAACAACACCGCATCACCCACCCGTACCGGCTTCATCGCCGCGCCGCGAGCCAGGGCTTCGAGCTTTCCGTCGCGAAAAACCTGCAATTGGCCGTCGAAATATCCGATCCAGGTGGCATCCTCGTCCCAACTGGTCCGCGCGAAGACATGGCCGGTGGCTGGATTATGAAACACCAGTGGCAGCAGAGCGTAGCTCAACCCAGGCTGATAGGGATTGGCCCACAGAAACTCGTAGGTGGCTCCCAGGCTGTCGCGCATCATGAAGCGATCCTGCATCAGCCAGCCCTGCAGATACTGGATCTCCTCATTGTTGGGATCGAAGGCGACCATGGCCAGGCCGGCCGCTCGCGACCAATCCGCTAGTTTCGGGTCGGGCTGAGCGTTACTTGTTAAAATCGGGCCGGAAAACACCGGAACGAAGAAGTCGTTGTCGTCGCCGCGGAACGGCGCGGGATAGTGCGCCATCAGGTGATCGAAGGGGAGATCCTTGAAGTACACAGGCGCGGTTTCGCGCAAATCCACGGTGACGTTGTCGCGGATGGCGTGCAAAAGTTCCAGCAGCGGATACTCCTGTCCGCGAGCGATTTTCTGCGCTGCGCCGCCGCGCCACCATTGTTCGACCATGGGTTTGAGAATCGACTCGCCCTGATCCTTCAGATGGTCGGCGATGGCGATTGCGGCTAGAGCACGCGAGGATTGGCCGGGAAGGTCGTCCCGCGGCGCGCCGATCGCCTGCTCGATTTTGGCGGCTAGACGATCCGCCTGGGCCGGCGTCATCGCTTTTCCGCACCAATCGAAAATCAGGGCGAGTTGACGGAGATCGGTGGCCGAATCGCTCAGCGCCCATTCCACGGCCTTCCGCCCCGCCGCTGCGTTTCCCGAGACCTGATAGTAGAGCGCCTGGGCCAGGGCGGCTTCCGGCATCGGCGCGCCCGAACTCACCAGTGAATCGAACTGCTGCCAGCGAATGGAGTCCCGTTCGCGCTCCCGCTGCAGCAGCCGCAGGCGCTGCTTGGTCAGCAGCAGCCTGGGAGCATCGGTGAAAACATGGAAATCCTCATCCGCGGCCGATAGAGTGGGACCAGCCGCGAGAATCAGCAGCGTGACCAACTGTATGGACCGAGGCCGCATGGACCTAGGCCGAGGCCACATGGACCGATGCCGCATGGACCGATTGTGTCACAGCGCCACACCCACCGGGGCCACACCCCTCAGAGCGAGCCCGAAACAGCACGCTATCTCCTTGAAATCACAGGGCGGATCAATGGCGCGATGCATGCTCCTTGTGTCCACGAATTGATGAAGTGAATCTTTAAAACCTGCCCTCTGTTTGCAATGAGCAAGGAGCGAGAGAAGCGAGTGGCTAAATACTAGCGTGCTTGCGGGAGCCGGTGTTTGACTTCTACCGCTGCTTCGTTCGCTCCGGCGCGTTGCAACAGAGGGGTTTTTTTGCGAGCAGATTTTGAGTCTTAACGAACTGGTACCTTCCCTGGATCCGACGTCTCGGTCCGGGCTGCGCTCTCTGGGGAACAATAGGACGCGGGCCTCAGCGGAGTCGTAGGCTGGATGGAAGCAAGGATCTTTGCCCAACTTGGGCAAACCGCATCGGAAAAGGTCGCCACACTGACCTTCAGCGCCTGTTCCGATGCGGTTCTTTCACCACCCGGTCAACCCAAGAGCTTCCCGGGCATGAAACTTTCCCGCCACATCACTTCATTTCGCGGCGGTCTTAAAAAGATAGCATAATCCGTTCCGCTTGTTAGTTCCATCCTGTTGTTACGGAATGGTACTGCAACAATCCCCCTTCGATCCGCCGCGCTGCTCTATTGGTCCCAGGCACAGTTTGCGGGGCACAGTAGGGGTCGATGCGGGATGTCTACTTGGTCATCAGGTTCACGCGGCACTGGATCCACTACGGCTTTATGGCACATGTGGCCATTTGTTCGATCATCGGCGCAGTCGAAGGCCTGCTGGGCCGCTGAGCCCAAATCATTCCGCGGGTTTAATCCACAGGGATCGGCGCAGTCACGCAAATGCCCGCGCCGTCGAACGAGTACAACCCTCCGATGCTGACCGTCAGGTTGGATTGAACCGGCGTTCCTCCCGGGGCAACTGTGCCGGGAGCCGAGCACGGCGCGATCCCATTCTGGGCTCCCGCCGGAACCGTGAAATTCACCTGATATAAACCCACGTAACCCGGAGCGAGGCCGGCGAACAACGGAACCCCAGGCACCTGATCCGGCTCGACCGGAACCGGCTTGGTCGCCAGCGCATTCACCGAATAATTGAAGTTGAGGTAAATCTTCCCCGTCACCGGAGCCTCGGTCGCGATCTTACCCGTCGTCGCCGGAGGATTCGTCGCGCCCAGCCCGAACGCCCAGGCAGTCAACGTCTCGCCCATCTTCGCCGGGCTAGACGCCGAGACCAGGCTACCGGCGGCATGGGTGACCAGCGGTACGCAGGGAAGTCCCGTGAGATTCGGCTGCCCCGGACCAGGCGCGCCCACGGCGACGTCGCACGCCGTCAGAATGTGCACCGCATCGGCGAGCGGGTTCAGCTCCATGGCCGAGGGATTCATCCCGCTTCCGCTGATGACCAATACCGGCGGCACGGCGCTTACTGGAGTCGCGCACTCCGGGCAAGCCGGGATCAGCTCGTACGGGATCTGGACCGTGACCGCCAAAAGCGATCCGCAAGCAGCGGGAGAAACCGAAGTCACGTCCGGGCACATCGAGACCGAGTGGAGGGATTGAATCGGCACGGAAATGCTCCCGCTGCCTTGCTGCAGCATCGCGCCGATTACGCCGGCTGTTGGTGTGCTGCTGGCAGGGAGCGGGATCGAGACGTAGAATGTCACGATGTCGCCCGGAGAGACCGAAACCGGTGCAGGTGGAGTATAGCCCGATCCGGCTAGACCTTGCGCGATCAGCGAAGCAGAGAGAAAAAGCCCGCAAGAAATTCCCTTGAACATGGACGACTCCTATAAAAAGGGCGCGGGCACCTCCAGTCTATCGCGATTAGTGGATGGTCCGCGTCTTGCGGTTCATGTAATCCATCAGCAGATACTGACCCAGCGTGTAGGGCGTGGTGAAGTAGGCCTTGCCGCGGCACAGCTCGGTTACTTTCTGGATGAACTGCACCAGCCCGTAATCGCTGGCCAGCATGAAGGTATTGATCAAAATCCCTTTGCGCTTGCAGCGGCTCACCTCTTCAAGCGTGCGGCTGATCACCAGCGGATCCAGGCCGAACGCGTTGCGGTAAATCCGTCCGTCCTCCAGCGTCAGCGCGCTGGGCTTGCCATCGGTGATCATGATGATCTGCTTCATGTCCTTGCGCTCGGCTTCGAGCAGCCGCTGCGCCAGGATCAAGCCTTCCCGCGTGTTGGTGTAATAAGGACCCACCTGCACGCGAGCCAACTCCTCGATCCGCAACTCCTCCGCCGAATCGTGGAACAGGACGCAGCGCAGCGAATCGCCGGGATACTGGGTGCGGATCAGGTGCGCCAGCGCCAGCGCGACTTTTTTCGCCGGCGTGAAGCGATCCTCGCCATAGAGAATCATGCTGTGGCTGCAATCCAGCATCAGCACCGTCGCGCAGGAGCTTTGATACTCGCTCTGGTGCACGTGCAGATCTTCGTATTCCAGGTTGAGCGGCAGCGTCACGCCTTCGCGCTGCATCGCCGAAAACAGCGTCTGCCCGATGTCCAGGTTCATGGTGTCGCCGAATTCGTATTTGCGCGCGGCTCCGCTGGATTCGACGCCGGTCGCCATATCGCGCGTGTCATGCGCGCCGAAGCTCGACCGGCCCAGCGAGCCCAGCAGATCCTTCAGCGTCTTGAACCCCAGGAAGTCGACGCTCTTGTCGGTGACCTTCACCTCCACGCGAGCCTCGCCCTTGCCCTTGCCTCCGCCCTGCTGCTCGGTGTTGATGTAGCCATCGTCCACCAGCTTCTGCACCAGCTTGCTCAGCAGTTGATCGAGCTGCTCCTGGCTCATGCCTTCCAGTTGCTGGCGGATCTGCTCGGCGCGCTCGCGGTCGAACATCTCGCCGCGCTCCAGCGCCTGTTCGATCGCGCGTTTCAAGTCCTCCAGCGTATTGGAGTTGAACTCGCTGAACTGCATGTAGGGATTGTCGAAGCCGCTTTGCAGGAAGAAGTCCGCCAGGGCCTTCATCAGGTCCTCGGCGGTGAGGCCGAAATCGTCACCGGTATAGCGGGAGTAACGGACGCTCTTCATGATGCAACCTTACTGATAATTGCGTTTGGCGGCCTTGGAGCGCGGATCGTCTGAGCCGGCTTCCCTGCGCCGGGCCTCGGCCGTGAACCCGGCTTCTTCATTCCGGCTGATGCGGCGATGGGCGTAGAGGCCTTCCAGGATGAACTCGGCAGCGCCGGCGCGAATCGCATCCGGCTCACTTGCGCCCAGCCCCAGTTTCCTGGTCTTCTCGAGCAGGCCCTGAATCTTGGACAGCTCAGCCAGCAGTTCCGACACCGGCGCCGTCTCCGGCAGCTTCAGCGATCCGCCCAGCTCGAAGTACTGCACCACGTGGCTCAACGCATCGCCGTCGAAAAACTTGCTGTAAACTTTGCCGACCGCGATGCGAATCAGCTCCCGGGCGACCGAGTCGCCGCCTTTGAGCTCGCCCTCGTATTCCAGTTCCAGTTTTCCGGTGATGGACGGCAGCGCGGCGTAAACATCCAGCACACGGGGCACGGCCACCGGCTCGCCCGCGATCAGCGCGCGGCGCTCCGCGCTCGACAACACGTTTTCGAGAGCCGAAATCGGCAGCCGCTGGCTGACGCCGGAGCGTTTGTCGATCTTCTTGTCCTCGCGCGCGGCGAACGCCAGTTGCTCGATCACCTCGCGGATGTAGGACGGCACCTTCAACTCCACCGGCGAGCGCCGCACCACCCAGGCTTCCTGCTCCGTGATCGCCATGCCGTGCTCCAGCGTCGCCGGGTAATGCGTGCGAATCTCGCTGCCGATGCGGTCCTTGAGCGGCGTGATGATCTTGCCGCGCGCGGTGTAATCCTCCGGATTGGCGGTGAACACCAGCATCAGGTCCAGCGGCAGGCGCACCGGGTAGCCTTTGATCTGAACGTCGCCCTCCTGCATGATGTTGAACAATCCGACCTGGATCTTGCCGGCCAGATCCGGCAGCTCATTGATGGCGAAGATTCCGCGGTTGGCGCGCGGCAGAAGTCCGTAGTGCACTGTCAGCTCATCGGAGATGTTGTGGCCTTTGCGCGCGGCCTTGATCGGATCGATATCGCCGATCATGTCGGCGATGGTCACATCCGGCGTGGCCAGCTTTTCCACGTACCGATCTTCTCGAGAGAGCCACGCGATCGGCGTTGCCTCGCCCTTTTCGCGAATCAGCTCGCGGCAGGACTTGCAAATGGGGGCAAAAGGATTGTCGTGGATTTCGCAACCGGCGATGTACGGCAGATGCTCGTCCAGCAGCGTGATCAGCATGCGGATCAGCCTGGTTTTGGCTTGCCCGCGCAAGCCCAGCAGGATGAAATTGTGCCGCGATAGAACCGCGTTGACCACCTGCGGGACCACCGTGTCGTCGTAGCCGACGATACCCGAAAACAGAGGCTCCTTGCGCTCCAGCCTGCAGATCAGATTCTCGCGCAGCTCGTCTCTTACAGTTCGCTCCGCAAGGCTCGCTTCGCCGTATTTCTTGTGCGCGCGAAGGGTGCCAAGTGTGTCGGGAAGGCCGGACGGGGATTTCATAAAGCCGGAAGGTGCTCCTACGGCGATTGTAGCATCGGTAGGTTATAACGCCCCGCGGAGGTGCTGGTGAAGGCTTCCCAGGTGGAATACAACTCGGCCTGCATGCCGATGGCGCGCGCGCCCTCTACATTTTCCGGCTTGTCGTCGAGAAACAGGGCTTGCACTGGCTCGACGCCCACGCCGTGTGCCGCATGGTGATAAATTGCCGCCTCCGGCTTGACGATCTTGAGCCGATACGACAGGGTCAGGTGATCGAACGGGTCGAGCAATCCGGGCGTGGCCAGCAGCGCCTGACCCAGCGACTGGGGAAGGTTCGATAGCATCGCCGTGCGAATGCCGTGCGACCGCAGATGCCCGGCCCAGTCGAAAACGCGCCGGTCATAGTTGTTCCACAGCTCGATTTCGAGGCGGCTCAGCCGCGCAAGCAACGCTTCATCCAGCGCTTTGCCGGCATCCGCCGCGACCCGGGTCCAATACGCCCGCGAATCCAGCCGCCCGGCGTCATACTCAATGCGGTATCCCCAAAATATTTCGAGCAGCCGCATCATAGGAACGTCGAGAAGCGAGGCAATGCGGGCGAAGCGGTCTTCGGTGGGATGAAAACACAGCACGCCGCCGAAGTCGAAGATGACGGCGCGGACGTCTTGGGAGTCCGCCGTCAACTGCGCGAACCGCCGGCGGCCTTCTCTTCGCGCCGCGTGCGGATCTCGCGCACGGCATAGATGCGGCGCCCCTGGCTCTCGAAATACGTGCGCGTCAGAACCTCGCCCAGCAGGCCGGTGCAGAACAGCATCACGCCGGTCATCAGCGCCAGTCCTCCGGCGATCATCAGCGGACCATGCGCCGCGATGATATCCTCACGCGTCCACAGCTTCCAGACGGCCAGCCACGCCAGCAGCCCCCCGCCGGAGCCCATGCTGATCAGGCCCCACTTCCCGAAGAAGTGCATCGGCCGGGTGAAGTACTTGAGCAGGAACCAAACGGTGAAGATGTCGAACATCACCCGGAAGGTCCGGCCCAGCCCGTAATGCGAGCCTCCCGACGCGCGCGGACTGTTGCGAATCGGCACTTCCGCGATGCGCGCGCCGTACAGCGCCGCCAGCGCGGGAATGAAGCGGTGCAGCTCGCCGTAAAGGTTGATGTCCTTGAGGATCTCCGCGCGGTACGCCTTGAAGGTGGTGCCGAAGTCGCGCAGCTCCACGTGCGAGGCCTTGGCCATCAGCCAGTTGGCGATGCGCGAGGGCAGCTTCCGCGTCACCGCGTTATCCAGCCGGTTCTTGCGCCATCCGCTGGCGATGTCGAAGCCTTCGTCGATTTTTTCGAGCAGCGCCGGGATGTCCTCCGGAGCATGCTGCAGATCGCCGTCGAGCGAGATGACGACGGTGCCCTGCGATTCGTCAAAGCCTGCCGCCAGCGCCGCGGTCTGGCCGAAGTTGCGCCGCAACCGGATCACTTTCAAGCGGGCGTCGGTTTCCACCAGGTTCGCCAATAGATCGAAGCTGCGGTCGGTGGAGGCGTCGTCGACGAAAATGATCTCGTAAGGCTTGCGCAGGCGCTCCAGCACCGCGGTCAGGCGGTCATAAAGAGGAAGGATGGACGGTTCCTCATTGTGAATCGGGATAACGACGGAGAGGCCGGGCACGCTTATCCCAGAATAGCGGATTACGTTAGAGCACGTCGTTCCAGCGAAACTGGGCTTGCGGAGCCGCCAGCGGGGACACGGTCTCCTCGGGGCCGAACGCCAGCACCGAGGTGTATACGCCACGCTCCGGATCGCGATGAACGATCAAGCGCCGTCCCTTCACGTCCAGCACCCAATACTCGGCGATCCGCGCCCGGGCATACAGGCGCGCCTTCACCGTTCGATCGAAGCGCAAAGTAGTATCGGCGACCTCAACAACCAGGTGCAGATCTTCCGGGCGCGGTTGGGCGCTGAGCGTTTTCAGCTCGCGCTTCAGAACGATGATGTCGGGCTCCGGTTCATTCGTCGGGTTATCCTCTGGAGAAACATCGATGGGCGCTTCTTGAATGACAAACAGGCCTCCAAAAACGCCCATCAGCCACGTCCGTAACAGGGTGACTGCGCTCACATGCGGCAGCTTTTTGCCCATCTTGTTGATTAGTTCGCCCTCGATCAACTCCAGGTGCTGCCCGGCGAGAAGACCCGCATCTTCGAGCGCGGAGCATTCGGCGCGAGTCCAATACTTGCGCGGCGGAATGGGCGGCGCGGCCGCGGCCTCGGGTTGCGTAAGGGCGACTGGCATACTACACCTAATATATTAGCCCCGAGGACTCTACCCTGCCCTGACGGCACCGGCTTTCGCCCCGTTGCGCCGCAAATATTCGTGGAGGACCATAGACCCATGCGCAGGACCTTGCTCATCGGCATCCCCTCTTTTCTGGTTTCGCTGCTCGTGATTGCTCAGCTCCCAACCCACTTGGGAGCCCAGCAGCAGACCGAAAAGATCGACCTCAACGTGATCCACAAGATCAAGACCGCCGAGATCGGCAATGCCGGAGGAGGGGGTGGCGGCGGGCGCGGCGGACGCGGCCCGGTTCGCGTGCCCATCATGGAAACCATGTACAACCTCACCGATCGCTACGGCCCGCGCCTGACCAATTCGCCGCAGTACCGCGCCGCCGGCGATTGGGCGGTGAAGCAACTGAAAGAGTGGGGCTTAAGCAACGTCAACCTGGAGCCGTGGTCGACCGTACCTGCACCCGTTCCCGTCACTCCCCCCGCGACCGATACCGAATCCGCCAATGCCGGGGCGACCCCCGGAGCCCCAGGCGGCGGACGCGGACCGGCTCGCGGAACCCATCCCGAGCTGGCAGATGACCGGCTACTCCGGCGCCATGACCGAGCCCACCTACATGCCGATTATCGGCTACCCGCAGGCGTGGAGCGGCGGCACCAACGGCCCCATCACCGCCGAAGCCATCCTGGTCCCGCCCATCCAAACCATGGCCGATATGGACAAGTTGCACGGCAAGCTGACCGGCAAGATCGTACTCACCGCAGCCGAGCCTCAGCTTCAGCTTCCCACCACGCCGCTGGCGCATCGCTACACCGATGAGGAACTGAACGGACTGCTCCCGGAGGTCTTCCCGGCCGGCGGTCGTGGAGGCGCGGGAGGCCGCGGCGGCAACGCAGGCAACGCGAATCTCACCCCGCAGGAACAGCAGGCGTTCATGCGCCGCCAGCAGACGTTCTTCAAAGACGAGGGCGCACTGGCCACCATTACCGCTTCCGCCACTGGCCAGGCCGGCATGGTGTTTGCCAACAACGGAGCGCCTCGCACCGGCGACCCCACCAAGAACCTGCCCGCGCTCGCCATCACCGCCGAGCACTATAATCGCATCGCGCGGCTTCTGGATCACCAGGTCCCAGTGAAACTAAGCTTCGATATCAAGGTCGAATGGGACACCACCAAAACCGAGGCCTTCAACGTCGTCGCGGAGATCCCCGGCGCCACCAAACCCAATGAACTGGTGATGGTGGGCGGCCACTTCGATTCCTGGCACATGGGCACCGGCGCGACCGACAATGCCGTGGGCAGCGCGGTGGCGATGGAAGTGATGCGGATCTTGAAGTCGCTGGATCTCAAGATGGATCGCACCGTGCGCATGGCTCTGTGGAGCGGTGAGGAAGAGGGCGAGCTCGGCTCCCAGGCCTACGTCAAGGAACACTTTGCCGACCCGCAGGACATGAAGCTCAAACCCGAGCACAACGGCTTCGCCGGCTACTTCAACATCGACAACGGCGCCGGCAAGATTCGCGGGATCTATTTGCAAGGCAACGAAGCCTGCCGGCCGATCTTCGAACAGTGGTTCGCCGCGATCAAAGACGTCACCCCCGGCGCGATCACCATCCGCAACACCGGCGGCACCGACCATCAATCCTTCGACGCAGTCGGCCTTCCCGGATTCCAGTTCATCCAGGACCCGCTCGATTACGACTCGCGAACGCACCACTCGAATATGGACGTCTACGATCGCGTCCAGCAAGCCGATCTGGAGCAGATGGCGGTGGTGGAGGCGTTCTTCGTCTACCAGGCCGCGACGCGCCCCGACAAATTGCCGCGCAAGGATCTGCCCGAGGCTCGCGGCGGAGGCCGGGGTGGTCGCGGAGGGCGCGGCGGGGGACGAGGGAATTAACCGCGAAACGGGGTTTGTCACCTCCTTTGAGAAACTGCATCTCTGAAGGCAGAAGGGCAGTTGTATGGAAGTGACAGCGCAATACGTAACGGGTTCTCAATTCGAGGTTCGGGCTCGCGGCCATCGGGTGCTGTGTGACCAGCCACGGGATAACGGCGGCGAAGATAAAGGGATGACGCCGCCGGAGTTTATGCTGGCCTCGCTGGCCACATGCGCCGCCTATTACGGCGTCCAGTATTTGCAGACGCGCGACCTGCCGTCGGCGGATTTGCGGGTCAAGGTGACCGCCGAGAAGGCGTACCAGCCGGCTCGCCTGGGTTCCTTCCGGATCGAAGTCGCCGCGCCCGGGCTCGACCCGCGCCATGAAGAAGGCTTGCGGCGCGCCGTCAAAGCCTGCCTGATCCACAACACGCTCTTGGGCCAGCCGCGCATCGAGATTGAGATCCACGCTGCCGAACTAGCAACCGCGTAGCTTACCAGGAGTCGTTACAATCAAGGAGATTTGCAACGGGAAACTGAAATCGAGCTGGCCCGGCAGTTGATGACCGGGGATGCGGCCGCATTCGATCCGTTCGTGAACCATTTTCGCAACAAGGTGTTTCATTACGCCTGGCTGATGTGCGGTAACCGGGAGGACGCGGAAGAAGTGACGCAGGAGGCTCTGCTGAACGTTTTTCAGAATTTCGGCCAGTTGCGCGAGCCGGAACGCGTGCGCCCGTGGGTGTTTCGCATCGCCAAGAACGCCTGCCTGATGAAGCGGCGCAAGAGCGTCTTCGCTCCGGAGCACGAGTTGTCGCTGGAAGAATTTCTGCCGGCCAAGAGTCAGGAAGACGGCCGGCTCAAGCTGGAAATCGCGGATTGGTCGGCCGTACCGGAGGACCAAGCCCAGCGCTCCGAGATGAAAGCGCTGCTGGAGCGGGCCATCCGGGAGCTTCCCGCGATCTACCGGTCCGTCGTTCTGCTGCGCGATATGGAGGAGCTCTCCACGGAAGAAACCGCGCACATTCTGGATTTGAGCGAGGATTCAGTCAAAACCCGGCTGCATCGCGCGCGCTTGGCGCTGCGCCACAAACTGGACCAATACCTTCGAAGTAAGGAAGGAGTCTTAGATGGAACCAACTCCTGAGTGCAAACAAATCTTTGCGCTCCTGTCCGAGTATCTCGACCTGGAGCTGCCGCCCGAAGCCTGCGAAAAAATCCAGGCGCACATCGCCGGCTGCCCGCCCTGCGTCGAGTTCGCCGAAAGCCTGCGCAAGACGGTGGAGATTTGCCGCCAGTACCGGCCGGAGGAGCTTCCTGAACCGGTCGGCAAACAGGCCCGCGAGCAGTTGCTGGAAGCCTACCGCAAAGCCCTTCCCCCGAACCCTGCCGCGGCGCGATAACCTTCGTCAATGGCACCTCAAGACCGCGACCCGCGGATCTACTTCGCCGCCGAGCGAACTTTTCTGGCTTGGATTCGGACCGGCCTGGCGCTGATGGGCTTCGGATTCGTGGTGGCCCGTTTCGGATTGTTCCTGCGCGAGCTGGGCTCGGCCTCGACGGATCTGCCGGTGAAATCCTCCGGCTTTTCGCTGGGAACCGGTACGGCACTGGTCCTGGTGGGCGTGGTGGTCAATGCAGCCGCCGCGATCGAGCATCTCCGCATCGTTCGCGACCTGAACGCAGGGCGCGACGTCACCGGACGGCCCTCGGCCGCGGGCTTGAGCGTGGCGATTCTGCTGGTGGTAACGGGGCTGGCGATGTCAGCCTATCTGCTGATTTTCCGGTAGCGAGTACCTCAACCCCACGCCTGAAAGTTTCTGCCGCCGGGCTTC
This sequence comes from Bryobacterales bacterium, assembly GCA_963838455.1. Lineage (GTDB taxonomy): Bacteria > Acidobacteriota > Terriglobia > Bryobacterales > Bryobacteraceae > Palsa-187. The sequence continues at coordinate 25,449 of CAWISY010000170.1, forward strand.
GCTCATCAGCATGTGAACCATCTGCGCTGCTGCGCCGTAGCTTAATCCCTCCCCGCGAACGTTCGAAACGCAATTGCGTTCGGCGTCGGTGCGGCCCGGCTTGGGATCCCAGGTCACGTAGACTCCCAGGCTGTCGGGCGAGCTCAACCCGGGGCGTTCCCCAATGAGCACCGCGACCGATCGAGCGCCCAAACAGTGGCCGATTTCGTCGCCGATGGCCACGCGCCCTTGCGCAACCACGGTGAGCGGCGCGAGCTTCCAATTTTCGGCGCGCAGCAACGCGAGCAATTCATCAAGAAGCCGCAGCGCGTGACGCTCCACAGCCAGCGCCGAGAGGCCATCCGCAATCACGATGGCCGCATCGTAATCGCCGGGCGCCAGCTTCGCCCGGGAGTCTTCATTCAACTTGCGTCCCAGATCCGGCCTGCGCAAATATGTCGCACGATCGCCAGCCGCACTGTGCAAGCGGAGATGCGGGACCGGCGGCCAGGCCGGGTCGAGCTCGCGGTACACTGCATCGCGGGCCCGCGCGTGATCCAGCTCGAAGCGCAGCAGCTCCGCCGTCGGAACGCTATTGCCGGTCCGGCCGATGGCCACGCGCGCCGGAGTAAAGTCTCTCAGGTCGAGGTCCATGTCACTCCGATAACGTCATTCCAAGGCCAATAGCCAAGCGTCCTTGGGCAAAGAAGGATAACGCTCCAGCCACGCCTCGAACTCCGGCGCCGGTTTCAGCTTGAGCGCGGAGCGCAGATACAGCGCGTCATGGAAGCTGGTGCTCTGATAGTGCAGCATTACATCGTCGGCGCCCGGCACGCCCATGATGTAGTTGCAGCCCGCCACGCCGAGCAGGGTCAGCAGCGAATCCATGTCGTCCTGATCGGCTTCGGCATGGTTGGTGTAACAGACGTCGCAGCCCATGGGCAGCCCCAGCAGTTTGCCGCAGAAATGATCCTCCAGGCCGGCGCGTTGGATTTGCTTGCCGTCATAAAGATATTCCGGCCCGATGAAGCCGACCACCGTATTCACCAGCAGCGGATGGTAGCGGCGCGCGACCGCATACGCGCGAGCCTCGCAGGTCTGTTGATCCACTCCGTGATGCGCGTTGGCCGAAAGCGCGCTGCCCTGGCCGGTTTCGAAGTACATCACGTACGGGCCTCCGCGTTTGAGCTCGAGCGCGGCCTGATGGGCTTCGTCCAGCAGCTTCAGACTCACGCCGAAGGACGCGTTCGCGGCTTCCGTTCCCGCAATGGATTGAAACACCAGATCCACCGGCGCCCCGCGCTTCATCGCCTCCATCTGCGTGGTCACATGCGCCAGCACGCAGATCTGGGTGGGGATTTCGTAGCGCTGGCGAATGCGGTCCAGAAGATGCAGAATCGCCTCCACGCCGCCCACCGTATCGGCCACCGGATTCACCCCGATCACCGCGTCGCCGCTCGCGTAGCTCAATCCATCCAGGACGCTGGCCGCGATGCCCTTCAAATCGTCGGTGGGATGGTTCGGCTGCAAGCGCGTCGACAACCGCCCGGGCAGGCCAATCGTAGAACGAAACTTTGTGACTACCCGGCACTTCGCCGCGGCGATCGCCAGATCCTGGACGCGCATCAGCTTCGATACAGCCGCAGCCATCTCGGGCGTGACTCCGGGAGCCAGGGCCGTGAGCAGCTCGGTGGTCGCCTGCTCCGAGAGGAGCCAGTTGCGAAACTCGCCGACGGTCAAATGCGCCGCCGGAGCAAACGCCGCCGCGTCGTGCGAATCGCAGATCAGCCGCGTCACTTCATCGATTTCGTAGGGAATCAGCGGCTCGGCCAGGAACGCCTTCAGCGGCACATCGGCCAGCGTCATGCGAGCCCGCACCCGCTCCTCCTGGCTCGCTGCGGCCAAGCCGGCCAGTTCATCGCCCGACCGTGCGGGGCTCGCTTTCGCCAGCAATTCGCGCAGGTTCACGATTCCACCTGCTCCGGCCTCTGCTCCCGCCGATGCAGCAGCGCGGCTTCCTCCTCCGGAGCCAGCACCAGGCGCTTCCGCGCATACGCCGCATAGTAGACGATGCCGGCCGCAAACCACACCGCCGCACCGATTACTCCCTTGTTATAGTCCGCATTGCGGAACAGCACCGCCAGCGTGACGGCGGCAATCAGCAGGGCGATCGTGGCTCCGGCCACGCCCACCGGGCTCACGTACGGCCGCTCCATCGCCGGAAACCTCCAGCGCAGGACCACGAACGACGCCATCTGCAGCATGTAGGCCAGCACCGCTCCGAACACCGCCATGTTCAGCAGGATGGCGCCCACCGGACTGCCTTGCGGCGTGAAGCGAATCGCCAGCGCGGCCGCGTAGCCAAGAGCCGATCCGGCCAGCAGCGCCCGCTGCGGGGTCTGGCGCCGGCCGTGCGTTTCCGAAAGCCAGGTGGGGAAGTAGCCGGATCGAGAAAGCGAATAAATCTGCCGGCCGTAGGCGTAGATGATGGTGTGGAAGCTGGCGATAAGGCCGGCGCACGCCGCCAGCGCCAGCACGCGCGAGGTGAGACCGCGTCCGAAGATGGTCTGGAATCCCAGGAACAGAGGCTCGCTGGAGCGCGCCACTTGCATGGCTCCGGGCGCGATTCCGGCGCTGAGGACGACGGTTAAAAAGGAAGCCGCAATCAGCGTGACCAGTCCGTACAGGATCGCCCGCGGCAGGTCCTTCTGCGGATCGTGGCTTTCCTCGGCGGCCAAAGGAAGCTGCTCGATCCCCAGATACAGCCACAAGGCGAAGGGCAACTCGGCCAAGGTTGCGCGAGCCTTACCGACATGGGCCGGAAACAGCGGTGCGGCCCAGCGAGCCAAATCGAAGTGCGGCGCCGCACCCACCCAAAACACAGTCAGTACCGCGAGCGCGACCGCGGTCACTGCCACGGAAACGCGGAAGGACATCTCCACGCCCCACACATTCAGCGCGACGAATAGCGCGTAACAGGCCAGCCACCATATTGGCTCCCAGCGGCTGGGCGTCCCGAAAATCGCGCTGAGGTACCCACCCACGCCCACAACAATCACGGCCGGCGTCAGGATGTACTCCATGTTTTCCGCCAGACCGGTGATGTAGCCGCCCCAAGGCCCCATGGCCGTGCGCGCGAAGGAGTAAGCTCCGCCGGCGTGCGGCAGCGCCGGCGCCATCTCCGCAATCGAGAAGCACAGGCCGATGTACATCGCCGTCATTACCCCGACGGCGATCAGCATCCCTCCGAAGCCTCCCTCCGCCATGCCGTAATTCCAGCCGAAGAAATCGCCGGAAATCACAGCCCCGATCCCCATCGCCCACAATTGCCAGACTCGGGCGTGCCGGCGCAGCCGCCGCTTGGCGAAATACAGGTGGCCGGCGCGAGCGTAGGTGACCTTCATCGCGTTTGTCCCATCTTAGAACGCCGGACCCAGCCTGCCTGCGGAAATGGGGGATTTGGCGCAAATGGCGCCTCCCGACGCTGCCCTTCCACTTTGACTGTGCTCGGGATACGACTCTGGTTCCATACGTGCATCTAATAGGCGAGAGAGGGTAGCAACATGGTCAGAATTGCTAAGAGCGCGTGGATTTTCGCAGGGATTTTGGGAGTGGCAGCGTTGGGTCAGACTGCCTGGGGCCAGACACTGGCCGTGCCGGCCAATGCCCCGCATCCCGCGCGTCCGGGCAGCATTAATTACGTGGAGGGGCAGGCGTATCTGGAGACCACCCCGCTGGATGCAAGCTGCGTCGGCATTCTGGAGATGGCGGCGAACCAATCCGTCACCACCCAGGCCGGCAAGGTGGAGATTCTTCTCACCCCCGGTGTTTTCCTCCGGGTCGCTGACAATAGCGCGGTGAAGATGATCTCGCCGGATTTGGCCAGAACCGAGGTGCAGATTGACAAAGGCCGCGCCTTAATCGAAGGTGTCGATATTCGCAAAGACAACGACATTGAGGTCGATTTCAACGGCGCGAAGATCACCCTGGTCAAGTCAGGCTTGTACGATTTCGACGTCGCCCGCAACGAGGTCCGCGTGTTCCACGGCGTGGCGGACCTGGCGTTCGACGGGAAGAAGATCAAGGTGGAAGGCGGCGAAAAGCTGGCGCTGGGCACTGAGAAGATCCGGCCCCAACATTTCGACGCTCGGCCCTTCGAAGACGAGTTTTATCGCTGGAACGGGTTACGGTCCGGCTACCTGTCTGAGGCGAGCGTTTCAGCAGCACGCTCCTACATCGGCGCCGGCCCCGGATGGTATGTGCCGGGCTGGGCCGGAATCGGCTGGTACTGGAATCCCTGGTTCGGAGTTTATACCTTCCTGCCGGTAGACGGCGTCTATTATGGCCCGTTCGGCTGGGGCTTCTACTCTCCGATCGAGGTTTTCCGGTCGCCGTTCATCTTCTACGGCAACTACCCGCACAACTTCGCCGAGTTCCATTACCCCTACGGTCACGGCTTCCCTCCGCCCGCCGGGAGATCAGGCCGGATCGGACGGTGACGTGAGGTGGGGCGGTCTGCACGTTGCTGATAACACGTTGCTTATGAATCCCCGGATTGCTATCGTTCCCGCGACGGATCAGGGTCACTCGGTCATGGTTGTAACAGCGCTGGGCTAAAGGCGCTTCGGATAGTGGATTCGCCATTCCCGATTGAATGACCGGATTGGGCAGACTATGAGGCAAGTAGTCGCCTTGAGCGGCGAAAGCTGTTCAGCGGGAAAGCCTTCGCGCTCCATGTAGAAGCCGATGGCCTGTCTCTTGTCTTGTAAGAAAAATGTGGTATTTTTTCTTACAGAACCTGAAGGCGATAAAATGGCTCAATCCATAGAAGATAAGATGGTTAGCAGGATCTACGGGAACCGCAGGGGGTGGGTCTTCTCCCAAGCAGATTTTGCCGATCTGGGCAGCCGCTCAGCGATTGACCTCGCGCTTCATCGCCGGGAAAAAGAAGGGCTCATCCGGAGGGTCATCCGTGGCATCTACGATTACCCTCGTTACAGCAAGGCCTTGGGCGGACCTGTGAGCCCCCATATAGATCAGGTCGCCCATGCGCTCGCGCGCAAATTTGCTTGGCGCATCCAGCCCGACGGGGCGACGGCCCAGAATCTGCTCGGTCTGTCGACGCAGGTCCCCGCGCGCGTTGTCTATCTCTCCGATGGACCGGACCGTTCATATACGGTGGGAAAGACGAAGCTGGCTTTCGAGCACACAGCCCTAAAGGAAGCGGGTTTCAAACTACCCGAGAGCCGTCTGATCGTGCAAGCGCTGAAGGCGTTCGGCGAAAACCGCATCACACCGAGGATCATTTCGCAGATCCGCAAACAGTTCGATCCGGCCCTCCGGCAGCGAGTACTGCTCGATACGAAGACGGCGACCGGCTGGGTTTACGGCACCATTCAGGAGATCGCCAGAGAAAGCGCCAATGGATAAAGTCGCGCGGATGCCGGCAGAGGACCGTCAGGACATCTTTATCGAGGCGGCGGCCAGGCTTGGGATCAGACCAGCAATCGTTGAGAAGGACTTCTGGGTCTGCGTCGTCCTGAAACTGCTGTTCGAGAAATCGCGGTTCGCAAGATCCCTCGTCTTTAAGGGCGGGACATCGCTCTCGAAGGCGCACGGGCTGATCGAGCGTTTTTCCGAAGACATCGACCTGGTCCTTGACTGGAAACTCATCGGCTTCGGCAAGGGCCTCAAGGACCCGATGCAGGACTTCGCTTCGAATTCGAAACGGGACCAGTTCAACCAGAAGATCAACCGGCTGGCGGCGGCCTATATCGCCAGCACAATTTGCCCGGAGCTGGACGAACTTCTTCGGAAAGAAGGCATTGGTCTGTCGGCATCCGTCGATCCGGATGATCCACATGTCGTCAATATCCGGTATCCGGCGGCGGTTGCAGAAGCCTACATCCGCCCCGAAGTCCGCCTCGAAATCGGCCCTCTCGCCTCGTGGGTGCCCTCCGCGAGGCATGCAATCCAGCCCTACGCCTTCGACGTGCTGCCGGAGGTTTTCGAGAACCCGGCTTTCGAAGTCGTCGCCATCGCAGCGGAACGTACTTTCTGGGAGAAAGCCACGATCCTTCATCAGGAGGCGCACCGGACCACGCCGATTCCGCAACGCTACTCGCGGCATTACTACGATCTCTACAAACTAGCCGTGAGCCGCGTCCGGGCTGTGGCCCTTGCCGATCCGAAACTGCGGGCGGATGTGGTGGCCTTCGAGCAACGCTTCTATCCGTCTGCCTGGGCCCGCTACGATCTCGCCGTCCCCGGGTCGTTCAGGCTGCTCCCCGCGGCCCAAGCACAAACCGAGGCACTGGATCAAGACTACGCGGACATGGAAGTGATGCTATTTGGCACGCCACCAGAATTCCGGTCGATCATCGCTGAGCTAAAAAGCCTGGAGGAAGAGATTAACGCGCCGGCGATGATTGAAGGGAGCTAGCACCGCGAGCCCCTATATTGCCCGGGAAAAGCTGCGTCCAATGTTGGATTCTGGGGCGGCTGGTGGGATTTGGACGCCTTGGCATCCACTTGGAATGTGTAGGTTATAGATTCCATTCAACCGAGAAAAACGTGTGGGCTATTTTCGACCGTCAAAAACGGCTACTTTGGGACACGGTTGGGACACGCAAGCAGTGGGTGGGATTCCCACCTGCCACTCGAACGGAACGTCGGACGACGGTGCCGCCAAACGATTCTGAGCGATGGCAGCGTGCGCCCTTCGCCAACCCTCACAGGCCGCTTTCAGCCCTCTCGCCACACCCGATGGACCCTCAGCATCCCCGGCGAGAACGACGGCTCCATCCCCGCCCAAGGCTCAGGTTCCTCGCACTGAACAAGTTTTACAATGGACTACGTGGGTAACGGAGTCCCACAAAAGCATTTTAGGTTCTGCTGTTGGTTTCCTTCTCTGCTTCACCAGCCATCAACGTAAGTTCTTCAGCGAGGTCTCTAGCCTGCGTTGGTGTCAAATACTTCTCGGTCAGGGTCAACTCTACAGAGGCGGCTGCGTCTTCCCACGGCATCATTGCAACTTTGAAAGGGGTTTCCATACTCGTAGCATTCGACCTGCCTTCCGAACTTCTTTAGGCTTCTTGCGACTCAAGTACGTTCAGGGCCACAGCCGCACGCAGCGGTAGCGTATCTTCCCAGTGGAGATCGAAGAACCCTCTACAGACCGCTTGTGCGCCGTTCAAGGTGTCGTGGCAAATGATCGCCGAATCGCTCTTCAGGGAAGCGTCAACCATGCCCGGTTCCAGGTTCATGAGCTTGCCGTTACGAAAAATGCAGGTGGGACATTTTTCAGACAGAACGTGTACCCGCCCGCTGCGATAGGGCTTGGATACGTGGGCATCGTACAAACGATCTTATAAGCCTTGCGAATGGGGTAAGCAATTGTTTCTACCAACGAAACCTTCTCGTACAACTCCTGACAACAGGATGGAGTCTTCCGCCTTCGGTGGTGCCGATTGATGGGGTTCCTGGACTGAAGGTCGGAGCCGCCCCGCTCCTTGTTGGGGCGTGAGAACAACACAGCAAGCGCCTGTCTTTTCGAGTGGTAGAGTGGCGGCATGGCCTATCGTTACACTCCCTTCAGCCACCAAATTCACGACTTCCCACCAGATGAGTTGGCTATCCTGCGTGATGTCAGTGAGGGTTGGTTTGTTGACTATAAATCCGAACCGTTGTCCCCAAGGGACTTCGGCAAGCATCTATCTGCTTTTGCGAATCAATTTGGTGGCTGGCTGTTCGTCGGCGTTTCTGAAGGACCCGGCAAGGGCCTCAGGGCAGAATCCTTTCCCGGTATCTCGTCTTCTGAGGTACCTGCCACACTTTTGCGTATTCGGGAAGGAGCTTCGGCGCACGTTGCTCCACCCGTATACTTCGACTATCGAGTTATTGACGGCCCCATCGACTCAATCGGACTTGGAGCCGATAGATCCATCATCGTGGTAACCGTGCCTGAAGGCGTCAACCCGCCGTTCGTTCATTCCAGCGGACGAATTTATCGCCGGATCGCTGACTCCTCATTGCCGAAGCCCGAGACGGACAGAGCGGTGCTCGATGCAATGTGGCGGAAGTCACAAGATGTACGGGACCGCCTTAAAGAATTCGTCTTTGCTCCCACCGAGAGCGCACGAACGGAGAACACGCACTGCTACGTTTACTTAATGGAAGACTTAACCCAAGCTAGGGGTGAATATGAATTAACTCTACAAACCTTCAGGGAGGCGATGAGGACTGAAAGTGAGAATACCCCGTCGATTCCTCTGGACAACATCTATGCCACCCAGGACGGGTTCATCGCTCGACACTTTATGTTTAAAAACGATCCACTGAATGAATTGGCGAGTCTGCGATGGTGGACAACGGGCAACGTGAGGCTCACAATTCCAATCAATTTCATTCGCCAGCATCACCTGATTCAGGATGACATGTTCCTGCGCTTCGTTCAAATGATGGGCGAACGCCGGAACGAATACCGCTTCATCCTGAATATGGATCAGTGGTTGGTGATGGCCTTGACCTTGGCTGGACGCTATCTTAACCTTCGAGACAAGCTGAAGGCTGAATCTCCGATCTACGGAAAGATCATTTTCTCCAATGCCCGATCCACTACTCCGTTCGTCGGAATGGAATCATTCTTGACGACAATTGAAAAATACGGACTGCCAGTGTGTCAAGATTCGGTCACTGCCTATCCACCGGGTATGGATTCCACGCCCTTTGTTTTATTGAATGACCCTGGTGGCAAAGAGACCACCTTCAGTCGATCCGTGGGCCTGATGGTTCCCCTCACATTTAGTGGCCTCAGGTCCTTGGGAGTGATGTTCGACGGCGCTACGGAGAACCTAGAGTCTTTCGGCCTGGAATTCGGTCGGGCGGTCATGAGAGGGGCAGGGATCGCCTGATCGCCTCAAGGACCATGTGCGCCAACGTGCCGTGACACCACATGCAACCGTCAGAGGTTCGGAAGGAGACGCAACAGGTACGGTAGGGCACGCATTGGGATGATATCCGATTCGCTCGACAGGGTACAATCCAGCCATGAACACAACATGGACGGGAACCGGACAGTCACCAATGCAGCAGCCGTCTCTACGACGGTCGAGTATCAGCTTTACGTCCGTAAGTTCTCGCCCCGGCAGTCTCCCCGACGTGTACGGCGGAAAAGTGAATCCGATTGCGGAACATTTTGGCGAGCCTCTCACCCTCGTGACGCAGGACGGCCTTCAGGGTGAAGTTCGCATTCCGAGTTTCGTTCTGATGCTGTCCAGGTCCATAGCATCAGAGACCTTGAGCAATGAATAAAGGTGTAAACCACACCCGTCCTGTTCTGACTTTCGACACGAGTGGCTTCACTCACCTTGCGAAGCATTGGCGACCGTGATACCTTATGCGAAAGAGTTAACGCCCACTATTCAGTCCGCACTACGGAGACCCTCATCGCTGAACTCGTGGCGACAAAAAGCGGATCTTCGGGCGCATCTTCCGGGTTGAACGAAGACTTAGACGACCGGGCGACATTACAGTTCCCCACCACAAGATTCTGGAGGAGTCTATCAGGCTTGTAGAGCAGTTGCAGTTAGCAGACTGCTTTTGACTGGCAAAGACTGTTGATTAGATTCGGAAAAACTGGAAGCGCACTTGAACAGCACACCTGTGGACGATGCGCTCTCAGCCGAGCAGCGAAGGCAGTTCACAGATGCCGAAAAAAGATGGTAGAGACGTTCAAGAAGCTGAGCCAGTCTATGACACCTTTCAATCGGGCGAACTGCCGGGATCGCTGGAGGCTTTGGTTGGTCTCTTCGAGGGAGAGGACGGTGCACTGTTCCATGCGTGGGCAAGATGCTCTACAAGAACCAAGATGATTCCGAACCAGATCTAAAGAGCGTCCGACAGGTCTACGATTTGTGCCCTTCGTTCCGAGCGATGATAATTGCAATGCTTGTCCAACAATGGGAGCGTTGCTTCCGTCGGGTTGAAAAGGGTGGACCGTCATACCGTGCTGGAAGAAATGATACGATCATGGCAACGTATCTTCCGTACTGTAGCGTGTTTGTCTGTGATGACAAACGCCAACGAAATCTTCTAAAACAGGTAGTTTTGTACGCAAAGTTGTCGGATTGCGAAGTTCTATCGCCTTCCGATCTTTACGATAGACTAAACGCAAAGGACGGCAACGCCGAGTCTCTCACTATGCCGGAACCAATCCCGATCAAGAACCTCAAATCGGAAGACGGCGCACACGAACTGGCGACATCCCCGGCGAATCAAATTGAAACAACTACCGCTCCACACACCATCCTCGAAGCGTTAGTCGACGTTGACGTTGCGAACTTTGGAACTGCTAGAAGCATTCTTGGCGAGGATTTCGATCTTGTAGAAGACTTCCGTCGTGCGTATGGGGTTCTTGCCAACCTTGTCGTGCCACCACCCGACAAGGGACAGCAGCAGGTTCTCTTGACTATCGTCGGCTTGTCAGCAGTCGCCTGTAGAGAATTGGTATTCGGGATGGCGTCTCTGTTGAGAGCACACAGAGCCGACAGTTGGATGCATCTGCGGCGTGCAATTGAGGCTTCGGCTGTCGCCGCTAAGATCAGCAAGCATCCCCACATGGCAAAGATATGGATGGATGCCCGACTTGGCAAAAGTCAGTACGAGAAGTTTCGGAACACCTTCACGAAGCTGTTCCCGGACGACGATCCGCTGTTAGTCAAGCTCGGAGATCGCTACGGCCATTGCTCCCGCTCGATGCACGCTTCGGTCTACGGAACGGTATCGCATGTCACAATCGGCTCAAAAAAGGAAATGAATATTTCACTCACCGATCTTCCACCCGACCACTCACTCGT
>CAWISY010000171.1:0-8287 GCA_963838455.1 Bryobacterales bacterium
GAACGAAGTAGGTTAAAAAAAACAAAACGTATTGCTAAATGCATAGTTTGTGATATTGGCTCGGAGGCATGCACGCGTTAAGTTTTTAATCGCTGAGCTTGCCATCGCAATATCAACAAAAGCCCTTTGCCGCGGCGCACGGCTCGTGTTTTTCACCTAGGAAGCGGGGGTGAGCACATGTGCGCATTGGCTCAATGCCGCCGCAAGATCACACAGGCTCCGCCGTGGAACATCAAACAAAAACTACTGCGCTTAGTGGCTGTTTGCCTTTCTCGCTTTGCCCCCGGAGGTGCGCATGTCGAAACCGGGGTGGATCGTGATCCCGGTCCCGCTCGGGGCAGTCGCCGGCCTGGCGCGGGTACTCCCAAACCCTCGACGAGGGGCGGGTGCCCGTGGATCACCCAGCCATCCGGTATTCGACTGCCTCCGTTCTCCACCGGATCCGGTCACGCTCGTTGTCCGCGACCAGGCCTCGGGCAAGCGCAAGTTCGGCTCGCCCCGTCGGGACCGGAGACTTGCCCGCGTTAGCTCACTCCAGGCTCTCGGAACAACCTGGGACTCGCAGACGCTGGAATTTTTCAAGACCAGTTTCCAGGCCACGCGCATCTCGCCACCGCGCTATCTAACTCCCAGCGATCAGGCCACCGTGGGCTACGTCCGCGGCAGCAACCTGCTGGAGCGCGCTGGACCCCAAGCAGGGCGTCATCTTTTATAGCTTCGACCAGGATGCTACTACCCCGCGCTTTGCACGCCGCTGATAAGTTGCCTGCAGTGTCACGAAAGGAGCTGCAGGCTGTCCGGCTGTCGTTCAGCTTTTCCGCTTCTCACCCGGATGCTGATGGCATGGTGTTCCGCGGGACAGCCAACATCACCGACCACACCCTTTCCGCTCCAGGAGTGTGGCGGGATGCAATGACCGGAACGCATGGTGACATGCGCCACCTGGGTAACGCCGTCGACACTAGCTGGACCATCCGGAGCCGCTCGACAGCCGCGGCGCCCTGAACCTGACCAGCCTGGCAAAAGAAGTTCGATCATCGAGTGCGGTGAACTGACATCGTCGTGCGACGATGCTACAGTACTGGACTTGGATGATCGATCTGATCATCCGCGTGCTGGGGTGGAGGCGCGCACGGCTGGAGCACGACGGTTGCCCGACGTCCCGACACTGCCGCTCGCGGCCGCTATGACGCCGACCTCGACGGCGTGGGTCACCTACATGTTGTTCGCCGACGAAGCCCCTCGCTATGACGCTCCGCCAGCCTCCACGTTCACGAAAACCGTTCCGGAGCGCGGGCCCCGCCAGGGCCGCTCCCTGCGCGATTTCGACCCACCGTCGTCTATTCAAGTACCGTCAGCTACATGATCTACAAGCGAGGCCTCGACAAGATGTGAGCTTGGCGCAGGAGCGCAGATTTACCAGCGTCTGTATGCGTCTTGAGCGGCAAGAGCCCAAGTTCCAGCGCCTCTCTGCCGCGGACGGGCGCGCGGTGCTGGAGATCGTCGCCGATACGAAGGCGGGGGAACCTACCGGCCTATTGGCGCAAATAGACAGGCAGACTCCGAAAACACCGCTCGCCCCGCGCGTGGCTCAGTAGAATGGAATGCGCGACGATCTGTGACTGTAGAGTCACCAGCCGCGACCGGAGGAAGCGGTTCTGTGACGCGAATCCTCCGTGGCTCACGGGCCCCGGGTCGCGGCTCTGAAAGAAAAAAGCTCTGCTCCGAGTGATGTCAACCCGGTCGCTCCGTATCCCGTAGGGCCAGCCGCGACTGCAAAACAGCGGTTTTTGGCATGGGCTCCAAAATAAATCGGGCCCTGGCGGTGGCGAATGACCCAAAATGCCAAGCCAAGCCCGACTCCAACGTGATCGTAATCTGCGCGGCGCTTGCTCACCGATGAGCCGGACACGCCGCTCCATAATATGGCCCGCTGGCTTCGCTACCGTGAACAACTGCTCGCCTGGACGATCCTCCAGTTGGGCTTCCAACTGGAGGATCATAAGGTGGCGAAGTCGCTCAAGCAGTTGTTCACGGTAGCGAAGCCGCACGGCCACTAGTATGGAGCGGCGTGTCGCTCCATGGTGAGCAAGCGCCGCGCAGATTACGATCACGTTGGAGTCGGGCTTGGCTTGGCGTTCATATCGCCACCGCCGGGCCCGATTTATTTTTGGAGCCCATGCCAAAAACCGCTGTTTGCAGTCGCGGCTCAGCCCTGCCTCCGGTGGGACCGGATGGGACAACCGGTGACGTCGCTCGGCGCTTTTCTTTCAGAGCCGCGACCGGGCGCCCGCTGGGCCCAGCGGAGGTTCGGTCATTCGTCGCAGGAACCGCTTCCTCCGGTCGCGGCTGTGTCTACTAGTCACAGATCAGTCGCGCATTCCATTCTACTGAGCCGCGCGCAAGCAAGCGGTGTTTTCGGAGTCTGCCTGTCTATTTGCGCCAATAGGCCGGTAGCCCCGCCTTCGTATCGGCGACAATCTCCAGCACCGCACGCCGGTCGCGGCAGAGAGGCGCTGGAACTTCGGGCTCTGGTCCTTGCCGCTCAAGACGCCGTACAGACGCTGGTAAATCTGCGCCTGCGCCGCTTGCGGCATGTTGTCGAAGGCCTCGCTGTAGATCATGTAGCTGAGCGGGTACTTGAATAGGCGCCGGTGCAGGTCGAAATCGCGCAGGGAGCGGCCCTGGCGGTCGCGGGGCCCGCGCTCCGGGAAGGTTTTCGTGAACGTGGAGACGCCGGCGACGTCATCATAGAGCGGGGCTTCGTCGGCGAACAACATGTAGGTGACCAGCGCATCGAGGTCGGCGTCATAGCGGCCGCGAGCGGCAGTGTCGGACGTGGCGCCGTCGTGCTCCAGCATGCGCGCCTCCCACCCCACGCGGATGATCAGATCGATCATCCGGGTCTGGTGCTCCAGCGTCATCAGCGCGACGATGTCGCTCACCGCGCTCAAATACCCCGCAGGATCGAACTTCTTTGCCAGGCTGGTCAGGTTCAGGGCGCCGCGGCTGTCGAGCAGCTCCGGATGGTCCGGCTCGTGTCCGACGGCGTTACCCAGGTGGCGCATGTCGCCGTGCGTTCCGGTGACGTACCATCCGCCCCAGCGCTCCTCAAAAGGCGAGCGGTGGTCGGTGATGTTGGCTGTCCCGCGGAACGCCGGCATGCCATCGGCGTCCGGATAAACGGAGGCGATCAACAGCCCCGGAATGCCCAGCGTCCCTTTGCTTTCGTGACACTGCAGGCAGACGTCGCGGCGGTCAAAGCGCGGGGGATTGGCGTCCTGGTCGAAGCTATAAAAGATGACGCCCTGCTTGGGGTCCAGCACGGCGACCTCCAGCAGGTTGCTGCCGCGGACGTAGCCCACGGTGGCCTGATCGTTGAAGTAGATAGCGCGGGGATTGTGCGGCGAGATGCGCGTGGCCTGGAAACTGGTCTTGGAAAATACCAGCGTCTGCGAGTCCGGGTTGATTCCGAGAGCCTGGAGTAACGCGGGCAAGTATCCGGTCGCATCCTGTGCGGGCACGAACTTGCGCTTGCCCGAGGCCTGGTCGCGGACGAGCCGCGTGACCGGATCGTCGAGCGGAGCAGTCGAATACCGGATGGCTGGGTGATCCACGGGCGCGAGCGCCTCGTCGAGGGTTTGGGAGTACCCGCGCCAAGCCACAAATACCCCGAGCGGGACCAGGATCACGATCCACCAGCGTTTCGACATGCGCACCTCCGGGGGCAAAGCGGAGCACGCCGGCATCCAACGTGCGAGGTAGTTTTTGTTTGATGTTCCGGCGGAGCCTGTGTGATCTTGCGGCGGCATTGAGCCAATGCGCACATGGCTCGCGCAGGCTTTCTGGGTGAAAACGCCGGACCCGTGCGCCGCGGCAAAGGGCTTTTGTTGATATTGCGATAGCTCGCGAATGGACCAACGCGTGCATGCCTCCGACCGATGTCCGCAAAACTATCCATTGCGCTCTTATTGATCGTCACCGCTGTTTTTCTGCTTCCGGGCCAAAGCCCGGTGACACAGCACCCGCAGGCGCCGGTTGACGTGAGCGAGTATCTGGGCACGTACTGCTCGGATTGCCACAACAAGACAATTCGCAGCGGCGGTCTCGATCTGGAGTCTCTCGATCCCGACCAGATGGGCGCGCGGGCCGAGACGTGGGAGAAGGTAGTGCGCAAGCTGCGAGCCGGCATGATGCCTCCGGCGAACCATATGCGGGCCGACGCGGGCACGTATGAGGCATTCATCCAGACGCTGGAAGCGAAGCTGGATGCCGCGGCGAAAGATCGAGCATCTTCTGGACTGCCAGCGGCCGCGGGACTGCCCGCGTCTTCCGGACTACCAGCGCCCGGCCTGCATCGGCTGAATCGCGTGGAGTACACCAACGTGATTCGCGACGTGCTGGGCCTCGAAGTGGACGCCTCCAAGTTCCTGCCGCCGGACGATTCCACCCATGGCTTCGACAATCAAGCCGGTACGTTAACCAGCTCTCCGGCACTCATCGAAGCCTATCGTTCGGCGGCCGGTAAAATCAGCCGCATGGCCATCGGCGATGTGACCTCTCCGCAGCAGGCGATTTATCGCGTAGCGGACGACACTTCGCAGGACTATCACATCGCCGGTTTGCCCTTCGGGACTCGCGGAGGGATTGTCGCGCGGCACGATTTCCCGGCCGACGGCGAATACGTGATCAAGATCTGGCCCGTGAACAAGGGCAACATGGACAACAACAATGCCTTTGGCGAAATCCGCGGCGAGAAGCTGGAAGTGCTGCTCGATTCCGATCTGATCAAGCAGATCGACTGGGACCGCGAAGTGGGCCGCGGAGCCGCTGTCCACCAAGGCACGCAGGAGCTGCGCTTCCACGTGAAGGCCGGCGTCCACACCGTGGGCGTGACCTTCCTGGCCACCAACAACGCGCCCGGCAACGACCTCGACAAGCACTTCCTGCGCAGCACCATTGAGACCGGCGGCCTGCCGGGGTTCTCGTTCTATCCTCACGTCGGCTACATCCGCATCGATGGGCCGTACCAAGCCGCGGGCGCGAGCGGCTCAGCCAGCTACAACAAGATTTTCGTTTGCCGGCCGGCCAGCGCCGCGGACGAATCCGCGTGCGCCAAGAAGATTCTCGCGGCCCTGGCGCGCCGGGCGTATCGCCGCCCATCGACCGACGAAGACGTCGAGAAACTGATGACCTTCTATCAGAAGGGGCGCAACGAAAAGGACTTCGACCATGGCGTCGAGCTGGCAGTCGAGCGCGTCCTGCTCGACCCGGACTTCCTGTTCCGCGAGGAAACCGAGCCAGAAAACGTGGCGCCGGGCCAGAAGTATCGCGTTTCGGATCTGGAGCTGGCGTCGCGGCTATCTTTCTTTCTGTGGAGCACGGTCCCGGACGACGAGTTGATCGACTTGGCGGCGCAAAACAAATTGAACCAGCCGGCGGTGCTGGAGGCGCAGGTGCAGCGCATGCTGGCCGATCCGCGATCTCAACAATTCGTCAGCAACTTCTTCGGGCAGTGGCTGGGCGTGCGGTCGCTGGCGACGGCGGCTCCGGTGACGCAGTCATTCCCGGATTACGACGACAATCTGCGGCAGGCGTTTCAGCGCGAAGCGGGACTGTTCTTCGATGCCATCGTGCATGAAAACCGCAGCGTGCTGGATCTGCTGGACGCCGATTACACCTTCGTCAACGAAAGGCTCGCCCGGCACTACGGAATCCCGAACATCTACGGAAGCAACTTCCGCCGGGTGACCCTCGGCCAGGAGTTCGATGTGCGGCGCGGCCTGCTGGGCAAGGGCTTCTTCCTGGAGGTGAGCTCGCAGGCCAGCCGGACCTCGCCGGTGCAGCGCGGCAAGACCGTGATGCAGGTGTTTCTCGGTGTGAGCCCGCCGAACCCTCCGCCCAACGTCGTGATCAAGATCAACTCGACCGAAAGCGACGTCCACGGAGCGGCCAAGCCCACCATGCGGCAGCAAATGGAGCAGCACCGCACCAATGAACCGTGCCATAGCTGCCACGCGATCATGGACCCGATCGGCTTCAGCCTGGAAAATTTCGACGCGGTGGGCGCGTGGCGCACCACCGACGCGGGCAGCCCCGTGGATCCCTCAGGGGTGCTGGTGGACGGCACGAAGCTGAATGGCGTCGCGGGGCTGCGAACTGCGCTGATGCACTACTCGCCGCAGTTGGTGCGCGTGCTCACCGAAAGGCTGCTGACCTACGCGCTGGGCCGCGGCGTCGAATACTACGACATGCCGCTGGTGCGTTCTATCACGCACCAGGCCGAGCCGGACAACTATCGCTTCGACTCGCTGATTCTGGCGGTGGTCAACAGTGAGCCGTTCCAATACAACACCAAAGGTTTGACCTACGGCGAAGAAATGCACGCCGGCCAATAGGAATTAGGAATAAGGAGACCATGTTTCTTACCAGGAAATCGATTTCGCGGCGTGCGGTGCTGCGCGGCGCAGGAGCTGCGATGGCGCTGCCGTTTCTGGATGCGATGCTTCCGGCGCAAACGCCGCTGAAGACCGCGGTTCACCCGACACGCTTCACCGGCATCTTCGTTCCGCATGGAATGGCGCCGGGCTATTGGGTGCCGGAGAAGACCGGCGAGGGATTCGAGTTTCCCGCGATCATGAAACCGCTCGAAGCCTTTCGCGATCAGAGCGTGATCATGAGTGGGCTGTGGTCCAAGTCGGCCGAACCACCGCAAGGCGTCACCGGGGCGGACCATTGGGTTGCCGCGGCTTACTTGTGCGGGGATAAACCCAAGAAGACCGCCGGAGCGGACATTCGCGACGGCACGACCATAGATCAACTGATCGCGCAGAAGATCGGCCAGGGGAATCTGCTGCCTTCCTTGCAGCTCGGCGTGGAGGACCCCGGCGCGAACTCCAGCAACTGCGGCGAGGGCTACAGTTGCGCCTACACCAATTCGATTTCATGGATGACTCCGACCAAGCCGCTCCCTATGGAGATCAACCCGCAGGTGGTTTTCGAACGCCTGTTCGGGGATGGCGCGACTTCGGAGGAACGCGCGGCGCGCCGGGAGAACGATCGCAGCATCCTCGATGCCGTTCTTCAGGACGCCGCGCGTTTTAAGACTACGCTGGGCTCGAGTGACCGCAACCGGATCGACGCCTATCTCGAAGACGTCCGGGAGATCGAGCGGCGGCTGGAGATCGCCAAGAAAGCGGCTTCGGCCGCGCCAGCCGCCACCGTGCCGTACGGAGTTCCTTCCTCGTTCGACGAACACATCAAGCTGCAGTTTGATCTGCAGGCGCTGGCGTTCCAGGGCGACATCACGCGCGTTTCCACGGTGCTGTTCGCGCGCGACCTGACCGCGCGGACCTATCCGGAAAGCGGCACCAATACGGGGTTCCATTCCGCGTCGCATCATGCCGAGAATCCGGACCGGATCAAGGATTTCTCCAAGATCAATACGTATCACGTGAAGTGCCTGGCGTACTTCGCCGAGAAACTCAAGAGCATTCCGGAAGGCGAGGGCACGCTGCTGGACCATTCGCTGATTCTGTACGGGACCAACATGGGTGATTCAAATCAGCATCTGCACTATGACGTTCCGCATGTGCTGCTGGGATCGGCTTCGGGTCAGTTGAAGGGCGGCCGGCACCTGGCGTATCCGTCGCGCACCGTGACCACCGGGAATCTGCTGCTGAGCATCCTGGATTTTTACGGAATTCACCAGGAGAGCATCGGCGACAGCAACGGCAGGCTCGCGGGGTTGGTCTAAGAGCATTCGTTTAGAGGAGGCGGGATGCGACTCATCAGCGGATTCCTTGTACTGTGTGGCGTGGCCCTTGGAGCCAGCAGCCCGGTGGCCGACGCGGCCATGAACGGCGACTTAACGGCTGTGAAGACAGCCCTTAGGCAAGGGCAGGGCGTGGACGCCCCGCAGGGTGACGGCGCAACGGCGTTGCATTGGGCGGCGTACCGCGACGACCTGGGGCTCGCCGACGTCTTGCTGGCCGCGGGCGCGAACGCGAGTGCGCGGAACCGCGAGGGGTCGACTCCGCTGGCTCTGGCGGCGACCAACGGCAGCACCGCGATGATCGCCAGGCTTCTTGATAGCGGTGCGAACGTCGACGAAACCGGACCCCATGGCGAGACGGCGCTGATGTTCGCGGCGCGAAACGGGAACATTGCCGCGATCAAGCTCCTGCTCGACCGCGGCGCCAGCGTGGACCAGAAGGAAGCCCTGCGCGGAACCACGGCTCTGCTATGGGCGGCCGAACAGGGCCATGCCGCGGCCGTGAAGCTGCTG
>CAWISY010000172.1:0-14437 GCA_963838455.1 Bryobacterales bacterium
GCAGCATCGCCGAAACCGGCGAGGCGATTACCTGCGAAGCGGGGATCGCGATCATGAACATAGCCACGGCCTTGGCCCGGTCCGCGGCGCGATACCAATGGCCCAGATACGTGATCACGCCGGGGAAAAACGCGGCTTCGGTCACGCCCAGCAGCACGCGTGCCGTGTAAAATTGGGAAGCCGTGTGAATCAGTCCCGTAAGCGAAGCCACGCAGCCCCATGTGATCATGGTCAGCGCCATGACGCGGCGCGCGCTCCAGCGCTCGACGAGAAGCGCGCCGGGAATGCCCAGCGCGACGTAGCCGAAAAAGAAAATGCCTGAACCAAGGCCGAAAACCTTGTCGGAGAAATTCAGCTCGCGGGTCATGTCCAGGCTGGCAAAGCTGATGTTGATCCGGTCGATGTAGGCGACCACGTAGAGCAGGAACAGGAACGGCATCAGCCTGCGCGTGACGCGCATGCGCGTACGCACGGCAACACCGGATTCCGTGCTGTGCATCAAGACGCCCCTGTGGATCAAGACGCCCTATTCTATACGCTGGGTTGTCCTGCGTGCCGCAACCTCCGCGACCCGGACGTGATGCACCGGATCGCGAGGCGCGCCTTCGAAGGAATGCAGAATCTCGAAATTCTTGAACTGGGCAGCAAGCTCACCGGGCGGCAGCCGAAATGGCGTCAGTGCTTCGCCGGGGCCGGGGACATGCACAATCGCGATCACCACGCCTCCGGGAATCACGCCACGCTTGGCCGGCTCAAACAGGTCGCGCTGCAGGTAGTAACACAACAGGATCAGGTCCCAGGAATCCGGCTCGATCGCATATTCGTGTTTTTCGAGATCGGCGACTCTAGCGTGGATGTTCGGATTGCGGGTTCGGAGTAACTCAATCGCCGCAGACGAGCCGTCCACAGCCGTGACTTGCCAGCCCTGCTCCGCCAGCCACAACGCGTTGCGCCCACTTCCGCACGCCAGATCCAGAGCCCGGCCCGGCTTCAAGCGGCCGGCAATGTCGACCACTAGCGGCGTGGGCGGGCCAATCTCCGATTTTGAACGATAGCGCTCATCCCATCCCTGCAGATCCACCGCTTCACTTTACCGCGAGTCCTCGTTGCGCATGCGCGCGTACAGCCGCAGACCGTCGCGCAAACGCGGATTGCGGCCGGTAAGCTGCCACAATCCCTGCGCATCGCGCTTCAGGTCGTAATCCGGATCGAACCCCACGTTGATCACGAATTTGTGCCGGTGCGAGTATTGGCGATTGCCCTTGGAGCCGTGGAAGCTGTGCAACAGCAGGCCAGGCATGTAGCCCAACCCTCCGTTGGGATTGTCGCGAATCTTGATCGCGCGCTCCTGCCAGATGGCGCAGTTCCGCAAGTAACCGGGAGTGTGGCGCGGATCCACCAGCTTGGTCAAGTTGCCGGTAAGCGCGTTGGCCATGTGCCAGTCGCCGGAGCCGGTGGGCAGCCAGTCCATCATCCCGCCCAACTGGTCCCAAGCGCTGCGCCGGTAACACCACGCCAGTCCCGGATGCCAACCTTCCGCGCCGGTCACATAGGGGCGGCAATTATGATGACGATCATGACCGCGCCTCACCTGCACCGCGCCGTTGACGGTCCACTTCAGCTCCGGCCGTTCCGGGAACTCGCGGGCATGCGGCGGAATGCCGCGCTCCGTCCACTGGTACAGGAACGATTTCGAAAGGTGCCCGGGGAGCGGCTCGTCATTCGGCCCGAGGTCCTGCGCGTCGGAAAACGGCTGGATCACGTCGTAGTGCTGCAGCAGATGGAGGATCTCCTGTGCCCAATCCGGACGGGCGAATTGAATGTCGGCATCGAAGACGGCGATGTAGCGGCAGTCGGAGGGGAGCCGCTCAGCCAGCAGGTTGAGCGCGTTCTCCTTGTGCCAGAATTCGCAGTTGGTGCGCAGTTGCAGATGGCGCGGATTGTCCGGCTCAGTCACTTCGAAGCGCCGCGCGCCGAGGGCGATTTCCGCGGTGTAGAGAATCGCCCCACCCTGCTCCATATGATCCTGGAAGCGCCAATAGTTGCGATAACGCGCCCGGAATCGCAACGGATTTTCGAGCATGGAGAGCACGTACAGCTTGTCCGGCAGTACGTGCACCCCAGGCTTGGCGTGCGACGGATGGCGGATAAATTCGCCCGCGTCGTTCGAGTGGTGCGTCAGAGGGTCGAGTTCCGGGTAGTGTTTCGCCATGTTGCCTTCCGGCTCGAGCCTACGCTCGCCCGTCGCAGCGCATGCGCGGGAAGAGACCGTAAACCTCGGGAACGGCGTGGAAAATCGCGGTAGCATGAAGGTGAAAGTGAACGCCGCCATCATCGATTTCCGTCCGTCGCCTGAGGACCAACAAAGGATCGAGGACCTGATCGCGCGCGAAAAGGACGGTTCCCTGCCGCCGGAAGACCAGCGGGAGCTGGATCACTTCGTGGAGCTGGAGCACATCTTGCGAATGGCCAAGGCCAAGGCGCGCGAGATCCTGGCACAACGCAGTGAGCTTGGGGCGTAGGCTCCGCGACGGCTGTGGTTTCATTGTCTGATTATCCAAGCCATGCGGGCGCGCCTCCGCAGGATGCTGAAGACCACGCAACATGGGAGAACTGCATGATTGAAATCGAGAAGGGTTCCCGGTACCGGAAGATCGTCGGCAATTTTGGCGAGTATCTCGTGTGCCACTGGCTTTCTCGCTCCGGCTTCGAGGTCGGAATCGTCGATCACACGGGTATGGATGTTATCGCCCACAACCGGCGTACCAAGGAACGCCTCGGCATTACTGGCAAGTCTCGAACCAGGGTGCGCGGCACGGAGGCCGTAAGCACGCACATATTCAGGGAAGCTAAGCAGGACCGCCAAAAGCTACTAGACGCGTGCGAAGCCTTTGGGTGCGTCCCCTGGATAGCCGCCTACGTTGAATGTGGCGAGCATGCGGACCTCTTTCTTACCAGCTTGGCGAACTATGACAGCAAATATAGATCGAAGGACAAGAGATCCATAGACGCCTGGAAGATCTCTGAAGGACAGAAGCACGCTTATGCAGTGGACCCTGAAGTGAGACACATTCGATTCGATTTCAAGGCGGCGAACTGGTGGCCAGCCGCCGAAATGACAGAAGCTTAGAGGCGAGGCCCCCGAGGCAGCGCACCAAGGAAAGCGCTCGTCGTACGCCTGTGGTCTAATATCGGACGGCATGAAACGCTGGCTGGCCACCCTGCTCCTGTTCGCCCCGACCCTCCTGGCGGCGGGACTCGGCGAAACCCTGTTCCGCGAGCACTGCGCGCCCTGCCATGGTGCGCAAGGGGAAGGCGGCCGCGGAGCGAATCTCGCCGTCCGCAAACTGCCGCGAGCCCCGGATGACGCAGCGCTCGGCTCCCTCATCTCGCAAGGAATTCCGGGCACGGAGATGCCGGTGACGCGCATGACCGACGCGGAGCGCGCCGAATTGATCGCCTACGTCCGCAGTCTCGCTCCGTCTGCGCAGGCTGCGGGGCAAGTCCCCGGCGATCGCGTCCGCGGAGAGCAGCTCTTCTGGGGCAAGGGCAATTGCGGAGGGTGCCATACGGTGGGTCCGCGCGGCGGGCGAATCGGTCCGGATCTCACCAGCATCGGGCAGCGCCGTGGGCCGGCGAACCTGCGGCAATCCCTGCTCGATCCGGAAGCCGAGACCCCGGAGAACTTCGCTCAATACCGCAAAGTGATCTACATGCCGGACAACTATCTGCGCGTGCGCGTGGTGACGCGCGAGGGCAAAGAGATCACCGGCGCGCGCGTCGACGAAGACACGTTCACTATCCAGATTCGCGACGACGCCTCCCGCATCTACTCCTTCCGCAAGGACGCGCTCAAGGAATTGCATGAAGACTGGGGCAAATCGCCGATGCCGAGCTATCGCGGCACTCTCTCGGAAAATGAGCTTACAGACGTGATCGCCTATCTCAGTCACGATGGAGCGGACACGCCGCTCCATACCGGTTCCCTGGCAGGTGAGCCGTGAAAAAGACACTCGCCGCCGTCGCCATCACCGTCCTATCCGTGGCCGCTGCCTTCGCGCAGAGCGAATGGCTGACCTATTCGGGCGACTTCACCGGGCAGCGCCATTCCACGCTCAAGCAAATCGACCGCAGCAACGTCGCCAAGCTCCGCCCCAAGTGGATGTACCAGACCAACGATCTGAACCAGTTCGAGGTCACACCGATCGTCTCCGGCGGAGTCATGTACATCTCGGAGCCGCCCAGCAACGCCGCCGCGCTCGATCTGGCCACCGGCCGCCCGCTGTGGATGTTCCGCCGCGCGCTGCCGTCCGACGTTCGAGTCTGTTGCGGCCAAGTGAACCGAGGCGTCGCGCTGCTGGGCGAAACGGTGTACTTGGGCACTCTGGACGCGCACCTGATCGCGCTCGACGCGAAAACCGGACACGTGCTCTGGGACACCACCGTCGCGGATTACAAAACCGGTTATTCGATCACCGTGGCTCCGCTGGCGCTGAAGGACCGGATCATCGTGGGTATGTCCGGCGGCGAGTACGGGGTGCGCGGATTCCTCGACGCGTACGATCCCAAAACCGGCGCGCGCCTGTGGCGCTTCTGGACCGTTCCCGGCCCCGGCGAGCCCGGCCATGAAACCTGGGCCGGCGATTCCTGGAGAAACGGCTCGGCCGCGACGTGGGTGACCGGTTCCTACGACGCCGACCTCAACCTGATTTATTGGGGCACCGGCAATCCCGGCCCGGACTATGACGGCGATGTGCGCAAGGGCGACGATCTGTACTCGGATTCGCTGCTGGCCTTGGACGCGGCCACGGGAAAGCTGAAGTGGCATTTCCAGTTCACTCCCAATGACACGCACGATTGGGATTCGACTCACACTCCGGTCCTGATCGATGCGCCATTCCGCGGGCGGGCTCGCAAGCTGGTCGCCGTGGCGAATCGCAACGGCTTCTTCTACGTCCTCGATCGCAAAACGGGCGAGTTCCTGACAGGCAAGCCGTTCGCCAAGGAGGTCTGGGCCACCGAGCTGGACTCGCGCGGCCGTCCCATGGTCATTCCCGGCACCGCGCCTACGCCGGAAGGCGTCCCGATGTATCCCGGGGTGCACGGGGGGACCAACTATATGAGCCCGTCCTACAGTCCCGAAACTGGATGGTTTTATGTCGCGGCGCGCCAGGAACCGACCACGTATTATCGAGCCACGCCTGAATACCTCGCGGGCACCTACTATGTGGCGGGAGGAAATCGCGGAGTCTCCGGCGTCGAACCCTCCGGCGCGATCAAGGCCCTGGACCCGCAAACCGGCGACGTGCGCTGGGAGTTTCCGCTGCACTCGCCTCCCTGGTCCGGAGTGCTTTCCACGGCGGGCGGCCTGATATTCGGCGGAACGGCCGAGGGCAACGTCTTCGCGCTGGATGAGGCGACCGGGAAACCTCTGTGGGATTTTCAGACTGGCGCGACGGTGACCTCCAACCCCATCAGCTACGAGTTCGAAGGCAAGCAGTACATCGCAATCGCGGCCGGACGGGCTCTGATCGCGTTTGGATTGGAGTAGCCCGGCGGCACTCGCTTGCTGAAGACGCTGGGCTTGTTGAAGACGCTGATCATTGCCGACGATTTGACCGGTGCGGCCGATTGCGCTGCGGCATGCGGACCGGGGACTCGGGTCGTACTTCGCGATGCGGGCGAGATCTACGATGCCGAAGCCGTCGCCTTCGACGCCGACACCCGGCGCATGGATGCCGAGCACGCGTCCGCGGAAACCGCTCGTATCGTGCGCGCGCATCCGGCGGGCCTGGTGTATAAGAAGATCGATTCCACTCTGCGCGGCCACGTCCGCGCGGAGATTGAAGCCGCGCTAACGGCCTATCGCGAAATCGGCCATCCCGAGGCCGAGGCCGTGGTGGCTCCTGCATTTCCCGCCATGGACCGGATTACTCGGGGCGGCCGCCACTATGTGCGCGGCGTGGCGCTCGACACCGGGAACGTGCCTGACCTATGCGACGCGGAAACCGACGGCGACCTGCGCGCACTGGTCGCGAAGTGGACCGGATGCGACGTGCTCTGGGCCGGCTCGGCGGGGCTGATGCAGGCGCTCATGTCAAGCATGGCGAAACCAGAGCCGCTTCCGTTGCCAAAAATCGATGGACCCATTGTCTTCGCCGCCGGCAGTAATACTGCATGCTCCCGAGGGCAGATCGAGGCGCTGCGCGATACTGCGGACGCCGTAATCCTCACCGGCGAAGCGAAGATACTCGCCGAACAGGTCTCCCGGCGTGAGCGGATCGGCGCCTTGGTGCTCACCGGCGGCGACACCGCGCGGGCTGTTCTTCTCGCCCTCGGCATCACCGCGTTGCGCATTGCCAGCGAAGTCGAGGCCGGCGTGCCGATCCTGATAACCGAGGGTCCGCGACCGATTCCGGTGGTGACCAAGGCGGGAGATTTCGGCGATCGAGATACCCTGATGAGGTGCCTGCACAGGTTGCGATGACCGAACGCACGAAAGCCGGGGCATTGTGGATCGTAGCCGGGGCGCCCGCCGTGCCCTTGACCACCATCTTTCACGAACTCGCTCATTATGCTGTCTATCGAATCCTCGGCGCGCCGGAGTTAAGACTGCACTATGCCTCGGTCAGTTTCACGCGCGCGGGGATCCCCGGGGTTGCCCTTGCGGCCGGCTAGATCGCGGGGCCCTTGGCCTCGCTTCTGCTCCTCTGGATTGCCTTGGTGACCGTGCGCCTGCGTGGCCCGTCCCCGCCGGCCGTTGCCATCGGCATGGCCGCGGCATTACGATCGATCACGTTGCCCGCTCTGGCCGGCCTTTTGATCTTGCGCTTGGCCATACACAATCCTGCGCCGCTGGGCGCCAACGTCGACGAATACAACACCGCGCTAGCCGCTGGTCTGCCGGCGCTGCCGTTGATCACGATGTTTATGGTCTTCGCCGCCGGTGGAGTGGCGATGCTGGTTCGCTGCATTCCCCGCGGACAGTGTCTCGCGTCGCTGCCGTGGCTCGCCGCGGGCGTGACCGTTGGCTCCGCGGCGTACTTCTCATTCATCCGTCCCCGTCTTCTCCCGTAAAGCCTTCTCCCGTGGCGGCGCCGCTCGCAACCGAATCACTACAATTGGGGAGCAGTGGCCCTCCCTTGCAATGCTTTCCTGACCGCGGAGTGGAAAAACCTTGTGATGCTCAACTACGCCGTCGATGCGGCGCTGATCGAGCCCTTCGTCCCGCCCGGTACCGAGCTCGACCACTTCGAGGACGCCACCTATGCGAGCCTCGTGGGATTCGAGTTCAATCGCACGCGTCTCCGCGGCTTAGCGATTCCATTCCATCAGTCCTTCGAAGAAGTGAACCTGCGCTTCTAGGTGAGGCGGGGCGAGCGTCGCGGCGTGGTGTTCGTCAAGGAGTTGGTGCCGAAGCTGGCCGTCGCAACCATCGCGCGGCTCGCTTTCAACGAAAACTACCAGTGTGTTCCGATGTCGCATCGCATAGCCGCAGGCTCCGATGGCGTGCCCACCGAGGTCGAATACTCATGGGGCCGGGGCTCCCGCCGCTGTTCGATGCAGATCCAAACCGAGGGCGAACTGTTCCTCCCTCACGAGGGCTCCTTGGGCCAATTCATCACCGAGCATTATTGGGGCTATGCACGCTCCGGAACCGGCTGCTTGGAATATGAGGTTCAACACCCTCGCTGGGTCGTCAAGAAAGCTCGGCGCGCGCGCTTCACCGGCGACGCCTCTTACCTCTACGGCTCCCGGCTCGCAGACTTTCTCACGCGCGAGCCGGATTCGGCTTTCCTAGCCCAGGGCTCCGCCGTGACGGTCTTCCGGGCTGCGAAAATAACGGCAGCACCATGACGCGCTCTCTTCCTCGAATCGCCATCACCATGGGCGACCCCTCCGGCGTCGGACCGGAAATCGTCGTCAAGGCGCTGTCGCACCCTGAGGTTCGCGGCTTCTGTCAGCCCATCGTGATCGGCGATGCGCAGCGTTTGAAAGACGCGGCGAAAATCTGCGGAGTGCCCGCCGAGGTCGATTGCGTCGATCTGAAAAACGTCCCCCGCGATCTGGCCTGGGGCAAGCTTTCCGCTGCGGGCGGCGATGCCGCGTTTCAATATGTGAAGCTCGCCACCGAGATGGCTCTGCGCGGCGAGGTGGACGCCATCTCCACCGCTCCTCTAAATAAGGAAGCGCTGCATGCCGCCGGCCACATGTACCCCGGGCACACCGAACTTCTTGCAGAACTGACGGGGACTCCGGAGGTTTCCATGATGCTGACTGTGCGGGGGCTCCTGCAAGGCAGCCCGCAAAACGGAGCCTGGGCCGCGGATCGCCCAGCCACTAACGACCCGGCGGACGCGGGACCGCGACCGGCCCTTTGCGGGCTGCGCGTGATCCACGTCACCACGCACATCGGCCTGCTGGACGCGATCGAGCGTATCGAACCTGGTTTGGTTGAGCGCACCATCGCACGTGCTGAGACGGTACTTCAGCGCGCGGGCCTGACCCGCCGCAAAATCGGCGTCTGCGGCATCAATCCCCACGCAGGTGAGAACGGGTTATTTGGACGCGGTGAAGAGGAGACCAAGATCGCTCCGGCGATTGCGGCAGCTCGCGCCCGCGGCATCGACGTGGAGGGGCCGCTGCCCGCCGACACGCTGTTTTATCGCGCCGCGCGCGGGGATTTCGACATGGTGGTGGCCATGTATCACGATCAGGGCCACGGCCCCGTAAAGGTGCTGGGCCTGGAAGCCGGGGTCAACATCACGGTGGGCCTTCCGGTCATCCGCACCTCCGTCGATCATGGAACGGCGTTCGACATCGCCGGCACGGGGAAGGCCGATGAGCGCAGTTTGCTCGAAGCCCTGCGGCAGGCCGCGGCGCTGGCCGGCGGTCACGCACCTTGACCCCAGCGACCCCCTGTGGGATAGTGAAGGGTCAACTACTTCCCTCCCATTTATTTCACGCTGAAAGGCCCGACGCATGTCCGCGCTGCTCGTTTTTTGCCAATGGCTGCAAGATACCCAGTTTTCGACCTGGCTCAGAGAGTCCACCACCCTGTGGCCGGTGCTGGAAGGCTCGCACCTATTGGGCATGGCTTTGATGATGGCGCCGGTGATGATGTATGATTTTCGCCTGATCGGTGTCAAATGGAAAGCCGATCCAGTCTCCAAGGTGAAATGGAGCTTTCTGCCCATCACCTTCTTCGGATTCGTGCTGATGGTGGTCACCGGCGTTCTGCTGCTCTGGTCTGAGCCGGTGAAGTGCTACAAGAGCGTCTACTTCCGGATCAAGGTGGTGGCGCTGATCATGGCCGGCTTGAATGCGCTGGTGTTCCACTCCACCATCGACCGGACCACCGCCCAATGGGACAACGACAGCCCCCCGCCCTTCCGGGCGCGCATGGCCGGCATCTTATCGCTGACCCTGTGGACCGCGGTGATCTTCGCCGGCCGCTACACCGCGTATAATTTGTAGGATTCGACATGTTTCCCTGGCTCCATTTGCTTCAATTCGCCGCCCAGGGCGATGACCCCAACGCACCCGCGGCCTTCGCCTTCGCGCAGCTCCCCAGGCTGTTTCCCTTCTTCAAATGGGTGGATGAAACCAGCCTCTCCGCCGCGATCAAGGGCACCACTTGGGTTTTCCCCCTGGTCGAAACCATACACATCCTGGCGCTTTCGGTGCTGCTGGGATCGGTGTTTCTGATCGACCTGCGATTGCTGGGCGTGGCCATCCGCCGCTGGTCGCCGTCGCAGATCCTGGCTCAAGTGCACGGGATGATGAACTGGAGCGTGATCATCATCCTGGTGACCGGCGCGCTGCTGTTCATCGCCGAGCCGCGCAAGTGCTTCGACAACGCCGCCTTCGGGCCCAAGATGATCTTCCTGGCCTTGGCGATCGCCTTCCAGTACACGATCTATCCGCTAGCCGGTAAACTCGAAACGCGCATTCCTGTGTGGGGAAGGCTGGCGGCTGTGGTCTCCTTCGGGCTGTGGCTGGGCGTCGCCGTGTGCGGGCGGGCGATTGGCTTCGTTTAGAGGAGGCTTCACCCGTGCCGAAGACGCCAACAAACATCCTGGTCATCGATGTCGGTGGCACGCACGTCAAGGTCGCCGACGCGCACCACAAAGATCCGGTCAAAATCGATTCCGGTCCGCAGATGACGCCCCGCGCCATGGTGGCCGCGGTGCGCAAAGCCACGGCGGATTGGAACTATTCGGTTGTTTCCATCGGCTATCCCGGTCCGGTCACGCACGGAAAGCCCCTGGCCGATCCGCATAACCTGGGCAAAGGCTGGGTGGGATTCGATTTCAAGAAAGCCCTCGGCTGTCCGGTAAAAATCATCAATGACGCCGCCATGCAGGCGTTCGGCAGCTACGAAGGCGGGCGCATGCTGTTCCTGGGGTTGGGCACGGGGCTGGGTTCGGCGATGATCGTCGACGGCATCCTGGAGCCGATGGAGCTGGCCCATCTGCCCTACAAGAACGGCCGGACTTATGAGGATTACATCGGCCTGGCGGCGCTCGAGCACGCCGGAAAGAAAAAGTGGCGCAAGCGCGTGTTCGATGTCACGGAGAAGTTGAAAGCGGCGATGGAGGCGGATTACGTGGTGCTGGGCGGCGGCAACGCCCGCGTCCTGAAGGAGCTTCCTCCAGGCGCGCGCCTGGGCGACAACTCCAACGCCATCCGCGGCGGCATGCGGCTGTGGGATAAATCGACCTCAGGCTGACTAAACCGCTCCCTGTGGTCGCGGCTCTTCTCGTTAGGCGAGCTGGGCGCGGGGCTTCAAACTGATCTGTGACTAGACAGAGCCGCGCCCGGAGAGCGGTTTCCTGCGACGAATGAACGAACCTCCGCTCGGCCCAGCGGGCGCCCCGGTCGCGGCTCTGAAAGAAAAACGCCGAGCGACGTCACAGGTTGTCCCACCCGGTCCCACCGGAGGCAAAGCTGAGCCGCGACCGAAGGAAGCGGACTGGCTAGTCGGCCGCATGACGTTGCTCGAGGCCCGCGGCGACCTGTTCCAGAATCTTGGCGGTACTTTCCTCGATGCTTTCCAGTTCGGTCCGGCACTCGACGTCGGGATGGAGCGGAGGCTCATAGGGGTCGTCGACGCCGGTGAATCCTGGAAGCTGCCCGGCGCGGGCTCTCCGGTACATGCCCTTGACGTCGCGCTGTTCGCAAACCGCCAGCGGCGCGTTCACGAAAACTTCGACGAAGTTCGCGGAGGAGCGCCGCACCTGATCGCGCGCGGCCCGGTAGGGGGAAACGGCCGATACCACCACAATGATTCCATGCCGGGCGAGCAGCCCTGCCACGAATCCCAGCCGGCGGATGTTCTCCTCGCGATCCGTTTTGCTGAAGCCCAAGTCGCGCCACAACTCATGGCGGATCACGTCGCCATCCAGGAACTCGGCCTGCCATCCTCGGGCAAGCATACGCTCGGTCAAAGCCAGACCCAGCGTGGTTTTTCCGGAGCAGGGCAGCCCCGTCAACCAGACGGTCATCCCCTCTTTTGTAGCACGAAGCTTTTGCGGCCGGTTAAGCCTTCCCCCCGCCGGCGGCGGCTTTGGCCGTTTCTTTGGCGGTTTCCGGGCGCAGAATGTCGATTCCGCCCTTGAAATAGGCGCCGTCCTCGATCACGATGCCCGCCGTCTTGACGTCACCCACAATGCTGGCGCCGTTCATGATGGAGATCCGGTCGGCGGCTTCCACGTCACCCTGAATAGATCCCTTGACCACCAGCTCCTTGGCCTTTACGCTGGCTTTGACCTTGCCGTTGGGGCCGATGGTCAGCAGGCTGCGGACCTCGATAGCGCCCTCAATTTCGCCGTCGAAGAACAGTTCCTCTTCGCTGTAAACCTCGCCGCGAATCCGCGTAGACTTGCCGGCGGTGGCTCCCATTCGCGCCGGCGCCGGCGGTGCAGCGCGTTCGGGTTGGTGCCGCTCCGCAGGCGGCCGATCTGCACCCGGAAGGTTCGGCAAAGAACCCGCGGCAGGCGTCGTGCCCGATGGCTTGAAAGTGATCTCGTTATTTTTTCCCCACATGACCGGTCAGGCGATGCATGTAGCGGGCCATCGAGCCATTATGTTGATTTTGTGAGCGCGACCGTTGATTCTGCGAGGGCACCTCGTCGCGCGGGCCGGAACCTTCTACCTGACACCCAGAAGAAACTTCCGCCGGGGGTAAGCGATAATGGACGGAAGGTGAAACACCTGGTTCTTGCAGCGCTCCTGTTTTGGCCTCGGGCGCAGGCGCAAGGGATTGTCGCCTTCTCCAGCGGACCGATCACGCTGCACGGCGTGATCTACGTGCCGAAAGGTGCGGGACCGTTTCCGGCGATCCTGTATAACCACGGCAGCGCCCCCGACAACACGCCATTCAACGCAGCCCTGGGGCCGCTATTTGCGGATCGCGGATGGGTGTTCTTCATGCCCTCCCGCCGCGGCCAGGGCTTGAGCAGGTCCGCGGGCTTCTACATCGCCCAGGAAATCAACACCGCCGCGGACAAGGACGGAATCAAGGGCGGCATGACCACCATGGTCCGGCTGCTGGAAACCGAGCAGCTCAACGATCAACTGGCCGCGCTCGACTGGCTGAAATCCGCCCCTTTCGTAAATACGGACCGCATCGCGGTTGCGGGAAACTCCTTCGGCGGCGTGGAGACCGTGCTGGGAGCGGACAAGGCTTCCTACTGCGCCGCAGTCGATTTTTCCGGCGGAGCGGAAAGCTGGGCGCAGTCGCCGGAGCTGCAGGCCCTGATGGCTCGTTCCGCGCGCAATGCCCACGCGCCCATCTTCTTCATCCAGCCCGAAAACGACTACTCCGTCGCTCCCAGCCGGTCGCTCTCGGCGGCGATGAAACTGGTCGGCAAGCCGAACGAGATGAAAATCTACCCGCCCTTCGGCAAGAGCCGGGAAGACAGCCAGACCTTCGCCTACAAGGGCGCCGACGTCTGGGGCGACGATGTGTTCCGGTTTCTAGACCAGCACTGCCCCGCGAAGTAACCATAAACCGCCTCCTTTGGGCGCGGCTCCTTTCTTGTACCGCGCACAGCGCAAGCTGTGCGCTCGTTTTGGGTCGCGCACAACGCAAGCTGTGCGCTCGTTTTGGGTCGCGCACAACGCAAGCTGTGCGCTCGTTTTGAGTCGCGCACGATGCAAGCTGTACGCTCGTTTTGGGTCGCGCACAACGCAAGCTGTGCGCTCGTTTTGAGTCGCGCACGATGCAAGCTGTACGCTCGTGCCGGGCCGCGGCAGATCCAAACAGAGCCGCGACCGCGAGGGAGCGGTTAGGGCACCAGGTGCAAAATCATCCCGGTGTCGGTGGCGACCCAGAGATGGTCGCGATCCGGGCCGGCCAGCATCAATGACGTCGCCACGGCGCGGTAGTCGACGTCCATTTCCTTCCATTGCACCAGGTCAACGCTAGAAAGCATCTTCACTTTGCCGGGAATCGGCACCGAATTGAGCCGGCCGGTGGGCTGGATAGCGGCCAATACAGCCGCCGGACCGTGGAACAGCACTGCATCGTAGACGCGGCGGTCCTTGTCCTTGAAGGAGCTCTTGCTCATTCCGGAGCTCAGGTCGAGATCGAAAACCTCCGACGGATACTCCAAGGACTCCGGGTACCCGAACACAGTCAGACCGATCTGTCCGGCCAGCCGGATCGTGCTCACTAAACCCAGAAGCGACGAATTCGACGATTTCCAGGTGACGCCGCCATCCCGCGTCTCTAGCAGCAGCGTCACAGTGGGCACAGCGCTGGTTTTGGTCGCCCGGCTCGGATCCATCCAGGAGGGGAACGGACCCAATTCCTTGCGCGGTGGAATGGCCGTTCCCACGATCAACCCGTGGTCGCCGTCGAAGACCATCCTGGAATATGCGGTGTAGGTGGGATCGCCGGTAGGCTTGGCGGCTTCGGCCAGCGGCTTCCAGGTTTTGCCGCCGTCGTGGGTTTCGAGCACCGTCTTCTGGTAACCGATCGCAAAGCCGTGCTCCGCATTCAGAAACCAGACCCGCAGAATCAGGCCGCCGGGAGGAGCGGGCCGCAGCTTCGAATTGGGCTTGGCCTGATCGCTCAGCCTGCGCCATTTCACACCGCCGTCCGCGGTGGTCCAGATGGCGTTCTCGGTGACCATCCAACCCTGATTGTCGTTGAGGAAGAACAGCGACCGCGGCTCATCCTCCAGGAACGGATGATCCATCTTCCAGTGTTCCCCGCCATCGCTGGTGACCAGGACGGCCGCCTTCACCTTGCGGTCCGAGGTGATGTCTCCGGTCCATCCCACGGCCACGCCGTGCTGCGCCGAAGGGAAGGCCAGGTCCAGAATTTCCAGCTTTTCCTTGGGATCGTCGTAGAAGTATTGCATCTGCCACCGTTCGCCAAAAAGCGCCGGCGCCAGCACTGCCAAAAAGAGAAGGTACCGCATGTCAA
>CAWISY010000173.1:0-33025 GCA_963838455.1 Bryobacterales bacterium
TTCCTGTTCGGTTACCGTTTCGTATTGCTCTCCGAACAGCCGATAATCCGGCGTTATGTAAAGCTTGCCGGTTTGTCGTAAGCCCCATCCGCCGATGTGCGACGCGGACCGGAAGGCAGATCCTTGGGGAAGACCCTAACGGCCGGTCGTCAGTTCTTCGCGAAGTACAGCGCTGCCGCGCGCTCCATCTCCGCCTTGGTCATAATCGGGGCGCGCCCTTCATAGCGGCCGATGGAGTTGAGGATGTTGCAGATGTCGCTGGGGTAGCAGGCGCGCAGCTCCGTGCGTCCTTCGCGCAGGCACAGCTTGCGGAGATACTCCGCGCTGTCCGGTTCCGACTGCAGCCCGCGAGCCTGTATCACGCGTGAGAAAATCTGGTCGAAGCTGGACGCGTCCACCGCCTCCACATAAATCTTGTTATGGATGCGGCGCAGGAAGGCTTCGTCGGCCAGGTCCGACGGCTCCAGGTTAGTGGAAAACACCACCATCAGCTCGAAGGGAATCTGGAATTTCACGCCGTAGCGCAGAGTCAGGTAGTCTACGCGGCGGTCCAGCGGCACGATCCAGCGGTTGAGCAGGTCGCGCGGCGACATGAGCTGGCGTCCGAAGTCGTCGATCAGCAGGATGCCGTTATTGGCCTTCATCTGCAGCGGGGCGGCATAGATGCCGGAGCCTTCGTCCAGGCGCAGCTCCAGCATGCTGGGGATCAGCTCGCCGCCCACCAGGATGCAGGGGCGCTTGCACAGAATCCAGCGCTGATCCACGTCGGGATCGTCGTTTTCGAGCGGCTGGTGCACCACCGGGTCGTACAAGCTGATGATCTGGTTATCGACCTCCACCGCGTAGGGAATCAGAATCGCGTCCTGGTAGACGCGCAGCATCCGCTCCGCCAGGCTGGTTTTACCGTTGCCCGTGGGACCGTAGACGAAGATCGAGCTCTGCGAAATGATGGCCGGCCCCAGTTGGTCCAGCATCCGGTCGCTCACCACCAGGTCGGAGAAGGCCTGGCGAAGAACGCGCCGGTCCACTTGCACCTTCGCGGCCTGGGTCTTGGTCGCGGTGTAATATTCCTTCAAGGAAACCGGGCACGCGCCGGCGTACTGCGAAACCTGGAAGCGTTCGCTGGCCAGTTGCTTGCCCGCCACCGACAACGTGAAATTGTAGTCGTTGCCGGACATGCCCTTCACTTCCACCAGGTGCTGGGCGCGCATGTGCTTGAACACGATGTCGACCACCGGAATCGGCAGGCGCAGCGCCCGGCTCAGGCTCCCCAGGCTGGAGTGGCCTTCAATCAGCATGCGGCGCACCACCAAGTCCATCACTAGCGACTCTGGGACGCCCAACTCCTGGAAGTTCGTGGGGAGGACAGGGCTAAACGCTGTGCGGACGGGCGCGAAAGTGGCCATCGGGATGAGTACCTTTCTCCACTCCGGTCTATCGGCAGGAGCGCCGCGCAAGTTTATTCTGCACGCTCGCGCCTGGCCAAGCGTCAACACTACGTGAGAAAGGTGCGCCGTAACACACTGATTCTGGTGATACTTTCCGTTCTCGCTTCGGTGAGCGCCTGCGCGGCTACGCGCGCCGAAGAAGAAGCCGCCGCGCTGAATCAGCAGGGGGCCAAGGCGCAGCGCGCGGGCGACGTGATGCACGCCTACCTGCTGTTTGCCCAAGCCGCTCGCCTCGATCCCTCCAACCTGGCCATCATGGCCGATCGCAACCAGACCCGGGCGCTGCTCAAGGAAACCATGCAGGTCAGCGACGCCGACAACACACCCGATCCCGACCTTGCCTTCTCCGAATTGATGCGCACCCAGGGCCCCGGCCAGTACGACGACTTCGGACCCACCGCTCCCGTCCCGCACTTGACCTACACCGGGGCCAAGAAGGGCTTCGAACTGACCGGCGATGCCAGATCCGTCATCGAAAAAGTGGGCCAGACTTTTGGCGTGCAGATGGTGTTTGCCTCGGATTGGCAGGGTCCTCCTCCGTTCCCTTTTCGCACCGGCGAGCTCGACTTGTTCCAGGCCTTCGGGCTTCTGGAGGAAATGACCGGCTCCCTGTTCGTGCCCATCGATTCCCGCACAGCGCTGGTGACTCGCGATACCCCGCAGCACCGCACGGAGCTGATCCCGGTGGTGACCATGGCGATTCCGATTCCCCAACGCTTCACCGTGCAGGAAGCGCAGGAGATGGTGCAGGCGGTGCAGCAGGTGCTCGAAATCCGCCGCGCGCAGGTTGATCCCGGCCGGCGCACTGTGTTCTTCCGCGATGCCGCGTCCAAGGTTCTGATGGCGCAAAAACTGTTGAGCGATCTATCGCGCCTGCGCGCGCAGGTGGCGATCGACGTCGAGATGCTGACTTACACCAGGAACTATTCTTTGAACGCCGGTTTCCAGTTGCCCAACACCTCCACGCTGGTGGCCTTCGGCAACTTTCTCAACAACACGGTTTCTCCCGCCGGATTCACCAATTTCCTGAGCTTCGGCGGCGGCAAGTCGCTCTTCGGGCTGGGCGTGGCGACGGCGGAAGCCTTCGCCAACATGTCCGACGGGATCACTACAACCCTTCTAAACGCCCAGGTCAAAGCCATCGACGGACAGCCCGTTTCCTTGACCGTGGGCACGCATTACCCGATCGCTTCCGCGCAGTTCCTGGGCGCAACCCCCGCGACCACCCCCACGCCTACGGTCACGTATCAGGATCTGGGGCTGGTGCTGAAAATCACACCCACCGTACATGCCGAGGGCCAGATGACGCTGGATGTCGACGCGTCGTTCACTACTCTGGGCGCAACCAGCAACAACGGCATCCCCGCCATTGCGCAGCGCAAGTATCAAGGCAAGGTGCGACTGAATTCGGGCGAATGGGCGCTGGTGGCGGGCCTCGCCGAGTCCAACGATTCCACTGCCATCAGCGGCATCGCCGGCCTTTCGCGCATTCCGCTGCTGGGTCACCTGTTTCGCGCCGACACGGTGGAGCACGACAGAGATGAGACGCTGGTGGTGCTTAAGCCGCACATCATCAGCCTGCCGCCGTGGGATTTTCCCGTGACCGAGATGCAGGTCGGAACCGAGACTAAGTTTCTCTCGCTGTATTGAGCGCGTTCCCTTTGAGAACGTCCCAATACTGCGCGGCGACTTTTTCGATGGCGTGCTCCCGCGCGATGTGCGCACACGCTCTCCGGCCGATTTCCTCCCTCGCGCGCCGGTCTTCGACGAGCCACAGCAAATAATCCGCCAGTAGCGCTTCTTCCCCAATCCCGGTCTCTACCGCGAGCCTCGCATTCTCCGGCAGCCGCGCGATCTCTTCACCCTCGGTAAAAATCACGGTCTTGCCGATCCCCATCATCCGCACCGCGATACCCGAACTCTCCGAAGCGCGCGGAAAGCGCAGGTTGATGCAAACGTCCGCCGCCGAGGCCCAGCGCCAGAACTCGCGCGCCGGCAAAGCGCCCACGCGCAGAATGCGGGGATTGTCTTCTATCAACGGCAGCATCGACCGCTCCAGATCCGTCGATGCGAACGCACCCTGTACCAGCAGCTTCACATCCGCGCCGGTCTTCCATACCCGCTCCATGGCGCGAAGTATGGTCGTCAAGCGCTTCGATTCCCGCAAATGTCCAAAAACCCCTGCAAGAAGCGTGCGCGGGCCCAGCCCCAGCTCGGCTCGAAACCGCATCCGATCCACCGGGTCGGGCAGCTCCGGTGGGACAAATAAATGCGGGATCTCGACGACGCAGGCTTGGGCGTGATGCCGGGCGACGGCTCGCGCCGCTGCCGGATTGTGCACGATGATCGCGCGCGACCGCGCGGCGAGCCGCTTCAGCATCGGATACTCGAAATAGCGCGGATCGGCGGCCGAGCGCGCCCGGTTCTTCCACAGGTCCTGCGCCAGCCCGCGATCCCACTCCCCGTAGTTGTAGACAAACTCCTCGATGTAGGCTTCTTCGCTCAGCGTGCCGAGGAAAAAATGATTCAGCACCGCGTCGTGCAGCACCACGACACTGGGTTGTTCAATGTGCCGTTCTATCGCACGCCGATAGATTTCGCGATGCTCCAGATTATTGCCGAGGTGATACAGAGCCACGTCCGCATCGGCCGCATTCACTTCCACCGTTCCGCGCCTCCGCAGGGCTTCAAGAAGCCCCGCAGAGTAATCCGCCACGCCGGTGCGCGCCGGAGGCAGAGGCGAGAAAAACCCGACCTTCATTCCGGCTTCGGCGAGTCCGGCTTTGGCCCCGGCTTGGGCCGCGGACCGAACAGCGCCGTCCCCACCCGCACCAGCGTCGCGCCCTCTTCGATGGCGGCTTCGAGATCGTGCGACATCCCCATCGACAACTTCTCGAGCCCATGCTGCCGGGCCAGTTCCGCGAGCTTTCGAAAATACGGCCGCGTCACTTCCTGATCGTCATTCCACGGCGGCATGGTCATCAAGCCTGTGAGCGTCAGATTTGGGCACGCGCGAATCCCCTCGATGAGCTTCGGCAGCTCCTCCGGCGAGGCGCCCTCCTTCGATTCTTCGCCGGAGAGTTTCACCTCAATCATCACTTCTAACTTGCGCCCGATGGATGCCACCATCCCATCCAGCCGACGCGCGAGCTTTTCCGAATCCACCGTCTCGATCACTTGAAAAATCTCCGCCGACACGCGAGCCTTGTTCGATTGCAGATGTCCGATCAGATGAAATTGCGCATCCGTCAGCGCGCCCAAGCCCATGCGCTTCGTCTCAAACTCCTGCACGTAGTTCTCGCCGAACACGCGGAGCCCTAGGCTGTACGCCTCCCATACAACTTCCGCGGGAAATTTCTTCGTAACCGCGACCAGCGTGATTTCCGAGCGGTTCCGCCCCGCGCGCTCCGCCGCCTTTTGAATCCGCTCCTCGACGCGCTCCAGCCGCTCCTTAAGCATCACTCTTCATAATCGCCGACAAAAGGCCGGGGAGCAGAGCAGCCGTCCGTGGGGGCACCCCGTGCGGCGCGCCCTCTACCACCTCCAACTTGGTTCTCGCCGGAATCAACTTCAGCGCGGCTTCCATCTCCGCGATGCTGCCGAACGGGTCGCGCGTGCCATGAACGAATAACACGGGGGTCCGCAGTTGAGCAAAATGCGCCGTGCGAAGTTTCTCTGCGTCGCCGGGAGGGTGAAGAGGATAGGACAACAGCAACAGCGCGTCTGCGACCGAGGGGTCCTCCGCAGCAACCATGGAGCATTGCCTCCCGCCGTAGGAATGCCCGGCGAGACACAGCGGCACGCCCTGCGCGAGCGCCCGCAACTCCTCCGCCGCCCGCCGGATTCCGTCGCGATCTCGCGACCCGTTCCCTCGCGGAGGACCCGATGGCCGCTCCTGCCGATACGGCAGATCCCCGCGCAGCACCAGCCATCCATTCTCGGCGGAGGCTTTCGCGAACGCCTCGGCGACCGCCACCATTAAAGCTGCATTCGCATTCGACGCTGCGCCGTGAAACAGCGCCATCGCCCCGCGCGGAGCGCCCTCCGGTTCGTGCAGAAAGCCCCGAACCAATTCCTTCTCAAAATGTTTCCCAGCCAATTTCACCCTTCCCCCAAACCGTCTGCCGCCCGACGCCGGTCCAGCGTGCGGCCTCAAGATACGGAACGAACTCGGCGAGCTCGCCCTCGTATTCGGCGACGCCGATAAACCCGCCCAGTGAATGCCGCTGCCCCGGGGAGTGGCTCCATCGCGAGGCTTCGACATGATCGAGTTCGCATCGCGTCATGCGAATCGCGGCGGCGCGCTCGCCCATCGCTCGAAAATCGATTTCCAGGGGGCCCGCTCCGTACAACGCGCGCAATGTGCTGACGCGATCGCGGATGCGTGCGAACAGAACGCCGAACTCCGGCGAATCGGCGGGCTTGAGCTCGGTTGGTGTAAGGAATTGGACGCGGACACGGCGGACTTCGCCCGCGGACGGAGCCAGTTTTACTCGCAGCAGCTCCCTTCCCTCCACCCCGGTACACTCCGCCAGAATACCCTCGGCCAGAGATTCTCCAATAATTTCAATCGGAGGTTCGCGTGTTTCAAACAAATGCATCCCGATTTCGTAGCGCTGGCCCGGCGCAACCATGACCCGGTCCAGATGGCGGACGCGCAGCACGAACGGCCGCGGAGAATCAAGCAGCCCGCTGGGCCCCGACTCCACCCGCGGACGGAACAACCTCCTGTAGATCTCCGGATGGCGGTACAGGACCATCCCAAGGCGGCCTCGCACGAAATCCCCGTTCGCGTAAAACGGGAACGGACGGCGCGCGATCATTTGAAAGCGCAGCGCATACAAATCAAAAGTCTGTACGCTAGAGGAATTCATGATCACTCTTGATGACATCCGTGCGGCCCGCAGCCGGTGCGCCGGGAGCATCCGCCCGACGCCCGCTCCGTATTCGGAAACATTATCGCGCGAAGCGGGCAACTCGCTGTTCCTGAAGCTGGACAACATGAACGTCACCGGCAGCTTCAAGGAGCGTGGCGCGCTGAATCGCCTGCTGTTGCTCACCGCCGAGGAGCGCGCGCGCGGCGTCATCACTGCCTCCGCCGGCAACCACGCGCAGGCTGTCGCCTACCACGCATCGCGCATCGGAGTGCGCGCGGAGATCTGCATGCCCGTGTTCACGCCGCTGGTTAAAGTAACCGCCACCCGCTCCTGGGGCGCGACGGTGATCCTGTACGGCAGCAACTTCGACGAGGCTTTGGAAGAGGCGCGCCGCCGCGAGCGTGCCGAAGGCCTGATCTTCGTCCACAGCTTCGACGATGACGCGGTGATCGCCGGCCAAGGCGTGATCGGGCTGGAGCTGCTGGAACAGATTCCCGATCTTGAAGCCGTGGTCGTGCCCATCGGCGGCGGAGGGCTGATTGGAGGCGTGTCCTGCGCGGTCAAGGAATCGCGCCCCAGCATGCGAGTGGTTGGCGTGCAAACCGCAGCATTGCCGTCCATGCAAGCCGCCGTCGCCGCGCACCATCCCGTCCTGCTCCCTCCGGCGGCCACCATCGCCGACGGCATCGCCGTGCGCCAAGCCGGCGAGCGCACCCTGGAACTGGTAGAAAAATACGTAGACGGGCTGGTCACCGTGGACGACGAAGAAATCGCCGCGGCGATCCTGCGTCTGCTGGAACGCCAAAAGACGCTCGCCGAGGGCGCGGGCGCAGCAGGAGTGGCTGCGCTGCTCCATCGCAAAGCCGGCTTCGAAGGCAAGCGCACCGCCGTGGTCATCGGCGGCGGCAACATCGACGTCACTCTGCTGTCGCGCATTATCGAGCGCGGGCTGGTCAAGGACGGCCGCCTGGTTCGCGTACGCGTCCCGCTGCCGGACCACCCCGGCGCCCTCCAGCAGCTCACCGCCGTAATCGCCTCAGCCCACGCCAACATCGTGCAGGTGGTGCACGACCGCGCCTATTTCGGCGCGCACCTGGGCGAAGGTATCGTCGATATCACCATGGAAACACGCGGGCCGGACCACGTCGAGGAATTGCTGGGCGCCCTCCGCCAGGCCGGCTATCGGATCGAGCAAGTGCGGTAGCAAGTCCGACATACACCGCTTGCTGGCGCGCGCGGCTCAGTAGCTACAATGCGTTACCGGGCCGCGGCGGGGCGCACTCTGGGCCGGGAGCGGTGTCGTCAAAATGCGCTAAAGCCGCTGCATCCAAATGACGATAGAAGGATGTGGCGAACGCCCTTCCAACCGCCGGCTGGGTTCCTGTCGAGCCGTTGCTCTCCGCGGTCCAGACCCACCACCTCCCTCCGCCCGCAAGCGATGTCACGCTGCTGCTTCCCGAAAACGATGTCGCCGACCCTGAGGTCTCCATCGTCATTCCGGCCCTGAATGAGCAGCTCACCATCACCGAGTTTGTCGAGTGGTGCAAAGAAGGGTTGCGCAAGGCGGGTGTCAGGGGCGAGATTCTGGTCATCGACAGCTCCACCGACGCTACCCCGCAACTGGCTCTGGCCGCCGGCGCACGCGTGCTGAAATCGCCTAAACGCGGCCTGGGCCGCGCCTACATCGACGCGATCCCATTCATCCGCGGCAAGTATCTGCTGCTGGGCGACGCCGACCTCACCTACGATTTCCGCGAAATCGGGCCCTTCCTCGACAAGTTCCGCGAGGGCTATCAGTACATCATGGGCTCGCGCTTCAAAGGCACCATCGAGGATGGCGCGATGCCCGCGCTGCATCGCTACTTCGGAACTCCCGGCACCAACTGGCTGCTGAATTTTGTGTACTCGTCCAATTTCTCCGACATCCATTGCGGCATGCGCGGCATCACCCGCGCCGCGCTGGTCGAAATGGATCTGCAATCGCAGGAGTGGGAGTACGCCTCGGAGATGGTCATCAAGTCGATTTATATGGGCCTGAGGACCTGCGAGGTCCCGATCCACTTCTATA
The DNA here is from genome assembly GCA_963838455.1 of Bryobacterales bacterium. Taxonomy (GTDB): domain Bacteria; phylum Acidobacteriota; class Terriglobia; order Bryobacterales; family Bryobacteraceae; genus Palsa-187. The sequence continues at coordinate 8,394 of CAWISY010000173.1, forward strand.
AAGACCGCGAAGGGCGCTTCAGCCATCACCGCCGCGGCAACCCGCTCAGCAGTTGGTACGCCGGATGGATCAACCTGAAGGCGTTCTTCGTCCACGGCGCGGCGTTCTTCCTGTTCCGTCCGGGGCTGGCATTGCTGGCACTGGGGTTGCTGCTGGTGCTGCCGCTCTCCGCGGGCCCGGTGACGCTGGGCATCACTTTTTCCCTGCACTGGATGCTGCTGGGTGTCACTCTGGCGATTCTGGGGCTGCAGTCCATGTTCGGAGGCATACTCGCCAAATCCCTGCTCGACTTTTCCGGTGAGCAGAGCCGCAAGTGGTCCCGGATGTTCTCCTACAACCGCTCCGTAGGCCTGAGTATGCTCGGGTTCGCGATCGGCGCGCTGCTGCCGATTCCGTTGGTGCGCGAATATTTTCACCAGAGCTTTCTGCTTCCCGCCAACAGCGAACGCGTCTATCACTTCGCCGTCGCCGGGCTATGGCTGATGATGAGTTCTTTCCTGGTGTTCACCAATACGCTGCTGCTGCACGCCCTGGTGAAAATGCGCCGCTGGACGCGGTAGCCGCCGCGCCCAGATTCCCCGATCGCCGTTTGCCGCACCTCGTATACTAGATGGTGCTCCCCATGTCGTCTTTCCGCCTGGGCATCGACTATCAACCACGCGGCGATCAGCAAGCCGCCATCGAAGCGCTGGTGCGCGGGATCAAGGATGGCGAACAGCATCAGGTTCTGCTGGGCGTAACCGGCTCCGGCAAGACCTTCACCATGGCCAAGGTGATGGAGCGGATGGGCGTGCCCGCCCTGGTTCTGGCCCACAATAAGACGCTGGCCGCGCAACTTTACCAGGAATTCAAGAGCTATTTTCCTTCCAACGCCGTCGAATATTTCGTCAGCTACTACGATTACTATCAGCCGGAAGCCTACATCCCGGCCGGCGACGTGTACATCGAAAAGGAAGCCACCATCAACGACGAGCTCGACAAGCTGCGCCTTTCCGCCACTCGCAGCCTGTTTGAACGGCGCGATTGCATCATCGTCGCCAGCGTGAGCTGCATCTACGGCCTGGGCTCGCCGGAGGCTTATTACGGGATGCTGTTGATGCTGGAAAAGGGGCAGAAAATCGCCCGCGAGGAGATCACCAAGCGCCTGGTCGATATTCTGTATGAACGGCACGAGGGCGACTTCAAGCGCGGGGCGTTTCGAGTACGGGGCGATGTCATTGAACTGTATCCCACCTATGACGACTTCGCCTACCGCATCAGCCTGTGGGGCGATGAAATCGAGTCCTTGGAACAAATTGATCCGCTCACCGCGCAGGTAAAACAGAACTATTTGCGTCTTCCTATCTATCCGAAGACGCACTACGTGATGAGCGACGCAACCCGCCATGACGCCATGCGCAGCATTGAGAACGAACTGCAGTGGTGGAGGGACGAACTGGAAAAGCAGGGCAAACGCATCGAAGCCCAGCGCATCTGGCAGCGCACCATGTTTGACCTGGAGATGATGCGCAACATCGGCTATTGCCACGGCATCGAAAATTATTCGCGGCACTTCTCCGGACGCCTGCCCGGCCAGGCCCCGCCCACGCTGTTGGATTATCTTCCGCCGGACGCGCTGATGTTCATCGACGAAAGCCACCAGACCATCCCGCAGCTTCAGGGCATGTATCATGGCGACCGCTCCCGCAAAGAGAACCTGGTCAAATTCGGATTCCGGCTGCCCAGCGCGCTCGACAACCGCCCGCTGACCTTTGAGGAATTCGAGAATCGCGTCCACCAGGCCGTCTTCGTTTCCGCCACTCCCGGCCCCTATGAGCTCACCAAAACCTCCGGCGCGGTGATCGAACAGATCATCCGCCCCACCGGCCTGATCGATCCGGAAGTGGAAATTCGCCCCATTCGCGGCCAGGTGGACGATCTGTTGCAGCATATTCGTGAGCGCACCAAGCTGGATGAGCGCGTGCTGGTCACCACGCTCACCAAGCGCATGGCCGAGGATCTGTCTGAGCATTACACCGAGGCCGGCATCAAGTGCGCCTACCTGCATTCGGAAGTCTCCACGCTGGACCGCGTCAAGATCCTGCGCGATCTGCGCCGCGGCACCTACGACGCTTTGATCGGCGTGAATCTTCTGCGCGAAGGTTTGGACCTGCCGGAAGTGTCCCTGGTGGCCATACTGGATGCGGATAAGGAAGGTTTCCTTCGCTCCACCGGATCGCTGATTCAGACCATGGGCCGCGCCGCGCGCCACCTGAACGGAAGGGCCATTCTCTACGCCGACGTGATCACCGTTTCGATGCGCCGCGCCATGGACGAAACCCAGCGGCGCCGCACCGTACAGACCGCCTACAACCAGGCGCACGGCATCACGCCGGAGAGCATTCGCAAGCCCATCGACGCGACGCTGGTGGCGATCGCGGAGGCGGACTACGTCACGGTGCCGCTGGATGATCCGGGCGCTGCCGCGGAAATCCCGCCGGAAAAAATAGAAGCGTACCTGGCCGAGATGGAGGAGAAAATGCGAGAAGCCGCCCGTCACTTCGACTTCAAGCAGGCCGCGGCGTATCGGGACCGGCTGCAGGAGCTCAAAAATCGCGTCGTGCTGGAGGCTGGACCTTCCTGACCACGGAATGCAGCTACAAGACGGGATGGGGTTGGTCTGCACCGGCGGTGTAGGCCAGTCGTTCCTGGCAAGGATGCCGGCGCTGCTCCGGCGACTGGGACCCATCAAGACCTCCACATTTCGAATCTCCCGGCAAGTCTCCAACACGCTGCGCGCCGGTGAGGCTGCCTCGCATCACTCCTCGCTCGAATCCTGCGGCGTGATTTTCGTGTGGATGGCGGAGCAGCGCCTGGACCGCACTCTGCGCGAGCTGGTGGCCCGCACGCCCATCCGCAAGGCTCCGTACTCGGCCAACATCGTGGTGTTGTGCGAATGCGTCCGCGACAGCCTGACGCCCAGCCCCCTCGATTCGACCGGCGCGCGCGTCGCCACGCTCAACCCCATCCCCGATTCGCGCGAGCAGATCTTTGTCGCCGAGGGTCATCCCGCCGCCGTGCGCTGCCTGCGAGCCCTGTTCGCCGAAAGCGATCGCAAGCTGATCGGGCTGAAGCCGGGAACCAAGCCTCTGTTTTTCGCCGGAATTCACGCCGGCGCGCCGCTGCTGCTACCCTGGATCGCCGCCGGCATGACCTGCCTGCGGGCCGCCGGCTTCTCGCACTCCGAAGCCGCCGCGGTTAGCGAGATTCTAGGCGTGCGCGTGCTTCGCAAGTACGCCAAGGCCGGGGCCAAGGCCTGGAGCCGCATCACCGAGGTAGAGCTGCGCCACGCGCTCCAGCACGGCGTCCCCGAGATTCGCCGCCGCGATCTGCGCCTGGCCGATCTGTATCAGCAGGGCATCCACCTGGCGCTTTCGCAATTTGAACCCGGTATGCCAGCGAAACGGAAGCCAGCCGCCGCAACATCGCGCCAGAGCTTCGGTAACCCGGCCGGGCCGCGATCTTCGCCGCTTCCTTTTCCGCCTGCGCAGCGATCTCGGGCGTGACCGGACGGAACCCCAGTTTGTAGTAAAACCAGAACGCGCCGGAGGCGATCGCCTCTTCGTTTTCGTGGCCCAGTTGATATGGATCGATCAAGAAATGCGACGCTCCCAGCCGCTGATGCAGCAGCTTCAAGATGCGCGCGTACAGCCACGCCGTCTCGCCCTCCCGGAACGTGTAGTAGAGGTTGAATCCGACTTCGCAGTCCTCGCCGTGGGACAGCGTCTCTACGTAACCCATCGGCACGGCATTCTTGAAGTACATCGCGCAGTGATACTCGCGCTTGGGCAGGCGGCGATCCGCCGCGACGCCGAACCCGTATAGATCCACGCCGCGGCCGAAATCCACGTGGTACACGTCTGCCGCATCGGGAAACTGGAATCCGTAAAGCTCGCGATAACGCGCCGCGGAGGCATCGACGATCACGCCCAGCACCGCCCGCGCTTCCTTCAGCCCCAGCCGCGTCAATGCCAGCGGGTTTTCTTTGAACTGATCCGCGATGGAAACATCGCTGCGCTTCAGCAGCGAACCGGAGTGGCAGTACAAGTGATAATACAGCGGGCCGCGCTGGAGCGGCTGGGTGGGAGAGACGCGCAGCGCGCTGCGGCTCGCCTCGCACACTTTCCAGCGCACAGGGATCTCCAGCAGTTCCCAGGTGACCGAATCCACGCGCTCCAGCAGCCAGGCGACGTCGTGCCCGGCGCGATCCCACCAGGCGCGCCAATCCGCGTGCGGCTCGACCGCCCAATCCTCGTACGCAGCCGGAATCAGCCGCGCCAGCACGACTCCTAACCGGTGAGAATTCTCGTAGTCCTCCCAGTCGATCTCCACCGCGCCCGGATGCCGGGAGGCGAGGTCAAGCGCAAACTCGCGGCTGAAGTTGGTCGAAACCGCAGTACCCGCGATGCCGGAGACTTCCGGATCGGCGAAGTCATCGGGATTCATGCCGCGCAGACGCTCGCCCAAATTCTGGAGGATCCCGTCGGCCAGCTCCGCCACGCGCGCATTCTGCGGATAAGCCCGCAGGAACAACACGGTCTCATGTAGCCGGATCAGATCCGGGGCAGAGTGTATCCGCATGCGGGCAAGCCGCTCCAGCAGTTCCTCCACATGCTGCCCCGCGGAGGCGTCAAACTGCCCCTTGTACCCGATCAATCGATCCAGCGCGCGCATTCGATCAAGTTTATCCCCAACAGAGCCGCGACCAGAGGGAGCGGTGCTACCCTGAGAAAGTCATGCGAACCGTTCACGATGCCGCCGGGCTTGCGGCCCTGGCCAAGAGCATGCGCCGCGAGGCAATCGAGATGATTACCGAGGCCAAATCCGGCCATCCCGGCGGATCGCTTTCCGCCGCCGATATCATCGTCACGCTGTTTTTCGACGTGATGCATCATGATCCTTCCAACCCGGATTGGCCGGATCGCGACCGCTTCATTCTTTCCAAGGGCCACTGCTGCCCGATCCTGTACGCAGTGATGGCCGAATGCGGTTACTGCCCCAAGGATCAGCTCATGACGCTGCGCAAGCTGGGCTCCATTTACCAGGGCCATCCCGACGTGCGCTTCCTGCCTGCGCTGGAAGGTTCTACGGGCTCGCTGGGCGAGGGCTTGTCCATGGGGCTCGGCATGGCTCTGGCCGCGCGCATGGACGGGCGCAAATATCGCACTTACGTCCTGCTGGGCGACGGCGAAATTCAGGAGGGCCAGATCTGGGAAGCAGCCATGTTCGCCGGCTTCAACAAGGTCGACAATATTGTTGCCATCGTCGACTACAACCAGATCCAGCTCGACGGCTTCGTGAAAGACATCATGGATCTGGAGCCGCTGGCCGAGAAGTGGCGCAGCTTCGGCTGGCACGTCATCGAGATCTACGGGCACGATATCGCCGCCTTGCAGAACGCCTTCGGCGAGGCCGCGTCGGAGAAAGGAAAGCCCACCTGCATCATCGCCCATACCATCAAAGGCAAAGGCGTTTCCTTCATGGAAGGAAATCCTAAGTTTCATGGAACCGCGCCGACGCGCGAAGAATGCGCAAAAGCGCTTCAGGAGCTTGCATAATGCCGGCGAAAACAAAATTCGAATTGAAGATGGGCGCCGCCACGCGCGAAGCCTTCGGCAAGGCGCTGGTGGAGCTGGGGCGCTCCAACCCTAACGTGGTGGTCCTGGACGCGGACCTTTCCAAATCCACCTACACCGCGAACTTCGCCAAGGAGTTTCCCGGCCGCTTTATCGAATGCGGTATCGCCGAGGCCAACATGGTGGGCATCGCCTCCGGCCTTGCCGTCGCCGGAAAGATCCCCTTCGCCTCCAGTTTCTCGGTCTTCCTGCTGAACAAGGGATTTGAGCAACTGCGCGTCACCGCCGCCCTGCCCCACGTGAATTTGAAAATCGTGGGAACGCACAGCGGCATCTCCATCGGCGAGGATGGCCCCTCGCAGATGAGCATCGAGGACCTGAGCCTGGCCTGCTCGCTGGCCGGGTTTACCGTGATCTCGCCCGCCGATGAAGTCGCCACCCTGAAGCTGGTGAAGGCCGCGGCCGAGTTCGTGGGCCCGTTGTTCATCCGCACCGGCCGCGTGAAGGCCCCCATTATCTACACCCCGGATCAGGAATTCACCATCGGCAAAGCCGTCGAATTGATCGAGGGCTCGGATGTGACGCTGATGGCCACCGGGCTGCTGGTCGCCGAATCCATCCGCGCCGCGGAGACGCTGGAAGCCGAGGGCGTCTCCGCGCGCGTAATCGATCTGCACACCGTGCGTCCGCTCGACCAGGACGCCATCGCCCGCGCGGCCCGCGAGACCGGCGCCATCGTGGTTTCCGAGGAGCACTTGGTGGACGCTGGTTTGGGCGTACGCGTGGCGCAGGTCGTCGGCCAAACAGATCCGGTGCCGATGGAGTTCGTCGGCATCCAGAACACCTACGCCGAATCCGGCACTCCTGACGAGTTGCTCGACAAGTACGGCTTGCGGGCCCGCGATGTGGCCGGGGCCGCCCGGCGCGCCATCCGGCGCAAGCGCTGAGCATGTCTCTGGCCGACGAAGCGGATCAACTCGCCCGGGAGTTGTTTGAAACGAAGTCGAAGCTGCGCGTCGCCGGGCGCGTCCTCCACGACCAGGTCGGCCCGCTGCTCTCCGCTGCCGGAATCCGCCTCGGCCTGCTGCGCTCCGATCATCCCCAAGCTGCAGAAGAGGCCGGCCAGGCTTTGCTGGCGCTGGAAGAAGCCATGGAGCGCGTGCGCTCGCTCAGCCGGGAACTCAACCCTCCGCCGGGGGCCCACCTGGGACTCAAGAAAGCTCTCTCTAGCCTGGCCGAGGCGCGAGCGGAATCCTTCCCCGGCGAAGTGAGCTTTTCCTACACAGCTTCCATCGAGGTTCCCGAGCCCGCTGCCGCCTCGATTTATGAAATCGCCTCCGCCGTACTCGAACGGGCCGCCGCGGACGCTTCCGCCACACGCCTGTCGGTGGAGGCCGGCGGAGCGCGTCACCTCGTGGTCAGAATCGCCTCCGACGGCCGGCTCCGCGGGAGCCGCGCATTGCTGGCCGCGCTCAGCAGGCGAGGTGGCGCTGCTGGAATTGTATTGGACTGCATAACAAAAAGGGGTACAATTGTTTCGATCCGTTATGCCGCTCGACGTCCTTCTCGTGGATGATCATAAGATCATGCGCGATGGCATCAAAGCCATCCTTGCGCGGTCGAGCGAATTTCGCGTGGTGGGAGAGTCTGAAAACGGGCCCGACGCCGTGCAGTTCACCAAGCGCCACCGGCCCCACATGGTGCTGATGGACATCGGCCTGCCCGGCCTCAATGGAGTGGAAACCACGCAGGAGATCCTGCGCTTCCATCCCGACTGCAAGATCGTCATCCTCTCCATGTACGACGATGAGAACTCCGTGGTGGGCGCCATCCGCGCCGGCGCGCGCGCCTTCATCCTGAAGCGCGCCTCCGACATGGACCTGGTGGAGGCTCTGCGCATGGTTTCGAACGGCGGAGTGTACCTGAGCCCGCAGGTCTCCGACCGCCTATTGACGCGGATTCAGAAGGGCGATCTGGAATCCCATCAGTCGCACTCGGCGCTGGAGGGCCTGTCTCCCCGTGAGTTGCAGGTGCTGCGCCTGGTGGCCGAAGGCAAAACCAGCAAAGAGATCGCCACCGTGCTGGACTTGAGCGAGCAGACGGTGCGCAGCTACCGCAAGACCATGATGCGCAAGCTGGGCGTGAACAACGTGGCCAGCCTGACGCAGCTCGCTCTGGCTACTGGGCTCACCCAGATGCCCGGCGCGCGGCCATGAGCGCTCCGCTCATCGAATGCCCTTCGCCGTGGGGCGACCTCGCCGTCGCCGACGCCCACGTGCACTTTTTCTCGCACCGCTTCTTCGAGGCGCTGGCGTCGCAGAAGCCGGGGCTCACCATCGAGGCCGCCGGCGAGCAATTGAGCTGGCGCATGCCGCCGGAGGAGCCGGAGCAGCTCGCCGCAGAATGGATCGCCGAGCTCGACCGTCACGGCGTTCAATCCGCCGCTATGATCGCCAGCATGCCCGGCGATGAAGCCTCCGTCACCGCCGCCGCCCGCGCCTATCCCGAGCGCCTATATCCCTTCGCGATGGTCAATCCGGCCGCTATCGCCAAGGAAGCCCAGTGGAATCCCCAAACATTTTCTGCGATTCGCGTGGCCTGCCTGTTCCCGGCCATGCACTGCTACTCCATTCAGGACCAGGCCGCGCGCGCCGTCTTCGAGTGGGCGGCCAGCGAGCGCCGCGCCGTGTTCGTGCATTGCGGCGCGTTGAGCGTGAGAGTGCGCAGCAAGCTAGGTCTGCCGTCGCCCTTCGACCTGCGCTTCTCCAATCCCATCGACCTGCATGCCGTGGCGCTGCGCTATCCGCAGGTTCCCATCATCGTGCCGCACTTCGGCGCCGGCTACTTTCGCGAAGCCTTGATGCTGGCGGACCTGTGCCCCAACGTGTACTTCGACACCTCCAGTTCGAACCGCTGGATGCGTTACGAGGAGACGTATCATCTGGAGACGCGCGGCGGCCTGCGGCAGGTGTTTCGGCGGGCGCTGGAGGTGCTCGGCGCGGGGAGGCTGCTGTTCGGCACGGATTCGTCTTTCTTTCCCCGTGGATGGAACCACGCGATTTTTGACGAGCAGGCTCGCGCGCTGTACGAGATCGGCGTCAGCGCCGCTGACGCGCGCGCGATCTTCGCCGAAAATCTCCTGAGAATTATCCATCCTTAAATAAACGACATTGTAGTTGGAATTGATGCCGTGGAATTGATTTTCTGGCGAAAAGCCGCGTTCGTTTACCCGGTCCAGCCTGCCCCGCGCACGGCAGTGCTGGAATCCTGGTTTTTAAAACCATGGTTTAGGACTAACGGCAGCATCCGCGCATTTCCGGGCTGGTGCGCCGAGGCAGCCGAGTGGCAACCCGCCGCGATCGCCGGCACGTGGAGCAGCATCGAACCGCTGCTCGATCTGAAGATCGAATCGCTCACCCACGCCGTTATTATTCTGTCGAGGCCGGGAGAAGAGCTTCTGACCGCTTCCAAACGCCAGCGCGTCTGGTCCGCTTTCGGCGTGCCGGTCTTCGAACAGATCATCGGCAAGAACGGCGTACTGCTCGCCGCCGAATGTCAGGCGCACGAGGGCCTGCATATCGAATCCGCCAGATTCAGCCCCGGCGCGGAATCTCTCGAAACTGCGGTCTGCGGCTGCGGCCGCACCGGCCCGCGTCTGAAGCCCAACGAACAAACCGAGGAAATCCGCACCATCGCAGCCTACGCCCGCTGACACGCTATAATCCGAACCGGCTGCAAGTTATAATTTGAGGAGCACGCCGCGAACGTGGCGGAACTGGCAGACGCACTGGATTTAGGTTCCAGCGGCCTCACGGCCATGGGAGTTCGACCCTCCCCGTTCGCACCAGACTAAAGAGGCAGAAATGGTCAAACTTGACGCCGTCATCCAGGATCTGAAGGCTCTACCGCCCTCTAACTTGGAGCGGGCTGCCGACTACATCCGTCGCCTCAAGCTGATCACCGACCAGGAACGCAACGCCATCATCGACCGGACCGCCGGTTCGCTCACGGGCGAGGAAGCCGACGAATTGGAGCGGATAATCGCCGAAGGCTGCGAGCAGTTGCATGAGCGCGACTGAAAGCGTCCTGCTCGACACGTCGATCATCGTTGCCCACTTCCGGCGCGAACCGGCGCTGGCTGAACGGATCATGGCCGCAACGCTTTACATTCCGTTACCGGTTCCAGGCGAACTTTACTACGGCGCCTTCAAGTCTGAGCACCAGGCCAAGACCTTGAAGCAGCTTAACGAGTTTCTGCGCATCTGCGCCGTCCTGCCGCCAGACGAACTCTCGGCGCAACATTACGGCCACATCAAGGCCGATCTGGAACAGGTTGGCTCTCGCATCCCGGAAAACGATCTGTGGATCGCGGCGATTGCGCGGGAACATCAATTGCCGCTGATCACTCGGGATCAGCACTTCTCGCGGATAACGGGATTGAGAGCGTTGGCTTGGTAGTCATATCAGCGAGAGAAAGCCGACCGCATCCCGTAAGCATTGCTTGGATACCCGCGCACAAGGACGCACCAAGGCGTCCAAGATCGCCTCAACGCGAACCTCGGCGCATGGTTATGACCAGCTTAACTCTTTCAGGCCGTCTTTCGTCGTTTGCTACCAATTGCTACCACGTTGCGCTTTGCGGCCTTCCGCTTTGCTACCCATTCGTGGAGCTTCCAGTGGACGGCCGCGGCGCTTCATCGGACCTTGCAATGCTTCGATCGCTCGGTTGAGCCGGTCGCGTTCCTGAATCTAACGCCGATGGTATGATGGTGATGGTTGCGGAGAGGTGGCAGAGTGGTCGATTGCGGCGGTCTCGAAAACCGTTGAACCTTTACGGGTTCCGGGAGTTCGAATCTCCCCCTCTCCGCCATTCCTTCTAACGGCAAACTCCCCAGGGCTGAAACCCGCACGCGTCTGTGATAACTTTGGTCGCATGCGTATTTTCGGCTCTCGCACGTTGCGACGCACACACGCCGCGCTGGCGTTGTCCATCCTCGGACTCTTCGCAGCCTCGGCCTGGCTAAGTGCGCAGCAAGCGGCGAAGCCATCGGGTCAAGCTGCGCCGGTCAACGTCGACGGCAAGATCCTGCGCAACGCCGGTAACTCGGCCGATGCCCTGCCGGGCTCCTGGCTCAGCTACGGGCGCAATCAGAGCGAGACCCGCTTCAGCACCCTGAAGCAGATCAACGACACCACCGCCAAGCGCCTGGGCCTGGCCTGGAGCTACGTGGTGGGCGCGGGCGGCGGCAATCAGGAAGGCACGCCGCTGATGTGGAACAACACGCTCTACGGCATCACCACCTGGAGCGTGGTCTACGCCCTCGACGCCAAAACCGGCAAGGAGCTGTGGCGCTGGGACCCGGAAGTGAACCAGACCACGGTGCGGCCCAAAATCTGCTGCGGCATCGTCAACCGCGGCATGGCTCTCTACAACGGCATGATCATCGCGGCCATCAATGACGGCCGGCTGGACGCCCTGGATGCGCGCACGGGCAAGCCGGTGTGGGAGGCGCGCGTGGCCTTCCCGCAGGATCTGTATACGCTGACCATGGCTCCGCGCATCGCCGGCGATAAGGTGATCATCGGGGCGTCGGGCGGCGACAAGCAAACCCGAGGCTTCTTCGCCGCGTTTGACGCCAAGACCGGGCACTCCGCATGGAAGTTCTACACCGTTCCCGGCAATCCTGAAAACCCGCCCGAGAACGAAGCCATGAAGGCCGCGCTCAAAACCTGGGGCGGCGACTTCTGGACCAAGGGCGGCGGCGGCGCCGTCTGGGACGGCTTCGCCTACGATCCCGATGCCAACCTGGTCTACGTGGGCACCGGCAATGCCGAGCCGTGGGTTCAGAAATTCCGCGGCGCGCAGGGCCTCGACAATCTCTACACCTGCTCCATCCTGGCCGTCGATGTCACTTCCGGCCAGCTCAAGTGGCATTTCCAGACCACGCCCAATGACAACTGGGATTACGATAGCGTGCAGCAGTTGATGCTGTTGGACCTGACCATCAACGGCAAACCGCGCAAGGTGATCACGCAGGCCTCCAAGAACGGCTTCTTCTGGGTGCTGGATCGCATTACCGGCGAGTTCATCTCCGGCGCGCCCTATGTGAAGACCACGTGGGCGCTCGGGCTGGACGCCAAAGGCAGGCCGATTGTGAATCCCGCGGCTTACTATGGCACCGACCCGATTTCTCTGTTCCCCACCGGCGGCGGCGCGCACAACTGGTCGCCGATGTCCTACAGTCCGCGCACCGGCTGGGTCTACCTTCCGGTGTCACTGAGTCCGTTCACCTACGCAGCAACCGAGGAGTTGAAGCCTGGCGCCAACGGCTACACGCGCGGCAGCGGCACGCCAAAACTGATTGACAGCCCTGCAATAGGTCCACCCACCGCCGACGGCATGCGTGGAGCTCTGCAAGCCTGGGACCCGGTGAATCAGAAACTGGTATGGCGCATTGAGGGCGGCGGAGGCATCGGTGGAGGAACCGTGGCCACCGCGGGCAACCTGGTGTTCCAAGTGGTCAACGACGGCCGCTTCCGCGCGGTAACCGCCGACAAGGGCGAGATCCTGTATGAAATCCAGACCGGCCGCACCGGCATGGCTCCCCCCATTGCCTATGAAGTGGACGGCCAGCAATACGTGGCGTTCCAGGGCGGCTTGGGCCGTCCTGCGCCCGCCGTGGGCCCGAACGATGCGAAGGTGGACAATCCTCCCATGCTGTTCGTGTTCGCGCTCGACGGCAAAGCGGAGATGCCCAAGCCAGCCCCGCCTCCGGAGAACGGTCGCGGCGGCGGCCGAGGCGCCAACACTCCCGCGCAGCCGGGCGCGACACCAACGGCTCCGGAGCTGGACCCGCGTTAATTACCGCTCGAACTCGGGCTTCTCCGCGTGGTCGATCACCAGCACGTCAACCGGCGCTTTCGACTCCTCGATCTTCAGTCCCAATTGATCCTGCACCGCGTCACGCACAGCCACGCAGTCCGGCTGGTCACGGCAGTCGGTCGTGTCGAATTTCAATCGAAAGTCGAATTCGCCTTCGAGCCCGGCGTGATCGACCACCGGCCGGTCCAGCCGACCCAAGAATGCCGCGAGCGCCGCCATCGTCGCCTTCTTCGTGAAGGTGCACATCGGTTGTCGCCCAGCTTCGCAAAGCGTGCCCTCCGGGTCGGCCGGTGGGGACGGCCACTCGCGCCGCAGTCTTGAGCCGCCCTTGGGCACCGTCAGCTCGTATACGGGCATCTCTATCGATTCGCGATGCGTCACTAGCCTGAACCGATCGGCGAGCATGTTACGCGTCATCTCGCGTACCTGATCCTTGGTTGAGGGCATCGGTCCCGGCTCCGGCGTCGCCACCACGTCGTATTGATCCCGGCTCGCCCAGTCGGGCAATCCCTTCATCGGCATCCTCGGGCCGTCCCCGTTGTAGGCGTAACCGATCAGAAATCCGAGCGTCACTTGTCGCGCGCGCAATCCTCCCTGCGGACCGGGCGCGAGGCCCATAAACTGTCCTCCCGGCGGCTGCGGCTCGGTTGGACGAATGGACGTCGCCGCAAACCGCAGGTTGTCCTCGGCCAGAGCGACCATCCGCGGAGCCAGCGAAGCCACGACGACGCAGGCCGCCAGCATCGCCACGCTCACCGCCATGCGAGCCTTCGACACTCGCGCCGAAAACTGGCGACCGCGTTCGAGCAGCATCGCAACCCGGTCACCGAGCCTCGACGGGCCGTCGAAAATTCCCAGTGCCAGCATTTCCCTAGTTCGCATCCGGCCTCTCCGCATGATCGATCGTCAGGTATCGGACCGGCCCCCGCGCCGGCGCCAACGTTAACCCGAGTACTTCAATTCCGCGCGTGAGCATCGGTGCATCCCTGACGCCATCGGTTGAGCGCTCAAGGTAGAACTTGAAATCGAACGCTCCGTTCAATCCCGTCCGGTCCACCACCGGCAAACGCAAGTTTTGGGACAGCGCCGCCGCCAACAGCGCCATGCTGACGTTAATGCCCTCCCGGATTACCGGCCGGTCGGGGTTGCCAGTGTAGGAAGAAGACGTCACCACCGGAAAATCGTTCGGGTCCTTCGCAACGTCCAGCTTCGGCCCCTTGGGACCAGCCCTTAATTCGTAAATGCGGCCGTCTTTCGTCTCCTCGTGCACTGCCAGGTGAAACCGTTCGGCCATCAGCGAACGCAACATCGCCAACTCCTCCTCCGGAGGCGGCAGTTTCGGATTCGAAGGAGTGATTCGGCTCGACGGCGATCCCGCCGGAGGCCGCGCTTCAATACTGAAGTGATCCTCGGCCGCCCACGAGGGCCCGCCCATAATCTGAAAATCCTCGATTCCATAGGCAACCCGGATCAAACTTCGCAAAGTCTGATTGGTCGCCGTGAGCCTGCCGCCCGGGTAGACGAACATGCCGAACACATCTTCCGCCGGCCCCGACAGCTTCACTGAAGCGACCTCGAACTTGGGCTCCTGAGCGAAAGCCACCATCCTCGGCGCAAACGCGCACGCCATCAAACATCCCAGCAGCGCCGCCGCGCTCGTCGCCATCCGCACCTTCGACACCCGAGCCGAAAACTCCCGCCCACGCTCCAGCAACGTCGCAATCCGCAGGCTCAGCCGCGACCCGTCGCCGAAGACTCCCAGCGCGAGCATCTCTCTTTGATCGCGCCTAGTTCGCATCCGGCTTCTCTGCATGATCGATCACCAGTACTTCCACCGGCTCCTTCTTTGCCTCCAGCTTCAGCCCGAGTTGCTCCTGCACGGCCGTGAACACGTCCGGCTTGTCCTCATCTCCGGGCTTCGTCGCGAAGTTCAGTTCAATGGGATAGACGCCCGTGAGACCGGTCTCATCCACCACCAGCCGTCCCACCACCGGAAAGCCTTGCAGGAAGCGGGCCACCTGCGGCATCGTCATGCCCCGCCCGGTGGAGCGCGAAAAGTTGTCGTTCACCTGCAGCGTGTCTCCATTGATCAGGATGTTCGTGGTCAGTCCCTTTGGCTCCTCTGGCCCCGCCTCATGCAGCTTCGATCCCCTGCCGCCCACCACCAGCGCGTACACCGGCATCTCCCGAGTCTCCTTGTGCAGCGCCAGCTTGAACCGCTCCGCCAGCAGCGTCTGCACCATCTTCCGGCAATCCTCTGAGCTCACCGGCGGTGACGGCGGCTTCGCTTCGACAGCGAACAACGGATCCCTGGAATCGATCCAAGGCGGACCACCCACAATTTGACGCTGGGCGTCTCCCGGTTCATACGCGAAATAGACCAGGTTCCTGAGAGAATTCGCGGCTTCAAACTGTCGCCCGCCCTGGCACGTCAACCGATAGCCCTTCGAGTCATCCACCGGCCGCACCGACGCAACATCGAACCGCAACGGTGCCTGTGCGAACGCGATCCACTGCGGCGCGAGCGGCGCCAGCATCATCGCGGCCCCCAGCGCCATCACGGTCGCGGCCACTCGCGCCTTGGAAGCTCGCGCCGAAAACTCCCGCCCGCGCTCGAGCAGCAACTCAATCCTTGCGGCGAAACGGGAACCGCCGCCGAAAATTCCCGCGGCCAGCGCTTCCCCCGGCGCACGTTGTCTCCTTGCTAAAAGCAATTCCGACATCCGCGCCAGGCTCGCTGCATACGGCCGCGCGGCGCCGGTTCGTTCCACCACCCAGTCGTCGCAGGCGATCTCGCGCTCCCGCCCGATCTGGCGTAAAATCCACCCCGCCACCGGATGCAGCGCCAGCGCCGCTCCGGCCAGCTTCGCCAGCAGATTGCTCCAATCGTCCCAGCGCGCCAGGTGCGCCGATTCGTGCAGCAGCACATGCTCCAGCTCCGCGCCGGCCAGTTGCTCCGGCAAACCCTCCGGCAGAATCACCGCCGGATGCAGGAATCCGACCGCCATGGGTGAAGAAACGTCTTGCGAGATCAACAATCGCGCTGGTCGTGAAAGCGGCGTGAGCCGCTCCGGCCAGAGCGCCGCCCTGCGCTTCACGCCGCGCAGATAGAGATAGCTCCTCGCGATCTGCCACAGCCGGAAGGCGCACACCGCCGCCCACAATCCGGCGATCCACAACGGCCAGCGCGACGCCCGCTCCGGACGCAGCGTCAGCATCGCCGGCGCGTCCTGCGCCAGAGGAATCACTGTGCGGACTGGCGCGGCCCTCTTTGCTGCCGCGGCCTGCGGAGCCTGCGCCCGCCGATGCCACCATCCGGCGATCCCAGACGCCGCCGTCGGCGCTAACGGCAACGCCAGCACCACGCCCAGCACGGCCCACCAGATCGCGTAGCGCGTGGCGGCGTTCATTTTCTTGAACAGCCGCAGGACGACCCATGCCATAGCCGCGACCAACACGGCCTGCCACAGGCTGTTGAGAATCGCGAGAAGAATCTCACTCACGATGCGCATCCCGATCCTCCTTCAGCAGAGCCCGCACGCGCGTCAGCTCCCGCTCGCTCAAATCCTCGTCTTCGAGCAGGTTCAGCACCAGCGCCTCCGCCGAGTTCCCGAAGAACCGCCGCAGCAAATGCTGCACCGCGCTCTTGCTGGCCTGCTGGCGGCTCACCGCCGCGCGATACACGAACGCCCGGCCCTCCTTGGCTTTGCTGTGCTTGAGGTACCCCTTCTCTTCCAGAATCCGCAGCGTGGTCAGCACCGTGTTGTAGGCCAGATCCAGCTCCTTAGGCAGGCCTTCAGCGACCTCCGCCACGGTGGCGCGGCCCTTGGCCCAGACCACCTCCATCAGGCGTAGCTCGGCTTCGGTCAGATTCGGCGTTTTCGGTCGCGACACTCGGATTCGGGCTCCTCACCTAAGAAATTAAGAGTCAGCCCGATACTACGCCACTTCCCGGCGAGTGTCAACTATAACCTTAAGAGTATGTCCGGATCCGTGTTTATCTGTGGCTAAATTTCTCTTCAACCTTCTCTGCCGCGGCGAAAGTCAGCGTAGTGTCCACCGTCTTCGCCGCGTCATTCAGGTGCGCCTCGGCCGAGGTTTTGCCCAGATTGTCGAATACTTTCTCCGCCCGCAAGCGGCCCAGAAACGTGTCCGCATAATCCGGCTGGTACGGCTGGCCCTCCATCGGCCCCCACGCCTTGCGAATTTCCGGCTCGCTCAAAATGTCGAGTCCCTGAATCACCAGCTTCCCGAATCGATACTGAGGCCCCAGTTCGATCTCGATTT
This sequence comes from Bryobacterales bacterium, assembly GCA_963838455.1. Taxonomy (GTDB): domain Bacteria; phylum Acidobacteriota; class Terriglobia; order Bryobacterales; family Bryobacteraceae; genus Palsa-187. The sequence continues at coordinate 25,179 of CAWISY010000173.1, forward strand.
CCAGGTTCACGCTGTGATCGTCGTCATGCACGTCGCGCTGCACCTTGGAGTTCGCTTCCAGATACCCTTGGTCGCGATACTTCTTTTCCACGCGCGCCACAGCCGACTTCACGTCGTCGAAATTGGCGATGTCGCCCTTGCGCAGATCCGCCAGCTTGGCCAGCGCTTGAAGGTCCGCTTCGGCAGCTCCAATAAGAGCTCCGGTAAACTTGACCTCGCCCAACTTGTACACCTGGCCTTCGTCTATCGTCACGGTGGCCACCACCCCATCCACCTTTTCGGCCGGCTCCACTGCGATTTTGGGAAAAGCCACGCGCAGCCGCCCGCGAGCCTCATACAGCGGCCGGATCGCTGTGTCCAGGCGCTCCCGCAGGGCCTTCTCCGTGTAAGGAATACCCACTGCGACGTCGCTGATGGGACGCAGGAGTGCGGAGGTGGGCAGGACCGCATTGCCAGCGAATCGCACCTCGGCCAGATTCGGCAGCACTGCCGCCGGCTTGAACACGATGGTTTCGCGCCCGGTCGATTCGTCCGCCTTCCACGTCACTGCGATCTTGACGCCGGCTTGAATGATCGTGTCGATGTAGCGCGCCAGCCGGTTGACCGGAACCTCATCGCCCCACAAAGGCTCCGCGGCACGCAAGGCAGCCCGCAACGTCTCCTCCGGCACGCCCAGGCCCTCGAAGCGATACGGGTACACTTCGCCCACTTCGTGCACGTCCACCGTGAAATCGAAACCCGCGCCGCCGGCGCTCAGCTTATACTCGTAGCCGACGGTTTCAAATGCGCGCGTGGCCGTCAGCCGTTCCCGTGCCGCGTCAAAATCCGCCCGTGACGCCGTCCGGCCCGTGGGCAGATTCAGCACCGCAAGAATCTTCTCCGCGGGGATGCGCTGGTTTCCCGTCACGGTCACCGACCGCAGCGGGGCATTTAAGATTTCCTGGGCAGGAGTTTCCTGCGCGCGGGCTTTTTGGGCTGGAGCCGGCGGCGCCAGCAGGCTCAGCCCCGCCAGCGCGACCGCCGGCAGCCCGAACGCCGCCAGCCGCATCATTCCAGTTCCAGAGCCAGGTACATCAGGCGCCCGCCGCGCTCCACTTGCAGCACCACGGCGTCGCCCGGCTTCATCGCGTCGATGGTGTCGCGCACGCCCTTCACCGTCAGCGTGGGCATGCGATTCATCTCATAGATGACGTCGCCGGTTTCGAGCTCCGCGCCGGTATACGGAGCCATGGGCGTCCGCGCCGCCACCACCAGGCCGTATTCATGCCGCAGTTCCGGAAGCATCGCCGCGATCTTCTCATCCAGCTCGATCGCCAGAATCCCGAGCTTGGAAATGAGGTTGTCTTCCGGATCCACCATGTCGGCGAAGCGCATCGGGTCGTCTTCGCGCTCATGCACCGGCACCGTTACGGTAACCGTTTTTCCGTCGCGCAGCAGGTCCAGATTCACGCTCTCGGCCAGCGCCAGCCCATAGATCGCGTTCTCCAGTTGGCTGGCGTCTTCAACCACCTTCCCATCGAACGCCTTCACGATGTCGCCGATCATCACGCCGGACTTCGCGGCCGCGCCGTCTTCCTCGATATCGTTCACCACCACGCCCCAATCCTGCGGCAGGCCGAGCCCCTTGGCCAGGGTCGGCGTGATGGTCTGCAGCCCCACGCCAATGTGCCCGCGGTGCACGTGCCCGTCCTTGCGAATCTGATCGTAGACCGTCTTGACCACGTTGCTGGGCAACGCGAAGCCGATGCCTTCGCTGCCGCCGGAGCGCGTGTAGATCATGGTGTTGATCCCCACCACGCGGCCCTCCATGTCCACCAGCGGACCGCCGCTGTTGCCCGGATTGATGGGCGCGTCGGTCTGGATGTAGGCCAGCGGATCGTCCTCCTTCAATTGCCGCGAAGTGGAGCTCACCACGCCAGTCGAAGCCGATCCTTCCAGGCCGAAGGGATTGCCGAAGGCCATCACCAGCTCACCTTGTTTGAGCAGGCTGGAATCGGCCAGCATGAGCGTCGACAAGTCCTTGGCTTCGATCTTCAGCACCGCCAGATCGGTATCGCGGTCGACGCCCACCACCTTGGCCGGCAGCGTCATTCCCTGGGTCCGCACGCCGCCGCGCGTGGGGAGCTTCACCTCGATCTTGCGAGCGTTGTCCACCACGTGATTGTTGGTGACGATGTAGCCGTCCGGAGTCAGAATCACACCGGAGCCGGTGCTGGTTTGTTTCGTCAGCAGAGCCGTGTTGGCGCTGTCTTCGCTGTCGCCTTCCTGCGGACGGGCGTAGCCGGTAGAAAAAATCTGGACCACCGCCGGCCGGACCTTGGCGGCGAGGTCCTCGAAAGAGGAGCTCAGCTCATGTAATGAGGGAGGTGGAGGAGTCTGCGCGGTCGCAACTACCGCGCCCAAGGCGAACGTAAACAGGACGCGCTTCACGACTCCAGTTTGTCATATGGCGCGACCCGATGGACCCCCTCCTCTACTTCGGGGGCTCCAGAATGTACGCTGTCCCGTTCTTGAAATCCGGATTCCCTACGATGATCGTCGCTGGCCGCTGCGGGGCCGTGCTGTATCCTGCCGGCACTTGGAACAAGCTCGCATCCGGCTCGGTGCGGCTGATCTGCGTCAGCGTATACAGCGTCTCTCCCGACCGCGGGTCGTAATGCCGCGTCTTCACGTTCATCTGCAGATCCGGCGAGTACCACGTCTCATCCACCACGCTCAAGTCCTTTTCATTTCCCACCTGTCCTGCTGGAATCGTAGTCGTTGTGCGAGTCCCGGTCGCAAAAACTCCCTCGATCGTCTGCGGCGCCAGGTCCTCGGTCACCTTGGTTGCGCCCGGCACCGGACGAAACACAACTCCCGCGTTTCCCATCGTGAAATTGACCCGTTGCATCTGGACTGCCGTGCTCAACTTCGGATTCAAGTTGTAGGTAACCCCGGCTACAGGGTCCGCAATGATCACCCTGGCCAAGGTGACAGGTTCTCCCAGGACGCTGGCGCTGGGCTGCGGCTCGGTCCGTTCCCGCCCCTGGCTGTCCCGGTAATCATTGGTCCGGGTGGTCCGGACAATTCGATTTCCGTCCTCCAGCGTCTGCGTCGTGGTCGTCACCGCAACCGCCGAAAAGGGAGCCCCGGTGACGGCTTTTTGAACCGCCGTCTGCGGCACGGGTCTCACTACCACCGGCGCCTGCGCCCAGATGGCTCCCATCGTCAACAAACAACATCCAGTCAACAAAACGCGTCTCATATGGTTTCCCTTCCTGCCTCACTGGTAACTCACGAAGCGGATGGCCCGAGCCAATCCCTCTTCGCCAAACAACACATCCGCCGGAACCCGGTCGTCCGGCCCGGCTCCCGCCACCAGAAACCCCGCGCGTTCCAGCGCCGACGCCGGCAGGCTCACACGCACCAGCTCGCCCCGGTCAAACGGAGGAGGCGCATCCATCAACGGGTAAAATTGCGTGACCACCTCGTGTAACCGCCTCCTGGCCGGCCGCGACAAAACCTTCGCGGAAGCCATCGCCGGCGGGGCCGGAGGCAACGGAGCCTGCACCGTCATCGTCTCCGGCGCTTGCGTCAAACCCCGCCATAGGAACGCCGACCCAGCCACCATAACAACCGCCGCCGCGATCTTCATCGCCGTCCACGCCCGGGCAGCGCGCCGCCGTCTCCGGAACCCGGCCATCACCCGAGTCTCCACTCCCGCGCCTGCCCCGCGCCCCTCATCCGCCTCGCGCAGCTCCCGCAGCAGCCGCGGAACCCGTTCCTCAGACATAGCACCCACCCCTCGCCCTTCCCAGTTTCTTCGCCAGCTTCTCCGCCAGCATCGCCCGAGCCCGGCTCAACCGCGACCGCACGGTCCCCACCGGGCAGTCCAGAGCCACAGCCGCTTCCTCGTAACTGGCTTCTTCCAAATCGCACAACACCACCGCCTCGCGATACACCGGAGGCAGACTCAACACCGCGCATCGCACCTGCTCCACCGTTTCGCGCCGAGCCAGATCGTCGAGCAGGCTCCCCCGTTCCGCCGCTTCGTACATCTCGGTTTCCTCGATGGTCTCTTCGCGAGCCCTGCCGATTTTGCGCATGGTCAAATTGCGGGCGATCCCGAACAAGAACGACCGCAGAGTTCCCCGCCCCGGCTCGAACTTCCGCCCCAACGTCAGCAATTCCAGGAAGGTTTCCTGGGTCACATCCTCGGCAATCACCACGCTGCCGGACATGTGCAGAACGAAGCGGAATACCGCTGCCTGCCGCACCCGGTACAGCGCGGTGAAGGCGTCCTCGTCGCCCGCCAGCGCCTGCTTGAGTAGATTGGAATCGGCGTCCATCTGCCTCGAATTCACGAATCCCAGCATTTTGGTTCCACAAAAGCAGACGTAGGTCTACACGATTTCGATAGGACGCCGTCTTACGTTGTGGAGGCTCCCGGTGAAAATGCGCCTGCTGATGGCCAGCTCCATGCTGTTCCTGGCAGTTAATCTCCACGCCCAGGACTTCGAGCATTTCGACGCCGCCGCGATTCGCCCGTCCAGTGCGGATGGGACCACCCCGCCTATTCTCGACGGAGGCCCGGGCGGCAAGACTCCCGGCCGTATCAATTATTACGGAGCGCCCCTGCTGCTCCTGATCACGCGCGCCTATGGCTTACGCGATTTTCAACTCCCCAAGTCCGCATTGCCCCGTTACGACATCACCGCAACCTATCCCGCCGCGGCCACCGAAGCGCAATTCAACGCCATGCTTCGGAATCTCATCACCGACCGCTTCCATCTGAAGTTTCACTACGAGTCTCGCGATGTTCCGGTCTACGTTCTGACCGTCGGCCCGAAAGGACCGAAGTTCAAGGCCTCTGCCCAATTCCACGGCGACCCTCCGAAAGGTAGACTCGTCAAGCCGGATGAGGAAGGCTTCCCTACTTTGCCGCCCGGCTTCAAGGCAGCCGTCGCTCAGCCCTGCAACGGCCATTTGCGGCTTTCCGCGCAGCGCGAGCCGCTTTCGCAACTCACCTACTGGCTCCAATTCTCTGTGGACCGGCCCATCATCGACCAAACCGGGCTCACCGGAGACTACGACTTCCGCATCGACCTCGAATGGAACACAACTGGCCCCTGCACTTTGGCCGAAGACATCGCCAACGCCGGCCCCGCCCGTAGCGTCTCCAACGCCGTCGATCATGACCTCGGCCTGAAACTCGAGAATGCCACGGCCCCGTTCGACGTCATGATCATCGACCACATCGATTCCGAGCCCACCCCCAACTGACGAGAATCGCCACCGTAAACCCTCCGCGCGTCAAAGGAGTCTGTACCCTCGGATGAAATCGACGCTCCTTGCCTCACTCCTTATGGCCGCGATCTCGAACGCGCAACCCGCAGCCTTCGAAGTCTCCACCATCAAGCCCAGCCAATCCTTCGAAGTCACGCTTCGAGTCGACCCCAGCGCCCTTTTCACCGCCAAGGCCACTTCTCTAATCGACCTGATCAAGTTCGCCTACGACCTTCACTCCCGCCAGATCGTCGCCGGACCCGCGTGGTTGGAATCCGAGAAGTACGATGTCACCGGCAAGTCGGACCAGCCCGGCATGCCCAGCGGTCCACAACTGAAGCAGATGGTCCGGACGCTGCTCGCCACCCGCTTCCAACTCGCTTTTCATCGGGACCAGCGAGAACTCTCCGTGTATACGATCACGGTGGCGAAATCCGGACCCAGGCTGACAAAAAACAATAGCGATCCAAGCGGCCTTCCCACGTTTGGCGCAGGGTTGGGTCGATTCAGCCTCAAGAACGGAACCATGGCCGAATTCGCGAGCATCCTGCAAGCTGGCATTCTCGACCGGCCCGCGCTGGATCAAACCGGGCTCGGTTCCGCCCGCTACGACCTGAAGCTGGCCTGGACGCCCGACGGGGCCGCTCAGTCCGGCGCCGAGCCCCACAATCCCGACGCTCCGCCGGACCTTTTCACCGCCTTCCAACAGCAACTCGGACTGAAGCTCGAATCGGTCAAAGCCCCAGTCGACGTGCTCGTCATCGACCGCGCCGAAAAGCCCTCCGCAAACTAGCACGCCGCTCACTTTCGCTCCCCCAACCCTCGATTGCTACACTAAAAGTTACACCATCACATGACCTACGACGTTATCGTCATCGGGAGCGGCCCCGGTGGATATTCGGCGGCCGTTCGCGCGGGACAATACGGCCTGAAAACCGCCATCATTGAAAAAGACCCCCGGCTGGGTGGAACCTGCCTTTTGGTGGGGTGCATTCCCACCAAGGCCTTTCTCCATACCGCCGACGTGTTCGGCCACATCCAGCACCCGGAGGAATCCGGCGTCCGCTGCGAAAATCCGCGCCTGGATTACCCGCTGGTGCTGCAGCGCAAGAATTCGATCGTCTCCAAGCACTCCAAGGGCGTCGAGTTCCTCATGCGCAAGAACAAGGTGGATTGGATCAAGGGCTACGCGCGGCTGGCCGGTCCGGGACGCGTCGAAGTCCACTCCGCGGACGGTAGCACCCAGACTCTGGAAACGCGCAATGTTGTTCTGGCTACCGGTTCGGAAGCGCGCATGCTCCCCGGGCTCCAGCCTGACCCGCTGCGCATCCTCACCAACATCGAAATCCTGGATCTCCCGCAGGTTCCCAAGACCATGGCAGTGCTGGGCGCGGGCGCGGTCGGCGTGGAGTTCGCCTCCTGCTTCCATCGCTTCGGCAGCAAGGTCACCATATATCGAGATGCTGCCGCGCATCGTTCCCGTCGAAGATGACGAAGTCTCCAAGGAACTCCTTCGCGCCTTCAAGAAAACCGGCATCGGCGTCGAAACCGGAGCCAAAGTCGATCCGGCCAGCGTGCAGAAAACCGATTCCGGCGTGCGCTTCAATGCTACCCTTGAAAACGGCAAGGTCGAGACCGTCGAGGCGGATTGCCTCCTGGTCGCCGTCGGCCGCCGGCCCAAGACCGACAACATCGGTCTCGAAGGCACCCGCGTCGAGCTCGACCGCGGCTTCGTCAAAGTCGACGAGATGCAGCGCACCGGCGAGCCCGGCATCTACGCCATCGGCGACATCGTGGCCGGCACTCCGCAACTGGCGCACGTCGCCACCGCCGAGGGCATGGTGGCCATCGCCCACATTGCGGGCAAACCCGCCAGGCCGATCAACCGCAACCGCATCCCGGCATCGACTTACTGCGAACCCGGCATCGGCAGCGTCGGCATGACCGAGGCGCAGGCCCGCGCCAAAGGCTACGAGGTGAAGGTAGGCAAGTTTCCGTTCCTGGCCAACAGCAAGGCGAGCATCCTCGGCCAGCACGACGGGTTCGTCAAGGTCGTCTCCGAAGCCAAGTACGGCGAGATCCTGGGCGTCCACATCATCGGCCCCATCGCTTATGAGGTCATCGCGGAGGCCGTCGCGGCCATGGAAGCCGAAGCCACGGTGGAGACCATGATGCACACCATCCACGCCCATCCCACCGTCTACGAAGCCGTTGGCGAGGCGTTCAACGCCGTCAACGGGCTGGCCATCAATGTCTGAAGTTGCCGTGAGCGCGGCAGTCCAAATTCGCGATCTCGGCCGCATGCGCTACGCGCCCGCCTTCGAGCTGCAGCGTGAGCTGGTGGAACAGCGCAAATCCGGCGCGATCCCGGATCAGCTTCTGTTCGTCGAGCATGAGCCCGTGGTGACGCTCGGCCGCAACGCACACCTGGAAAATGTTCTGGCCGACGGCGAACTGCTCGACCGCGCCGGCATCGAGCTGCACGATACCGACCGCGGCGGCGACGTCACCTATCACGGCCCCGGCCAGGTGGTCGGCTACCCCATCTTCGATTTGCGAGAATGGAAACGCGACGTCGTGGC
>CAWISY010000174.1:0-31844 GCA_963838455.1 Bryobacterales bacterium
AATCCTGGTGACCTGCGCCCGATCGAAAATCTTCAGCCGTTTGGTCTTCAGAGCCTCCGGAATGGTGGTCACCGCAGTCGAGTTCTTCGCGCTCACGTGACATCCGCCCGTGGCGCAATAGCCGTGGTACGCGCACGGCCCGCGGCGTTTGTACGGACGCGAATTAATGGCCGCAGGGGGAGGGAAGGGATGCCACCCCAGTTGCCGGGCCACCTCAGCCATCCGGTCCGTGAACCCGCTGCCACGCAGCGGCGGCATCGGATACTCGGCCTGCCGCGGAGCCTCGAAGACATTCCCCTCCGCGTCGATGCGCCCCTGTATATTTCCCGCTTTTCCCGAAACCCCGATCTCGTTCTCGACCATCTCGTAATACGGCGCTAAATCCTCATACGAGAGCGGCCAATCCTGGAGCGTCGATCCTTTCGGAATGGCGCCCGCGCCATAGCGCTCCGTCACCGCCGAACGAGTCTTGAAGTCCCACGCCTTCAGCCGCCAGCTCTGCGCCCAATAATGAATCGTGGTCCCGCCGATCGCGTTCATCATGGGATGCGGCCGGGCCGGCTGCGCGGTTTGCGACTCATTCTGCCGCAGCGTGGGGCATTCGGCCTGAGCCTTCGGGCTGGAAGTGACCAGCCTCCGAACGTTGTTGTAGATCTCGTCCGGGTGGAAGTCGCGGTGTGGATCCATCCACGTGCCGGCTTCGATTCCCGCCACCTTCAACCCCGCCCGAGCCAGCGGCAACACCGCCACGCCGCCCGCGGCTCCCAGCCCGATCACCGCGACGTCAACCGGCTTCAGAGTAGTGGCCATTCCGCTATATACTGTACGCCATGTATAGGCGCGATCTTCTACGTAGCGCAGCGGGATTTCTGTCAGCGGCGGCTCTGACCCGTCGCGCCCGCGCCGCGGAATCGCCCGGCCCCGTCATGCTGCGCCTAAGCTCCTATATGAGTGAGGCGGCCGGACGCGCACTGCCTCCCGAGGTCGTCGAAAAAACCAAGCACCACACGCTCGACACTCTGGCCGCCATGATCTCCGGATCGCGCCTGGCTCCCGGCGAGCTCGCCATCGCCTTCGCCCGAGCCAACGCGGGAACAGCAGTCGCGACCGTCGCCGGCTCCAATGTCGTTTGCGGACCCATGGAGGCTGCGCTAGCCAATGGCATGCTCGCTCATTCGGATGAAACCGACGACACGCACGCGCCCTCGCAGTCGCATCCCGGATGCGCGGTAATTCCCGCGGCTCTGGCCGCCGGCGAGAAATTCGCGATCGATGGGACGCGCTTCCTCCGCGCCATCGCTCTCGGCTACGACGTCGGCCCGCGCGTGACCATGACCCTCGGCGCGCTGGCTTACATGGATGAGTCGCATCGCAGCACCCACACCATCTCGACCGATTTCGGAGCCGCGGCGGCCGCAGGCTGCGCCGCCAGTCTCAACGCGCAGCAGATGCGCTGGCTGCTGGATTACGCCGCGCAACAGGCATCCGGCATCGCTGCCTGGCAGCGCGATACCGAGCACATCGAAAAAAGCTTGGTTTTCGCCGGATTCGGGGCTCGCAGCGGGGTCACTGCCGCGCTGCTGATTCAAGCCGGCGGCACCGGCATCGCCGACATCTTCACCGGCGCGGACAATTTCTTCCTCGCCTTCAACCCCAAAGCCGATCCGGAGAAACTGGTGGAGCAACTGGGTGAGCGTTACGAAGTCACCCGTACCAGCATCAAGAAGTGGACCGTGGGCTCGCCTATCCAGGCGCCTCTCGACGCTCTGGAGCTGATGTTCAAGAAGCGCAACTTCACCGCGGAGCAAGTTCGCTCCGTGGTGGTCCGAGTGGCCACGAACGAAGCGTCCATTGTAAATAACCGGGAAATCCCGGATATCTGTCTCCAGCACATGGTGGCCGTAATGCTGCTGGACAAAACTGCGACCTTTAAGGCTGCGCATGACACAGCTCGCATGCAGGACCCCGCCGTGCTCCGCGAACGCGCCAAGGTCCAGCTCATCCCCGACGACGAGCTGCAGCGCCGCCTGCCCGCACGGGAGGCCATCGTCGAGGTCACGCTCACGGACGGCTCCAAACTCGCCGAGCATGTGGAAGCCGTGCGCGGCGCCGCCGAGAATCCCATGAATCGCGAAGAAATCGTCGCCAAATCCCGCGACCTGATCGAGCCTGTCCTGGGTCAGGCACGCTCCCGGCAGTTGATCGATCGTATCCTGGATCTGGAATCTGTGAAGAACGTCCGCGAGCTCCGGCCGCTGCTGCAAGCCTAAAAGCCATGAACCGCCGTCAATTTATCTGGACCACCGCGTCCGCCATTTCCGGCGTCGGCGCCTCCGCCGCTGCGCCCAACTACGACCTCATCGTGAAGGGCGGCCGCGTCATCGACCCCTCCCGCAAGCTGGACGGCGTCCGCGACGTGGCCATCGCCAACGGCCGCATTGCGGCGATCGAATCCACAATCTCCGGCGACGCCGCGGAGACCATCGATGCCGCGGGCAAGCTGGTGGTCCCCGGCCTGATCGACATCCACACCCACGCCACGCGCAGCGCCGATGGAGCCAAACTGTGCCTGACCGACGGAGTCACCGGCTTGATCGACGCCGGAACCCAAGGCGCCGATGGCATCGCGCAAGCCGTCAAAGCCGCGCAGGCTGCTCCCCAACCCTGTCGGGTGCTGATCAACATTGGCCGTGCCGGAATCATCGGAGACGGCGACACCAAGGATCTCGCCCGCGCCGATGTCGCCCTGGCGAAGAACGCCATCGCCCAAAATCGCGAGTTCGTCGTGGGAGTGAAAGCCCGCCTTTCGCAAGACGTCGCCGGCGCCAACGATTATGAAGTGCTTCGCCGAGCCCAGGAAGTGGCTTCCTCCTTCGGTCTGCCGGTGATGATTCACATGGGCCAGACCGTTTCGCCGCTGTCGAAGCTGTTTCCGCTGCTGAAATCCGGCGATATCGTCACGCACATGTTCGCCCCTCCGCCCAACAGCATCATCGACGACTCAGGCCACATCCGGCCCGAGGTCACAGCCGCGCGCCGCCGCGGCGTTTTGTTCGATCTCGGCAACGGCCGCACAGGCCATCTGCGCTGGGATATGGCCGACAAAATCCTCAAAACCGGCTTCGTGCCCGACACGCTTTCCACGGATTGGACTCCTGAAGGCCGCACCTCGCAAATCATCAACTTGCCGAACGTCATGTCGAAATTCCTGATGCTCGGCCTGCCGCTCGATCAGGTGATCGCTTTCGTCACTGTCAACGCCTCCCGAGCCTTCCCCGTCTTTCATGACCGCGGCACGTTAAGGCCGGGGGCTCCTGCCGATATCGCCATTCTGGAACTGCGCCAGGGGAGTTTCGAATTTGTCGACAACTTCGACGGCAAGCGCACCGGCACGCAGCGGCTTTTCCCCGTCTCGACCATCCTCGCCGGCAAGCGAGTCTAGCCGATGCCTGCGGCAACTTCCTCGCTCTGCTTTACCGGTGTCCGCGAACTCGCCCAGCTCATCCGCACCAAACAGCTCTCGGCGCGCGAACTCATCGCGGAGCACCTGAAACAAATCGAAGCCGTCAACCCGAAGGTCAACGCCATCGTTACGCTCACCGCCGAAGCGGCGCTCAAAGCCGCGGCCGAAGCCGATGAATGGCAAGCCCGTGGAGAGGCCCTCCCCCCGCTGCACGGCCTCCCCGTGGTACACAAGGATCTCTTCGAGACCCGCGGCGTCCGCACCACGTACGGTTCGCCTCTCTACCAGGACTTCGTCCCCAACCACGACCACACGATTGTCGAGCGGCTCCGTCAAGCCGGCGCGATCACTCTCGGCAAAACCAACACACCCGAGTTCGGCGCAGGCTCCCAAACATTCAATGCGATTTTTGGCGCCACGCTCAATCCTTACGATCTATCGAAAACCTGCGGCGGCTCCTCTGGCGGCTCGGCCGTCGCCCTGGCCTGCGGCTTCGCGCCGATTGCCACCGGCACGGATATCGGAGGCTCCCTTCGCAATCCTGCGGCATATTGCAACGTCGTGGGGCTTCGTCCCTCGCTGGGCTGGACAACTCTCGCCACCAACGGCTGCATGGCCCGCTCCGTGGCGGACCTCGCCATGGCCGAGTCGCTGACCAACCCTCTTGATCGCGATTTCAACGGCCCCCGCATCGCCTGGTTCCGCGACCTCTCTGGCATCCCCTTCGACCCGCAAATCCTCTCTATCGTCGACCCTCTCCGGTCCACCTTTGAATCCCTGGGCTGCATCGTGGAAGAGGTCGAGCCCGATTTCGCCCTCGCCGAGATCGCCTTCCCGACCCTCCGGGCGTGGAATGCCGCCAACAACCTCAGCGCCCTTTTACGCCAGCATCCGCATGCCTTCAAGGCTACGTTGCGGCAGGAAATCGAAGACGGCTTGCGCCTCAGCGCTGCCGACGTCGCTGAAGCCGAATCCGCACATGCTCAACTCCGGCATCGCGTTCAGCAATTCTTTGAAGCCTACGAATATTTCGTCCTGCCCACCACCCAGTTACCGCCCTTCGACGTTAACCTCGAATATCCCCGCGAAATCGCAGGCGTGAAGCTCGACACCTATATCGATTGGATGAAATCCTGCTGGTATATCTCCGCCGCCGGCAACCCGGCGATATCAGTACCCGCCGGTTTCACTCCCGAAGGCCTCCCCGTCGGGCTCCAGATCGTGGGCCGGGACAAAGAGGATTTCGCCGTGCTCCAGCTCGCTCACGCCTTCGAACAAGCCACCGGATTCGGTAATCGCCGCCCGGTTGGTTAGCGGGAAAAAGAGCCCCTGTTCGACCGTAATCGACACGGCCCAGCGCTGCATCCGAACCCTCGCCGCATCGCGCCGGACGCCTCACGGCACCCACCCCGGGGATGCGACACTGGAACGTGATCCACGACCTGTACTCCGTCCTCCGAGCCGCCGTATTTGCCGCAGAAAAGCACGCCCTGCAGAAACGCAAAGGCGCCGCCGGCGAGCCCTACGTCAATCACCTCCTGGAAGTGGCCGAGTTGGTCTCTTCCGCCCTCACCGAACCCGATCCCAACCTGGTCATGGCCGCCCTGCTTCATGACACGGTCGAGGACACCGGCGTCACCAGGGAGCAATTGATCGAATGCTTCAGCCTGGACGTGGCGACCCTGGTGATGGAGTGCACCGACGACAAATCTCTGCCCAAGGCGGAACGCAAGCGCCTGCAGATCGAGCACGCGCCAAAAATCTCCGCTCGCGCGCAGGTGATCAAGCTGGCCGACAAAATCTCCAACCTGCGCAGCATCCTTTATAGCCCGCCCGCCGATTGGGACCTGGAGCGCCGCCGCCAATACTTCGAATGGGCGCGCCAGGTGGTGGCCGCGCTCAGCCATCCCAATCCAACTCTGCTGACCGAATTCGAGCGCACTTATCGCGCCTTTCAGCCCTAAATTCCTCTACCAAAACACCGCAAAACGGCGTATGCTCATTTTGTGAGCTTGGACGCCCGAGCCGGCTCCATGGAAGGACCCCTGATGAAAGCCTTCGCCCCGTCGCACGCGACCATCCTGTTGCTGGACTCGGACTCCGTGATGCGCAATGTTCTCCACGATGTGCTGCAGGACGCCGGTTACCTGGTGTTGCGAGCCGGCGACCTTGGCGCTGCGGTGGACCGTTTGAATGAGACCACGGCAGACCTGCTGATCGTTCGCCCCTACATCAACAGCATGCCGGGACGAACCGCTGCCGACTATCTGCGCAGCCGCCAGCCCGGTTTGCCGGTGCTGGTGGTGGCCGGATACATGGATGAGGATCGCCTCAACGTCCAGAACACCGTGGAGCAGTTCTACACCTTCCCCAAGGCGTTTCATCGCGAGGAACTGCTGGAGGCCATCCGCAACGTGCTTGCGCAGACTCGCGAGAGGCGCCAAGCCGTCCACCAGCACCGCTGAGATCGGAGACTCATGAACGGCATTTCCCGCAGGAGTGTTTTGAGCGGGGGTCTTGGCCTCGCGGCAATGTCAGCCTTGAATCCGGCTCTGGCTGAGCCCGCGCCTCTCACCTCGCTCACGCTCAAACAAGCCTGGGATCAGCTCCGCGCCAAGACCGTCTCCTCGGTCGAGCTCACCAAGGCATGCCTGGCTCGCATCGAGAAGCTGAACCCGTCCATCAACGCCTTCATCACCGTCACCGCGGATCAGGCTCTGGAAGCCGCGCGGCAGGCCGATGCCGTTCGCAAATCTCGCGGCGGCGGACCGCTGCTGGGAATGCCCGTTGCCGTCAAGGACAACATGGATACCGCCGGGATCCGCACCACCGGCGCGAGCGAGCTGTTCAAAGACCGCATCCCTACCGAAGACGCCGAGGTCGTCCGCCGCCTCAAGCACGCAGGAGCGGTTATCGTCGGCAAGCTGAACATGCATGAGCTCGCCTACGGCGGCACCTCGGCCGTGACGTTTTACGGCCCGGTTCACAATCCTTGGGCGCTTGATCACATCACCGGAGGGTCTTCTGGCGGATCGGCTGCCGCCATCGCCGCCGATCTTTGTTTCGGCACGCTCGGCACCGATACCGCCGGCTCGGTGCGCATTCCGGCATCGCTATGCGGCGTAGTCGGGTTGAAACCGACCTACGGCCGCGTAAGCATCCGCGGCGTCATTCCTCTGTCGACCTCGCTTGATCACGTCGGTCCGCTGGCCAAGACCGTGGAGGATGCGGCTTTTCTCCTGAATGCGATTGCGGGTTACGACCAGGCTGACCCGACCGCCGCCGACGTTCCCGTTGCGGACTACCCGCGCCTGATGCTCCTCAAGCCCTCGAAGCTCCGCCTTGGCATCCCGCGCACGCCCTTCTTCAACAATATCGATGCCGAGGTCGCCTCCGCGGTCGAAGCCGCCATCGAGGTGCTGCGCAAGCTCACCGCCAGCGTCGCCGACGTAAAGCTCCCCACTCCCGTGAATCCTGCGCAGGTGTGGGACGCCGAGATCTACGCCTATCACGCCAAGTGGATCAAAGAATCGCCGCAGCTCTACCAGCCTCAAACCCGCGCCGCCATCCTGCGCTCCGGACAAGAGACAGCCGAGACCTACGCGCAAGCCCTCTGGAACATGCAGCTCCAGCGGCGCGAAATCCGCAAGGCGTTCACCGATATCGATCTCCTGATCACTCCTACCGAGCCTGGTGTTGCCGGCCTCATCCCCAATCCCGCCAACGCAGCCAACCCGGGAGGTCGAGGAGGCGGCCGTGGCGCCGGCGCTGGTAGAGGAGGAGGCTCAGCCGTCAACACCTCGCCCTTCGACGTGTGGGGCCTCCCGACCATATCCATCCCTTGCGGCTTCTCTCCCTCCGGACTTCCGATCGGCCTCCAGATCACCGGGGCCCCGTTTGCCGAGGGCTCCGTTCTATCGCTCGCCCACGCCTACGAGCAGGCGACGGAGTGGCACACGCGGCGGCCCAAGCTCTCCTGACAAGCCTGCCGCTTGGCTGGAGTTTCTTGCGAAGACACCAACATTCCGAGTAAAATGCCTGGGTGGCTCCAACTGCTATTCGCTCCGGACGTCGCCATTACTACACAATCCGGCTCTTCATTCCACTCGCATTTCTGGTCTTTCTTGGATGGAGTGCTGCCCGAGCTTTTCAATCTTCACCCTCCCCGCTCGATGCTGCGCAAGAGTTGTTTGCCGGCCACTACGATAGCGCGGCGGATTTGTACGCCAAGGGTTTGGCAGCAGCGCCTGAAGATTCCGATCTCTACTACGGCCTGGTAAGGGCCCTGGTCAACGCCCACCGCAGCCAGGAGGCCTATGCCACTGCCGAACGGGCCGCCCAAAAGACTACGCAGACTCCTGCCTTGCTCAGCGCTGCCGGACTCGCCGACTATCGCAAGGGAGATTTGATCAAAGCCGAGGATGGTTTCCGGGCCGCATTGAAATTAAACCCGCAATATCCAGGAGCGCTTGCTGGTCTCGCTTCCATTTTTGCCACGGTCTCCCGTTTCAAAACCGCTCAGAATCTCCTTCTGTCGGCGTATGAACGTGCTCCCTCGGACCCGGACCTCATGCTCGCCTACGCCGGCTTCATCAAGGGAGCTCAGCACCTCGCCCAGCTTGAGCGGATACTTGCCGTACTGGATCCACACAGTGAAAGGGCACAGGATCTCCGCGCTCAGATTGCCTATGACCGCGCGACCGGCGATCGAAAATTGCACCGCCTGACCAGTCCCTATGAAAAGGGTCGCGTGAAAATGGCCTGGCTGCTGGATGGCCCGAAGGAGTTTCGTGGCTTTAGCGTGCAGGTCCAGTTGAACGGCAAACAAACTGCCCACCTACTCCTCGATACCGGCGCGGGCGGGATTTCGATCACACCGAAAATGGCCGAGCGCGCCGGACTCGAGAAACTTGCAGACTTGACCTCGGAGGCAAAGGGCATCGGCGACCAGCAGGCGCCGACAACGTTCGCTTACATAGCTACGGAGCTCCGCATCGGCGGGGTCACGTTTGCGGATTACCCGGTCAGCGCGTTCCGATCCGCGAAATCCCCCGATTATGACGGCCTGATAGGAGCCGACGTTTTCCGGCAGTTCATCGTCACTTTGGATTTTCCAAATCTCGAAATCACCCTCGAACCCCGGCCGGGAGGGCCTCGTTCGATGGACGATCCGGTGGACGCAGGTCCAACGCCCGCACCTGGCTTTCACCGCGTCCTGCGCATCGGCGATCATCTGGTCCTCAATACTTCCATGAACGACAAACCTTCCGGCCTGTTTTTGCTGGACTCGGGCTCAACTGCGAATCTCATCGACACGGCGGTGGCCAAGAAGGCCTCGCGCACCTACGGCGACGATATGACCCATGTGAGCGGCATCCAAGGAAAGGTCAACAAGGTTTCCCGCGCCGATAGCGTCTCGCTCCTGTTCGCGGGATTCCGCCAGGACAACGCGGATCTGATCGCGATCGATATGACCAGCGTTGGCGATGGGGAGGGCGTAGGGTTATCGGGCATATTGGGCATGCCCGTTCTCGCCCAACTGAGAGTGACCATCGATTACCTGGAAGGAACCTTGAAGTTGGAACGCCCGAAGAAGTGAGTGGCAGCACTCTTTTCAGCTTGGTAGTCCCTCCGAACTATGCGACAATCCCGGTCATAAGCCGATCTATCGCGTATGCGCCCCGATCCCAGCCTGTACAATCCGGACCTCGCGCCCATTCCGCTCGACAAGCGCACCTGGGGCTTGTACAGCTACCTCTCGCTCTGGGTCGCCATGAGCGTTTGCATCCCCACCTACATGCTCGCCTCCGGCCTGATCGCCGGCGGCATGAATTGGTGGGAAGCCATCGGCACCATCTTGCTGGGAAACCTTCTCGTGCTGATTCCGATGCTCCTCAACGCCCACGCCGGAGCCAAGTACGGAATCCCGTTCCCGGTCCTGGTCCGAGCCTCCTTCGGCGTCAAGGGCGCAAACATCCCTGCCGTTTTGCGTGCGCTGGTCGCCTGCGGGTGGTTCGGCATCCAAAGCTGGATCGGAGGACAGGCAATCTACTCCATGTTTCGCATCCTTTGGCCCGCTGCCGCCGTCCCTTGGGCGGTGTGGGCCTGCTTCGGAGCCTTCTGGCTCCTGAACATGCTGGTGATCTGGCGAGGCATCGAAACCATCCGCTTCCTGGAGGGCATTGGCGCGCCCTTCATGCTCGGCATCGGCCTGCTGCTGCTGGTCTGGATCACCGGCAAAGCCGGCGGCCTTGGCCCAGTCTTAAGCGCACCGAGTAAATTCAAATCGACGCCAGAGTTCTTCCATTTCTTTGTACCTTCTTTGACGGCGATGGTGGGTTTCTGGGCTACAGTCGCTTTAAATATCCCCGATTTTACGCGCTATTCCAAGAGCCAGCGAGCCCAGATGATCGGCCAGGCCATCGGCCTTCCCACCGCCATGACCATTTATTCCTTCATCGGCGTCGCAGTCACCTCCGCTTCCGTGGTTTTGTTCGGCCAAGCCGTCTGGGACCCGGTGGAGCTGATCGGCCGCTTCCATCAGCCTCTGGTGGCCTTCATCGCGCTGATCGCCATCCTGATCGCGACCCTCAATACCAACGTGGCTGCCAATGTTGTCTCGCCTTCCAACGATTTTTCGAACCTGAATCCGCGCCTGATTTCCTTCCGCACGGGAGGATTTATCACTGGAATCGTCGGAGTTATGATGATGCCGTGGAAGCTGTTGAGCGACTTTAGCTCGTACATCTTTGGATGGCTGGTCGGCTACTCCGGCCTGCTCGGCCCCATCGCAGGAGTCATGATCGCGGACTACTTCATCGTCCGCAAGCGCACTCTCAACGTCGACGACCTCTACTGTCGCGACGGTATCTACGAATACTCTGGCGGCTTCAACCTCCGCGCCCTTCTGAGTCTGGCCGCCGGCATCGCCATGGCGCTGCTGGGCCTTGCCATCGCGCCGCTGCGCTGGCTCTACGACTATGCCTGGTTCGTTGGATTCTTCGTCTCTGGCGCGATTTATGTGCTGAGCGCGAAGACACGTCCCGCGCCCGCACCCCAGCCGGTTATGGAGAGGAGCTGACATTGGCGCCGGACCGGCTCGCGGAACAGTTCCCTCCTTTGACCCAGCATGAGGCTCTGGTCGAGGCTAACCGCTGCCTCTATTGCTACGACGCTCCCTGCACCCAAGCCTGCCCCACGCACATCGACGTTCCCCGCTTCATCAGGAAAATCTCCACCGGCAATCTCGCCGGCTCCGCCCGAGCCATCTTCGAATCGAACCTCCTCGGCGCAACCTGTTCGCGAGTCTGTCCCGTCCAGGAGCTATGCGAAGGCGCGTGCGTTCTAGGCTCCCAGCACACGCCCATCATGATCGGCCGGCTGCAGCGCTACGCGATGGATTACGCCTACGCGAACCATCTAACGCCTGATGGCATCCTGCTCTCGCCGGATGGTATTCCGGCCGCATCGGGCAAGAAGATCGCCGTGGTGGGATCGGGTCCGGCGGGCCTTTCCTGCGCCGGTGAGTTGGCCCGCCGCGGACACTCGGTCACCGTATTTGAGAAGCGGGAGCTGCCGGGCGGCCTCTCCACCTATGGCATCATCGGGCTGCGCGAGCCGCTGGAATCCGCGCTGGCCGAAGTCAAGATGATCGAAAGCCTCGGGGTTCGCATCGAGACCAATGTTGAACTCGGACGAAATCTCGACCTGGATGCCCTGCGGCAGCAGTTCGATGCGGTCTTTCTCGGCCTGGGCCTCGGCGCGGTTCAAGACATGACCATTTCCGGCGAAAACCTCCTGTTCGACGGCCTGGCCTTCATCGAGCAGAGCAAGATCGATCGCCCCGCGATGAAGGTGGGGCGAAACGTCATCGTCATTGGCGCCGGCAACACCGCGATCGATTGCGCCACTATCGCGAAACGGATGGGAGCGGAACACGTCACTATTGTTTACCGCCGCTCTGCTGAAGAAATGACCGCGTACCGCCACGAATACGAATTCGTCATGAAGGAAGGCGTTGTCTATCGATTTCTCACGCAGCCGGTTCGCGTGGTCACCGAAGCCGGGCGGGTCACCGGTCTTGCCTGCGTCCGCACCGAGCTCGGCCCGCCGGACGCTTCCGGCCGCAGATCGCCGCGACACATTGCAGGATCCGAGTTCATGCTGCCAGCCGATCAGATTGTGAAGGCCGTCGGCCAGGAGAAGCTCGATTTCGCGGCACAATTGGGCCTGGCGACCCTCAACGGCTACCTGCAAGTCGACGCGAACTTCGAAACCAATCTCCCCTCCGTCTTCGCCGGGGGCGATTCCATCCGCGTCAAGAACGCGGCTTCAACGGTGATGGCCGTTCAGGACGGCAAGCTCGCGGCTTTGGCGATTCATCGCAAAACGATGGAGGCTGGCAATGCCCGATCATAGCGAGCCCGACCTTAGCATCGATTTCGCCGGCATCCGCTCGCCCAATCCCTTCTGGCTCGCCTCCGCTCCGCCCACCAACTCCGCAGCGCAGGTGCACCGCGCGTTTGAAGCCGGGTGGGGCGGGGCAGTCTGGAAGACCATCGGCCCGCCGGTGTTGAACGTCTCCAATCGCTACGGCGCCTGGCATTACGGCAGCCAGCGCATGCTCGCCATCAACAACGTCGAGCTCATCTCCGACCGTCCTTTGGCGACAAACCTGCGCGAGATCGCAGAGGTCAAGCGCGCTTGGCCCGATCGGGCCGTCATCGTCTCTGCCATGGTTGAATCAAAACCTGAAGCCTGGCGCACCATTGTCAAGCAGATCGAGGACACCGGCGCGGACGGCATCGAGCTCAACTACGGCTGCCCGCACGGCATGAGCGAGCGGGGCATGGGCAGCGCCGTCGGCCAGGTGCCGGAATACTGCGAGCAGATCACGCGCTGGGTGACGGAGGTCGCGAGAATCCCGGTGATCGTCAAGCTCACTCCCAACGTCACCAGCATCGTACCGCCCGCGCGCGCCGCAGCCGCCGCCGGAGCCAGCGCTCTTTCCCTGATCAACACCATCAACTCCATTACCGCCGTCGACCTCGATTCCTTCGAGCCCACGCCCAGCATCGGAGGCAAGGGCGGCCACGGAGGCTACGCCGGACCCGCCGTCAAGCCGATCGCTCTGAATATGGTCGCGGCGTTGGGCACAGATCCGCTGCTGCGCCAATCCTCCTTACCCGTTTCCGCCATGGGCGGCATCACCACGTGGCGCGACGCGGCAGAGTTTCTCCTGCTGGGTGCGCAAAGTCTGCAGGTCTGCACCGCGGTGATGCACTACGGTTTTCGCGTCATCGAAGACCTCTGCGACGGTCTCAAGACCTGGATGGATGCCAAAGGCTTTCAGAAAATCGCAGACTTCCGCGGCAAGACCCTGGCGTCGATCTCGGATTTCAAAGACTTCGATTTGTCTTTTCGAGCCGTCGCCCGCGTCGACGCCGCGAAATGCATCAAATGTAACTTGTGCTATGTCGCCTGCAATGACGCCGCGCATCAGTGCATTGACTTAGTACCGGGCATTGACCTCGATCCGGGCGGCGTGCGCCCGCAGCCTCAAGTGCGGGAAGATGATTGTGTTGGCTGCCGCCTCTGCTACAACGTTTGCCCCGTTGACCGTTGCATTGAAATGGTTGCAGTACCCTCCGGCCGGGACCCTATCACGTGGGATCAGTTCGTAAAATCCAACCCTGCGGCCACTGAGGATTGGGACGCCATGGAAGCGTATCGCAAAAAGGCCGGTATCGAAATCCATTAGCGAAGGTGTATCCATGGCTCTCTTGATTCGCAACGCCGACATCGTCAACGCGGACTCGCGTTGCCGCGGCGACGTTTATATTGAAGACGAAACCGTTACCCGCATCGGCCGAAACCTGGAAGCTCCGCCCGATGCCGAAGTGATCGACGCTTCCGGCAAGCTGGTCTTCCCCGGCTTCATTGATCCTCACGTTCATATCTATCTGCCCTTCATGGCGACCTTCGCCAAGGACACGCACCAGACCGCCAGCATCGCTGCGTTGATTGGCGGCACCACAACCTACATCGAAATGTGCTGCCCGTCGCGCGTGGATGATGCGCTGGCAGGCTACGATCTGTGGAAGTCGAAGGCCGAAGGCTCCAGCGCCTGCGACTACACCTTCCACATGGCCGTGACCAAATTCGAGGAAGAGACCGAGTGCCAGCTTCGCGAAATCGTTGCGGACGGCACCGCTTCCTTCAAGATCTTCCTCGCGTACAAGAATTTCTTCGGCGTCGACGATGGCGAGATGTACCAGGTGCTTCGCCTGGCCAAGAAGCTCGGCGTCATTGTCACCGCGCACTGCGAAAATGCGGAGCTGATTGGGCGCTTGCAGCAATCGCTGCTGTCCGAAGGTAAGACCGGTCCGGAGTGGCATGAGCCCAGCCGCCCGGAAGCGGTCGAGGCCGAGGGCACGCACCGCTTTGCCACGTTTGTCGAGACCACCGGCGCGGCGGGTTACGTCGTGCACCTCTCCTGCAAGCCCGCCCTGGAGCGCGCCCTGGCCGCCAAGCAGCGCGGTGTCCGGCTATGGGTGGAATCCGTGCTGCCGCATTTCCTGCTCAACAAAGCGTACGCGGAACGTCCAGGAGTCGAAGGAATGAAGCATGTCATGTCGCCGCCGCTGCGGCACCGCTGCAACAGCCACGTGCTGTGGGACGCGCTGGCCGCCGGGTCCATCGATACGGTCGGCACGGATCATTGCCCCTTCGACACCTCGCAGAAGCTGCTGGGCAAGGACGCCTTCACCCACATCCCCAACGGCATCCCGGGAATCGAGGAGCGGGTCAATCTTCTGTATACCCATGGTGTACAAAAGGGCACGCTCGACCTGCACCGTTTTGTGGATGCCTGCTCCACCAAAGCCGCCAAACTGTTTGGACTGTTTCCACGCAAAGGCGTCATCGCTCCGGGCAGCGATGCCGACCTGGTCATCTACGATACCGATTATCGCGGCACCGTCTCCGCCGCTACCCAACACACCAACTGTGACTACAACGGGTTCGAGGGGATGATTATCGAAGGCCGGCCGTCGGTGGTCACTGTCCGAGGCAAGGTGCAGGTCCGCGACGGCCAATTCGTCGGCGAACACGGCCGCGGCCAGATGCTCAGGCGCGAACCGGTATACTTCTAGCCGGATGTCCGCTCGCGAAGCAACTTCAATCGATCCGCGCCGCACCATCGCCGAACTCAAGGAACTCCGCGCCCTCACCGCCGATGAAAACGGCGCCCAGCGCCTGGCCTGGACCGATACATGGCTCAAGGCCCGCGAATGGTTCACCTCCAAGCTGGCCGGCCTTCCGGTGGAAGACCATCGGGACGCCGCGGGAAATCGCTGGATCACCTTGCGCGGAGCGAACGAAAAGGCTCTGCTGCTGGGCAGCCATCTCGATTCCGTGCCCAACGGAGGCTGGCTGGACGGCTGCCTCGGCGTCATGACCGCTCTCGAAGTCCTGCGCGGCTTCGCGCATGACTACAACGGCCGCCCGCCCGTGACCATTCGGCTGGTCGATTGGGCCGATGAAGAAGGCGCGCGCTTCGGACGCAGCCTGCTAGGCTCCTCCGCCTTCGCTGGCACGGATTCGATCGAAGCCGACCGCGGCCGAACCGACAAAGACGGCATTCGCCTGGAGGACGCTCTGCGCCGCTGCGGTATCGAAATCGACCGCTTCCCGGAGGCACAGCGTGAACGGAACCACGCTGCCGCCTATCTCGAGCTGCACATCGAGCAAGGGCCCGTGCTCGAACAACTCGGCTTGCCCCTTGGTGTCGTGCTCGGCACCAAAGGCGTGGAGCGCCACGCCATCACGTTTCACGGGCAGGAGGCTCATTCGGGATCGACACCGATGAACGCGCGGCGTGACGCGCTGGCCGCCGCCGCGAAACTGGCGCTCGAAATTCGCACCATCGCCGGCCGGCATTCCGATTCGGTTTGCACCATGGGCAGCGTCAAGACGTTTCCCGGAATTGTCACCGCGGTGGTCGGCCGCTGCGAGGCCACGCTCGATCAACGCGATCTCGACGCGTCCATCCTCGCCGCGATGTATGCCGAGGCTCGCGCCGCCAGCGAACGCTTCGCGCGTGAGGAAAAGTGCACCGTGGACTGGTCGCGCATCTGGAGCATTGAGCCGGTCCCGTTCCATCCCTCTCTTATCGATTTCTGCGATGCCGCGATTCGGGAAACGGCGGGCGCCGCGCATCGCCTGCCTTCCGGGCCGCTGCATGACGCCGCTGAGGTTGCGCGCGCCGGCATTCCCACCGTGATGATGTTCGTCCAGTCGCTTCAGGGCATCAGTCACAATAAGATCGAAAATACGAAGGAAGAACAGCTTGAGCTTGCGGTCGAGGCGTTCCACCGGCTGGCGCGAAAGACCGCGCAGTGGATACAGGAGGCTTGAATCATGGCGATCGCAGATGTGACTGTCAACAACTTGGCCCATTGGATCGGCGGCAAGTCGCGTCCCTCGGCATCGGGACGGGCAGGCGATGTCTGGAACCCCGCCACCGGCGAAGTCCGCGCGCGCGTCGC
Organism: Bryobacterales bacterium; assembly: GCA_963838455.1. Taxonomy (GTDB): domain Bacteria; phylum Acidobacteriota; class Terriglobia; order Bryobacterales; family Bryobacteraceae; genus Palsa-187. Next base: position 16,012 of record CAWISY010000174.1, read on the forward strand.
CTTCGCCAGCGCTGAGGAAGTGGATCACGCCGTCGCCTCCGCCAAACGAGCCTTCCCCGAATGGCGCGCCACTGCCCTTTCGCGCCGTTCCGAAATCATGTTCAAGCTGCGCGAGCTGATCGACGCCAACCGCCGCCGCATTGCGGAGTTGATCACGCTCGAACACGGCAAGACCATTTCGGACGCCATGGGCGAGGTCGCTCGCGGCCTGGAAAACATCGAATTCGCCTGCGGCATTCCGCAGCTCTTGAAAGGCGAGTATTCCGAACAATCCAGCCGCGGCATCGACGTGTATCAGATCCGCCAGCCTCTGGGGGTGGTCGCCGGCATCACGCCGTTCAACTTTCCGGCCATGGTCCCCATGTGGATGTTCGCCAACGCCATCGCCTGCGGCAACACCTTCATCTTGAAACCCTCTGAGCGCGACCCTTCCGTGAGCCTGCTTCTGGCCGAGTTGCTCCAGCGCGCGGGCGTGCCGGACGGCGTCTTCAACGTGGTGCAAGGCGACAAAGTCGCTGTCGATCGTCTGCTGGAGCATCCCGAGATCAAGGCCGTCAGCTTCGTCGGCTCCACTCCCGTGGCCAAATACATCTACGAAACCGCGACCAAAAACGGCAAGCGGGTGCAGGCTCTGGGCGGAGCGAAGAATCATATGCTGGTACTGCCGGACGCCGATGTCGCGATGGCCGCCGACGCGGCCGTCTCCGCCGCCTACGGATCCGCGGGCGAGCGGTGCATGGCCATCTCCGTGGTGGTCGCCGTCGGTTCCGTCGCCGATCCTCTGATCGAGGCGATTCGCGAACGAATGTCGCGAATCAAGATCGGGCCGGGGATGGAGGACGGCAATGAGATGGGCCCCCTGATCACCCGCGAGCATCGCGATCGCGTGGCGTCGTACGTGAAGAACGCAGCGGCGGAAGGGGCGCACGTGGTGGTCGACGGCTCCGGCCACGCCGTCTGCCAGCGCAGCGGCTTCTTTCTAGGAACAACTCTGCTCGATCGCGTAAACACGGGAATGCGCTGCTACGACGATGAAATCTTCGGCCCGGTGCTCAGCATTGCTCGAGCCGAAACGTATGAACAGGGTCTCCGCATGATCAACGACAATCCCTACGGCAACGGCGTCGCCATCTTCACGCGCGATGGCGGGGCGGCGCGGCAGTTTCAGTTCGATGTAGAGGTAGGCTTGGTGGGTATCAACGTGCCGATTCCCGTTCCGGTGGCTTATTACAGCTTCGGCGGCTGGAAGGCATCGCTATTCGGCGACCTGCACATGTACGGGCCGGAAGGCGTGCAATTCTACACGCGCGCCAAGGTGGTCACCAGCCGCTGGCCTGACCCATCCACCAGCAAGGTGGATCTTGGATTCCCGCAAGTGCGATAAACTCCCCTGGTGAGAACATCCCGGATGTTGGGCTGGAGCATGTGGGTGCCGTCGGTGGCGATGATGCTCGCCAACGTGCTGTCCTACGTCGACCGGCAGGTGCTGGCAGTGCTGTCGCCCACCATCTTGCATGACACCGGGCTCAGCGGCGAAGCCTACACTCAGGCGCTTCTCGGATTCTCAATTTTTTATATGATCGGGAATCCGCTGTGGGGTTCGCTGCTCGACTTCATCGGATTGCGGAAGGGCATGTTCGCCGCAGTATCGGTACGCGCGGTCGCCAGCTCCGCGCATGCGGCCATGTCGGGCTTCTGGGGATTTGCGGCGGCGCGTTCGGTGCTCGGATTCGGGGAAGGCTCGGCATTTCCCGGAGCTCTGAAGGCTGCGTCGGATTCGCTCCCGCCCAACCGGCAATCGCGCGGCATGGCCATCGGGTACAGCGGAGCATCGCTGGGTGCGATCCTCACTCCGTTGCTGGTCACGCCGATTGCCTTGCGCTTCGGCTGGCACTCCGCATTTCTTGTCACCGGCGCGATGAGCCTGGTCTGGCTGGCGCTATGGGCCGTCATCGGCCGGCCGCCGTTCATGGAGGATTATCGCAGCACCTCGCTCAAAGTCACGTGGCCGGACTTCCGCGAGCGTCGCCTGTGGCTGGTGGTGTCGAGCTTCGGCCTGGGCGCGGTCGCGCTCGGCATCGTGTCAAATTTAAGCCCGCTGTATTTGAATCGCGCGATGGGATTGACGCAGGCGCGGCTGGGCCAGGTGTTGTGGGTCCCTCTGGTCGGCTGGGAGGCGGGCTATTATTTCTGGGGCTGGGTCGCGGACAAGCTCGTTACGCCTGGGAAGCGCCCCGCGGGATTATTTTGCCTGCTCGCGGTTCTGGCTCTGCCATCCGGACTGATCGCCATGACCAGTTCCTTGAGCCTGGTGCTGGCGCTGATGTTCTGGGCGACTTTTGTCGCCGACGGATTCGTCGTCCTGTCGATGCGCGTCGGCTCGCACCTGTACCCGCGCGATCAGGTCGCAATGGTAGGAGGCATCGGGTCCGGTTCCTGGTCAGCCGTGGTTGGCATCGTGCAGGTGGTCTACGGCCATTGGCTGGATAAACATTGGTACAGCGCCATGTGGATTTCGATGTGTCTGCTGCCGGCCGCCGGAACGGGATTGTGGCTGCTGTTGAGCCGGACGCTGTACCGGACGCTGGAGGAACCGCAACCGGTACACTGATCGCTTGGGACACTTAGCCGGATGGTACCTGCAAGAGCACGTGCTCGATACAGACACGCTCGCGCGGCAGTTTCGCGAGGCGAAGCCCTTCAAGCACGTGGTCATCGACGGCTTCCTCATACCGGAATTCGCCGCGCAGCTCATCGCCGAATTTCCGGAGTTTGACCTGGTGCGAGCGACGAATGAGGCCGGCGGCCAGGGCCGGAAGGCCACTCGTCCGGACCTGGCCGCGCTCGGCGGAGCCTACGCCGACTTTGACCGGCTCATGCGAGCACAAGAGTTTCTCGATTGGCTCGGGACGGTCTGCGGCATGGAGCGCCTGCTCTATGACCCCGAGTACGCCGGCGGAGGCACGCACGAAAACCTGAGCGGCCAGGATCTCGATTTTCACGTCGACTTCAATTACCATCCCCACAAGCCTCTGCACCGGCGTTTGAATCTGATTGTCTTCTTGAATCCACGCTGGGAAGAGTCCTGGGGAGGGTGCCTGGAACTGGTCCGCGACGCCTGGAGCGAGGAGGGCCTGCAAGACGGGCGCAAGATTCTGCCTCTGGCAAACCGATGTGTGGTGTTCGAGACAACAGAAAACTCTTGGCACGGTTTTGACCGGATCTGCGTTCCCGCAGAAGAATGTTCACGACGATCGATTGCGGTATATTTCTACACCGCTGAGCGGTCGGCGGCGGAAACCGCGCCCTCCCACGGGACCATTTACGTTCCACGTCCACTGCCGGAGCGCCTGGTAGCGGGTTACACTCTGACGCCGCACGACCGTTGGGAATTGGAACGATTATTGGCTCGGAGAGACGCGCAGATCCGATTTCTCTACGAACGTGAGCAGGAGTATTCGAGCGTCCTCTCGGGCATGCTGAAGTCAGCCACCTGGCGCGCGGGGCGAATCCTGACTTGGCCCGCAAGGCTACTGCGCCGGCGGTAATGCCGCCGCTAACCGCCTCAGGAACTCGCGCTGCCCGTTCAGCAGCTTTTCTTGCGCGGCCGGCAGAGAAAACCACCCCGCGCGGTCGACTTCCGGAAACTCGCGAAACTTGCCGGATTTCGGCGGCCATTCCAGCTTGAATGTATTGCTGCGGATCGCGCCGGCATCCAGGTTTGTTTCCAAGGCGCTCGCTTCTACCGCCCACGCGTGAACGATTTTTCCGCTGGGCTGCTTAACTTCGCCCAGCGGTAGAAACGGCCCTGCAATCGAGAAGCCGGTCTCTTCGGTGAATTCCCGTTGCGCGGCGGCAAGGGGATCTTCGTCTTCTGCGAATTCCCCTTTGGGGATCGACCACGAGCCGAGGTCTTTCTTGGCCCAGAAGGGCCCGCCGGGATGGACCAGGAAAACTTCGAGCGACGGATCGCGGCCGCGGTAAACCAGCAACCCCGCGCTCGACTGTTTCATCCCTTCGATTTTCTCAAGGTTGGTGCGCTTGAGAGTGGCGGGTCGAGTTCAAAGCGGCGAAGCGCCAGAGAGCGGCGATAGCGCAGGGAGCAGCGGAACAGGATGTATTCGAGTACGCGTTGGAGGCGGCGGCGCATGGCTTCGCGTGATCAAGAATAGAAGGCGGTCAGCCGAACGGGCAATAGTACTCTCGGGGTGGGCGTACCAATAGAGGTTTTTGGGTTTTTAGGTTTTGGTCTTATCTGTGTTATCCGTGCTTGTCTGTGGCCAAGATTCCTTCTTCCGCCTGGCCCGCAACTCCGCGAGCCGGGCGGAGATTCTTTCCTCGACCCCTCGCGCCGACGGCTCATAGAAGATCGTACCGCGCAGATTGTCAGGGAGGCATTCCATCGTGTTCACGGCATCCTCAAAGTTGTGGGCATGCTGGTAGCCGGTGCCGTAACCCCACTCCTTCATGGATCGCGTCGGCGCGTTGCGGAGCTGCATGGGGACCGGCTCGCCCGTCGCCTTGGCGACGGTTTCCATGGCTTTGCCCAGGGCTTTATACGCTGCATCGGATTTGGGTGCGACGGAAAGATAAATGGCGATTTGCGCCAGCGCCTGATCGCCCTCCGGCACGCCCAGGAAATGCACGCACTGCTGCGCGGCCATGGCCTGCTCCAGGGCGCGCGGATCGGCCAGGCCGATGTCTTCGATGGCCATGCGGACCAGGCGTCGCGCCAGGTACATCCGGTCCTCGCCGGCTTCCAGCATGCGCGCGAGCCAATACAGTGCGGCGTCTGGATCCGACGACCGGACGCTTTTGTGCAGCGCGGAGATTAAGTTGAAATGCTCCTCGCCGGCTTTGTCGTACAGCAGCGTCTTGCGCTCCAGCACGCTCTCGACGGCGGATTGATCGATGACCCCGTCCTTGGCGACCCCGGAGGCCAGCTCCAGGATGTTGTACGCGGCACGAGCGTCGCCGTTGGAGAAGATGGCGATTTGCTCCAAGAGCTCGGGAGAAGCAGTGAGGTTGAGCGCTTTCAGCGCGCGCTCCAGCAGGGTAATGATTTCTTCGGCCGAAAGCGCGCGTAGGGCGTATACCTTCGAGCGCGAGAGCAGCGCCGAGACGACTTCGAAGGATGGGTTTTCTGTGGTGGCTCCGATCAGGATGATGTCGCCGCGCTCGACGTAAGGCAGAAACGCGTCCTGCTGCGCCTTATTGAAGCGGTGAATCTCGTCTACAAAAACGAGCGTCCGGCGGCCGGCGCGGCGCAGACGCTCGGCATCGGCCATGACGGCCTTGATCTCCTTGATGCCGCTCAACACCGCGCTGAAGGGGACGAATTCGCAACGCGTGACGTGGGCGATGATGCGCGCCAGCGTGGTCTTGCCGACGCCGGGAGGTCCCCACAGGATCAAGGATTGGAGCTGGTCGCGCTCGATCTGGACGCGGAGCGGCTTGCCGGGGGCCAGGATGTGCTGCTGGCCGACGAAGTCTTCCAGGCGCTCCGGGCGCATCCGCTCGGCCAGGGGACGGCCGGGAAGGTCGGCGTGCGGTAGCGGCGCGGAATCGAAGAGGCTCATGCTGCGTTTTTAGATTACCGCGCGCTGGCGCTGGGCATTTCTTGGCGCTGGCGTTGGGCCTCGTAGAGCATAACTCCGGCGGCGACGGCGGCGTTCAGGGACTCGACCGCGCAGGTGGGGATGCGGATGGCCTCGGCCGATTTGGCCAGCGCCGGGGTGACGCCGCGGCCCTCGCTGCCGATGACAATCGCGCAGGAGCGTTTGAAGTCCACCTCAGAAATGGTGCGCGTAGCGCGCGGGAGAGCCGCGTACAGGGTGACGTCTTTTTGTTTTAAAGCCGCGGCCAGCAGCGCGTGCTCCAGACCGGCCAGCACCGGAAGCCGGAACGTGGAACCGGCCGAGGCGCGCAGGCACTTGGGGTTGTAGGGATTGACCGAGCCTTTCAAGAAGGCGGCTCCGGTGGCTCCGAAGGCTTCCGCGGCCCGGACGATCGCTCCGGCGTTACCGGGGTCCTGCACGCCGTCCAGGATCACCACCAGAGGCTTGCCGCGGAGCAGATGTTCCAGCGTCCAGGAGGGCGGCCGGACCAGGGCGATGACGCCTTGCGGGGACTCGGTGGTGGCCAGAGCGGCGAAGGTTTTCTGGGCAACCGAGACCACGCGGGTGTGTTGCAGCCCGCGGACATGCTTGGAAACCACGGTCTGCGCGGCCTCTTCCGCAATGACCACGGGAATTTCGCAGCGGCTCCGCAACGCTTCTTCGAGCAAATGGAAGCCTTCGGCGACGGCCAGGCCTTCGGAGGTCAGCGTGCCGCGGGCGGAGGCTCGGCGTAGCTCTTTGAGCAGCGGGTTGGAATCAGCCAGGAGCGGTTGCGGCACGGGAGTCTTGATCGACAGGATAGCGCAGCCCAGCGCGCAGGGCTGCGAGCGCAGTTCAGAAGAGGCCCCCGGCCTAGTTGACGATCACCAGGAGCGTGGAGAGCGGGCCCCCGCCAACCGAGCGGATGCCGAGAGCGGCGATCTTGGTGTTGGCGACGCAATCGATGGTCCCCAGTTGGCCCGCCAGGGCTGGGAACAGGTAGTTGGCCCAATGGCCCAGGGGCGCGATCGTGGGCACGCTAACCGAGTTGGCGATAACCGCGCCGGAGGAATTGGTCGCCGTGCAGACCACATTCGCTGGGTTGGCCGGATCAAGGTTCGCGAGGGCGAAGCCGGTGTAAATGGGCGCGCCTGTGGGGCCGAACGTGGTGTCATCGAAGGGAACGATGACCTCCCTGCTGCCCGAACTCGCCGGGACGGCGGCTTCATAGTAGATGCCGTTCACGTTGTCGCGTAGCAGGCCTTGGACCGTCACCGAAGCATCCGCGGTGACCTGGACCCAGCCGGAGGTCACCATCGGGTCGGGAGGTCCCACCTCAAAGTAGCGTGCGCCGTTGGCCGGGACGGTTCCGTTGAGGCTCGTGATCGCTTGGCCATTTTGAGACACGTCGACGGCCGCGCCCGAATCGTCATAAAACTCGAGCGCATAGTTTCCGGGCTGGGAACCCCTATTGACGATGTAGAAGCCGGTGGTCCAGGGTCCTCCCGCGGCGAAATGAGGGAGCGCTGTGCTTTGCGACAGCGGAGTCGCGATAACCGCGTAGTTTGCGCCGAGCGCGGAGGCGACGGTCACGCCCGACGTTACTTGATTGCCGCTGGAATCGAGCACATAGATCCCGAGGATTGAGGTGGAAACGGTGGAGCCGGCCTGAGTGCTGCCGGGACCCATGCCATTTCCCGCGGTGGTGAGGGTGCTGAGTGTGAACTGCTTGCCGAACGCGAACTGGAAATGGCCCGTTTCGATAACGAAAGAGCCGCACTGCGACTGGGCTGACCCTTCCGCGCCCGATCCGCAGAAATTCTGCCCCCAAACTTGGCCCGGAAGGATCCCGGGTCCGATGGGTCCAACAGAGAAGCCCCCACTGGTGCCGTATCCTGTCTTACCGGAGGAGGACGTGACCTGGACCGCAACCTCGAACCAGAGAGTGCCAGTCTGATTGGCAGGGTTGGTGGAGTTAATGGTCAGGCTGTCAACTTGATTCGCTTGCATTGCGAACTCTCCGCCGCCCTCGCCGCTGGTGGTGAAACTGCTGCTCAGAGAGGCGGTCTGCGAAAGGAGCGAAGGACTCGACGCGCTGCCGTTGATCGTGGCCACGCTCCCGTCGGCGAAGGTCCAGGAGTTGGAGTAGGACGCAGTCGCCCCTAGGAGCCTGTCTGAGTAATCAAAAATCGCTCTGTCTAACCAGAAGGTCTTGTGCTCGAAATGCTCTCGCATCACAACATGCAGCCTCGAAAAGCATTTCTCGGACAGGCTCCTAGGGTTTGATTCACCAGTGCGGAGGTGGGCGTGACGGTGCTGCCGGGCGCGCAAATCATTCCGGTGGTGACCACGCAGCCTAGGATGAAGCTTTGCTGGCCGTTGCCCGAGAGCTGAGCCTTGAGAAGGGTCGCGGACACCAGGGCAAGAAAGATATACACGACGCGGTGGGTCATAGCCGAAGTGTAAGCCAGAAAGTCCGAAGACAATACACAATCTCGGCACAAATAATGCAATCCTTTCGGCATAGGCGGATGTACGGTGACCCGCGGCCGGGAGGCCTCGGCCGGAAGCGCTATCCTGCGCGCCAAGAGGCGCTATCCTAAAGGAGGAGTCCTGATGACGAAACGGCGTCAGTTTCAGCTTCTGGCGGTGGGAGCGATCGCGATGTACCTGGCCGCCTGCTCCTTTATTGACGACTCCTGGCCTTCGGTCAAGGCGGAAAAAGATCGCAAGCCGGCACCCGATCTCTCGCTGGCGGATTCAGACGGCAAGCCGGCCAAGCTCTCGGATTATCGCGGCAAAGTGGTGCTGCTGAACTTCTGGGCCACCTGGTGCGGACCGTGCGAAGTGGAGATTCCGTGGTTCGTGAAATTTGAGAACGAATATAAGAACCGCGATTTCGCCGTGCTGGGAGTTTCCGAAGACGACGACGGATGGAAATCGGTGCGGCCGTTCATGGCGCGGCAGAAGATCAATTACCGGATGATGATCATCAATGAACTGGTCAGCCAGCAGTTCGGCGGAATTGAGGCGCTGCCAACAACGTTTCTGATTGACCGCCAGGGGCGCGTTGCCACCTCGCACCAGGGCCTGGTAAGCATGAACACGTACCGGCAGGAAATCTTGACGCTCTTGGGGGACTCGAAGAATGGGAAGAATCCGGCAGTTACTGACAATCGCATGCCCGCTGGGTTGTGGGCTGATCTGCGCCATCCAATTCGCCTCCGTCCAATCCGGCTACGCGCAGAGCGCTAACGTTCTGCATTACACTCCCACGCCTCCGGTGCGCGCCAAGATCGGCGGCATGGTGGAGGTGCATGTGCCGTTGTCGCTCAATGAGGGCTATCACGTCAACAGCAACCATCCCTCGGACGAGTATTTGATCCCGCTGCGCCTTACCTGGGGCAAGGGCGCGCTGGAGCCGGCCGGAGTCGAATATCCCACGCCGACCTCTTACAAGATCCAGTCCGAGCCCAAGCCGCTTTCGGTCTACACCGGCAACTTCGAACTGATCGCGAAGTTCAACGTTCCTGCCACCGCTGTTACCGGGCCGATCGGCATGAACGGCAAGCTGCGTTACCAGGCCTGCAACGACAAAGCGTGCCTCCCGCCGAAGGATCTCGACGTGAATGTGCAGCTCGATATCGTCAAATAGGTTCCTTCTCGCCCTCGCGGTTTTGAGTCTTTGCGGATGCGGGCGCCAGCCCGAACCGGCGGCTGACGCGGTCCGGCTGGCTGATGTGGACCTGCTCAAGGAAATCCAGAGCATTCCCGCCATCGACAACCACGCCCACCCGGTGCGCCCCACCAGTGCGGGCGAAGCGCCGGATAAAGATTATGACGCACTGCCAGTGGACCATCTGGAGGCGCAATCGGATCCGGTGCGCCTGCGCGAAAACGCGCCCGAGCTCGCCGAGGCACGGCGCACGGTCAAGCGCGGTGAGCCGGCGAAAATTCTGGATCAGCTCGGCATTGGAGTCATGCTGGCGAATCGGGTGAGCATGGGCCCGGGTTTGCCTGCGGACCGCTTCTTATGGGTCCCGTATGCCGACGCGCTGATGTATCCGCTGGCCAACGATTCCATCATTCACAACTCGGATCAGAAGGCTTTCTTCGCGCTCGAAGAAAAGCTGCTGCAGCGTTATTACAAAGATTCGGAGCTGGCCACCCGCCCGGCGACGCTCGATGCATACTTGAACACCGTCGTTCGGCCCACGCTGGAACGGCAGAAGCAGGGAGGGGCGGTCGCGGAGAAGTTCGAGATGGCGTACCTGCGCCCGCTCGATATCGGCAATCCGGCGAGGGCTGAGGCTGAGGCGGCGTGGTCCGGGAAGGGTCAGTACAAGGCGCTTCAGGATTACATTTTCCGTTTCATCGCCGCCGAATGCGGGCGGTTGGGGCTGGCGGTGCACATTCATTCCGACGCCGGCGCGGGGAGTTACTTCAGTGTCTCGGGCGGCAATCCCATGCAGCTCGAACCGCTGCTCGACGATCCGCAACTGCGCCACACCAACTTCGTTTTTCTTCACGGCGGATGGCCGTTCGAGCATCAGCTCACGGCGCTGCTCACCAAGCCCAACGCGTATCTCGATTTCTCCGACCAGAACCTGATTCTGTATCCGGCGGAGCTGGCCAAGAACATTCGCGCGTGGCTGGAGTTCGTTCCCGAAAAAGTCCTGTTCGCCACCGACGCCTATCCGTACTCGGCGCAGGAAGGATGGGAGGAGACCGGCTACATCGCGGCCAAGACCGGGCGTGAGGCGCTGGCGATCGCGCTCACCGGGATGCTGCGCGATGGCGAGATCACCCGTGCGCGAGCCTCGGAGCTGGCTCGGATGGTCATGCGGGACAACGCGCGAGCCCTCTACAAGCTCCCGTGAGACGTCTGCTGATCCGGCCTGGGGCCATCGGCGACGTGATACTGTCGCTGCCGGCAATGGAAGCTGCGCGCGCCGATTACACCGAGGTGTGGGCCCCGCGCGCGGTGTTGCCGCTGATCCGCTTCGCGGATCGCACGCGAGCCATCGCCGACACCGGACTGGAGCTGGTGGGAGTGAGGGAGGGAGTGCATGCCGCCACAGGGATGGAAGCTCTCGAAGCCCTCGATTCCATCTACTCCTGGTACGGAACCAAGCGGCCCGAATTTCGTGAGGCCGTGCGCCATCTCCCGTTCACGTTTTTCCCCGCGCTTCCCCCGCCGGCTGAGGGGGTCCCGCGCATCGTGATCCCGGCGCAAAGAGTAGAAGATTTCATCGTGATTCATCCGTTCGCCAGCTCGCCCGCGAAGCGCTGGCCGATGGACGGCTTCCGCCGCCTGGCCTCCTCACTCGGAGTTCCCGTGAAATGGACAGCAGGGCCGCAAGAGGGGCTGGGCGACGCGGCGTTGGAAGGCGCCGTGCGCTTCGACGATCTGTATGAGCTGGCGTGCTGGCTGGCCACCGCGCGAGCCTACATCGGTAACGATTCGGGAATCGCGCACTTGGCCGCCGCTGTCGGAACGCCGGTAGTGAGCATTTTCTTGAGCACCGATCCGCGAATCTGGGCGCCGCGTGGAACCCATGTGCGCGTGCTGCAGAATCCCTCCGTCGATGAAGTCGTGATCGCCGCCCGAAGCATTATGCGCCCGGCATATTGACATTCCACATTTCCAACTCTCCCGCCAAGATGCCAGTGGTTTCTTCGATGGCGCGCAATCCCAGGTGGCGCACATCCATGCCGTAGACTTTGCGCAGCGCGCGGTTGCCGATCTTGGAAAAATGCTGGACGCCGGCTGGAGACCGGTTCATGCCCAGCTCCACCAGCGCGTCGATGAAAGCGGTTTCGGCCGCCAGCAATTCGACAAAAGGCTTCGGCTTTTTGCGCACGGCAACGCTCACGTCCTGCTGCCAGATGGGCGAGTAGCGGCGGGCCAGCTCCGGCATTCCCGCGGCGTACAAGCGCTGCTCCACCCCGCCGAGGATGGCCTGGATCGTGCGGCCGGTCATCTTCGTGGCCAGGGCAACCGTGAGCCGGCATTCCGGATAGTCGCGCAGGTCGTAGGTGAAGCAGCCGCGGGAAGCCCCGTGGCAGACCCGCGCGGCTTGATACACGATCATGGGGTAGGCCGCTTCGCGATCGGCGAAACGGGTGATGTCGCGGAAGTATTCTTCGGCGATCCAGGCGCGAAAGCCGCGCTGCATCGCGACCGAGATGGCCTGCCACAGGTTCGCGTGACGCGGGTCGCCGGCGCTGGGTGAGCGGACCCATCTCTGGTCAGTCAGGACCAGGTTCGCGGTCAAGTGGCGCAGTGCCAGGCTCACGGGAAGCTTCGGGTAGATGAGTTCGCCGCGCCGCTCCCAATCCAGCGTCGAAAGAATTTCGCGCCGTTGGCGCCATTCCCTGCGGTCGAGATAGGGAAGGCTGAGCATCAGCTCGCCGCTTGCGCCGGCCGCCAGATGGAGAACCTTCTTGGAAAACTCCGGGCTTTCGAGTTCCCGGTCGAGCTCCTCGGCTCGAAGCGGAGTTCCGGCATCGCAGCCGTTCTCGCGCAGCCAAAACAGGCGAAAAATTTGAGACATGGCGCCGGAATTATATCCCGGCGAAACAAGAATGCCCGCCTTTTCACGGCAATAAAGCGAGCCTTTCCAATTTGTTAGGAACTTAAATCGAGGCGTGACTGGCGGCGTGATCCAGGTACCAGCGGTAAGTCGCCTGGATGCCTTCCTCCAGCGGAATGCGGGCCTTCCAGCCCAGCGCAGTCAGGCGCGATACGTCCAGCAGCTTGCGCGGCGTGCCATCGGGTTTCGAAGAGTCGAACACCAGGCGGCCGCCGAATCCTGCGATCCGCGCGACCGTTTGGGCAAGCTCGGCAATGGTCAAATCCTCGCCGGTGCCTACATTGACGATCTCACCGGAATCGTAGCGCTGCATGAGAAAAAGCGCGGCATCGGCCAGATCGTCGACGTGGAGGAATTCGCGGCGCGGCGCTCCCGTGCCCCAGATGATCACTTCAGCGGCTCCGGAAGATGCGGCTTCGTGAAACTTGCGGAGCAGGGCGGGCAGCACATGCGAGCTCTGTAAATCGAAGTTGTCGCCAGGGCCGTAGAGATTGGTCGGCATCAGGCTGATAGCGGAAAAACCGTACTGCTGGCGGTAGGCCTGGCACATCTTGATGCCGGCAATCTTGGCGATCGCGTAGGCCTCGTTGGTGGGCTCCAATTCGCCGGTCAGCAGGTACTCTTCGCGAATGGGTTGAGGAGCGAACTTGGGATAGATGCAAGAGGAGCCGAGAAAGAGAAGCTTGCGAGCGCCGAAGTTTTTCGCGGCGTCGATGACGTTGGTCTGGACGGCCAGGTTGTCGTGCAGGAACTCCGCTGGATGCGTGCTGTTCGCCAAAATTCCGCCCACCTTGGCCGCCGCCAGGAGTACGTATTCGGGACGGAAGCGTTCGAAGAAGCCGGTAACAGCGTTTTCGACGCGCAGATCAAGCTGGTCTCTGGAGGCGAGGATCAGGTTGGTAAAACCATCAGCTTGCAGACGGCGGAGGATGGCGGAGCCAACCAAGCCTCGATGGCCCGCGACAAAAACGCGCGAGTGTTTCTCCATGATGTTTCAGCGTAACAGTTGCCCCGCGGACTCGGCCACGCGCAACAGCCGGCGCGATTGTGGATGGCCACGAATGTGCATTAGGTGGATGCGTATGGCTGTGGCACAGACGCAACGCTTCGGCGCGCTTGAATACGATCGCTCCGCGGTGCTCCAGTTTCCGGCCGGTCTGCCGGGTTTCGACGGGCAGACATCGTTCGCAGTCGTCGAAAGACCGGAGTGGGCGCCGATCGTTTTTCTCCAAAGCCTTACGTCCCCTGAGCTGTGTTTCATGGCCGCGCCGGTACAGGCGATCGACCCGGACTACGCGCTGGCGTTGACACGCGAAGATCTGGAGCGGCTGGCTCTCGATCCCGCGCGACTGGCTCTCGATCCTGAGCAGCCGGTCCCGCCGGCGGCAGGCCTGCTGTGTCTTGCGCTGCTCAGTGCGCCAGAAAACGGCCGGCTCACCGCCAATTTATTGGCGCCGGTGGTGATTCATCCGCGCACGCGCATTGCGGTGCAGGCCGTGCGTGCGGACCGCCGCTATTCGCACCAGCACCCGATTGCTCCCGCGCCGCCGGAAGGGGACGGACCATGTTAGTCATCCGCCGCCGTCCCGGCGAAACGCTGGTGATCGGGGAAGATGTGGAAGTCGAGATCCTGGAGTCCAGCGCATCGCAGGTAAAGCTCGGCATCCGCGCGCCTAAGTCCGTGGCCGTGCTGCGCAAGGAGATCCAACTCACGCGCGACCAGAACCGCGAATCGGCGCGCGAAGTTTCCGATGCGGCTGTGGAAAGAATTGCGGATTCGCTCAAGAGGGTTCTGACCTCGCCGATAAGGCCGGTGTAGTCAAAAAACCGGGAAAGGATTCCCGGGCCGAATATTCAAGGAGAGAATCCGTGTCTTTTACCATCAATACCAACGTTGCGTCGCTCGAGGCGCAAAACTACCTCAACCAAACCCAACAGTTCCAGAATAAAACCATCAATGAAGTGACTTCTGGTCTGCGCATCGTGAATTCCGGAGATGACCCGTCCGGCCTGGCCATCGCCAACTCCTACCGTTCGAACGAAGCCGTGCTGACGCAAGGCATTCAGAACGCCAACGACGGTTTGAGCCAGTTGCAGATCGCCGACGGCGGCGTCAGCAACATTTCCCAACTGCTCGACAGCGCTCGCACGCTGGCGACCGAGTCCGCCTCCGACACCTTCACCGGCGACCGCGGCGTGCTCAACCAGCAGTTCCAGAGCGTGATTCAGGAAATCGACCGCCAGGCGCAGTCCATCGGGCTCAACCAGGGCGGATCCATGGCCAAGGCGCTGAACGTGTTTATCGGCGGCGGCGAGTCTTCCGGCAACATCACCGCCACCCAGAACGGAACCGTTTCGGTCAACCTGAGCACCTCCACTGTGGACGCCAAGAGCCTGGGACTCGAGGGCGTCACGGCTACCGGCGTGAATAGCGCGGGAACCACCGACATCGGCCCCGGTTCGCAATACACCAGCGTTAATGCCATCGTGACCAACGGCACCAACCTGGCCAGCATCAACAGCAACACGACCAACTTCATCATCACCGGTCCCGGCTTTAGCAACGCCAACGGCAGCGACAAAGTGGACGTTGCGGTGAACCTGACCGGCGTCACCGACACCAACACTCTGGTGACGGCCATTAACCAGGCCATTGAGAATGCGGGCAACGGCTCCAGCCAACAGGCGACCGCCTTCAAGAATGCCAATATCACCGCGTCCATCACCACCAATCCGGCCGGCCAGCAGACCTTGGCCTTTAGCTCGCCCACCACGGCGTTCCAGGTGCAAGGCGGGGATCAGGTTGCCACGGCTCTGATGGGCAACTTCGCCGGCGCGGACAGCCCGGTCGGCAACGTCGCCAACGTGACCGCTACGGCGACGCAAGCCTACGTGGCTCCTGCGGCCGACGAGACGGTCAACATGCAGATCAGCGGCAGCGGCGTGACTGGCTCGGCCGGCAACATCACGGTGGCGCTTCCCGCTTCCGTCACCACAGCCGACGAAGCGGTTGCAGCCATCAACACCGGGATCGCAGCCAATCAGACTCTGGCCGCCACCGGCGTCCAAGCCGTCAATAACGCCGGCACGATCGAGCTTCAGAACTCCGCCGGCAACAGCTTCACGGTTCAAACCGCGGGCGATGTTTCCAATGCGCTTGGTTTCGGAAGCTGGGCTAACAGCGCGGGCGTGGCCGGCGGGGCAGGCACGTTCGCCTATAACTCGCTGACAGCCACAGGCGCGGGAACCGCCACCACTCAGGACATTCAGGTGTCCATCGGCGGCGGCGCGATGGTAGATCTTAGCACGCTGAACGGATCTGTCACGGAAGCCACCAACCTGGCGACGCTGAACGCGGCTTTCCAGGGCAACGCCACCACACGCGCGGCCGGCATGGAAGCCATCGATAACGGCGGCAACGTCGAAATTACCTCCAGCAGCGGCCAGGACTTCCGCCTCAACTTCAACGGCGGAACCGGCGACGCCTTCGGCTTTGGAGACGCGAGCGCCAACGGCTCGACCTCGTCCACCGCGGGCGCCGTGAGCAATTACGCCGCTACGGACAGCGTCAACTCCGCGGGCGCGCAGCAGAGCCAGAACGCCAGCGGCACCGACATTTACAAGTTCACCGGCATCACCG
>CAWISY010000175.1:0-8150 GCA_963838455.1 Bryobacterales bacterium
GGCCAACGTGAGCGGCCGCGAACCGCGCGCGCCTCTGGATGGCGTGAGAATGGCCAGGAAGAAGATGTGGGTGAGCCACGAGAAAGCCGCTCGCGAACTGGGTTACACGCCGGGTCCGGCGCGCGCCGCGCTGGAGCAGGCGGTTGAGTGGTTCCAGACCAACGGGTACGCCGCATGAGCCATCCCGTTACGGCACTGTCGTCTAGTTGGCTGATCGTCGCCTCGGAGGCGCGAGAGTTGGCGCAGATCCGGCCCCGATCCGGCTGGTCGCTGCTGGTGAGCGGTCCGGGCTCGCGCCTGGTTTCCGAAGCGCTTCATGCTAGAGCTCTGCGCGACAAGCGTGCGGTGGATGGAATCCTCAGTGTCGGGTTTTGCGGAGCGCTGGATGTACGCCTGGAGATCGGCGACATCGTGATCTCCGGAGACGAGATTCAGTCGTCACGGCCGTTTGTACGCGGCGAGATTTTATCCTCGGACCGCGTAGCGGTGACCGCGGCGGAAAAACGCGCGTTGCGGGAGCGGACCGGGGCGATCGCCGTGGAAATGGAATCGGCCGCGGCGGCGGCCAAGGCGCGGGAGTGGGGGGTGCCGTTCCGCTGCATAAAAGTCGTATCCGATACGGCGCGCGAAGACATGCCGGTCGATTTTAATCAATACCGGGACGCAGCCGGGCGGTTTTCGCACGGAAGGATTGCGCTGGCCGCCCTGCGCCGCCCCTTCACAACCATTCCGGCGCTGCTGCGGCTGGAGCGAAACTGCCGCGAAGCCGCAAAAAAGCTAGGAGAGTTTCTTGCCGACTGCCAACTCTGAAGGGGCTTCCGCCCTCACTCGTGCCGCCGCGAGCGTCAGCACGGCGCCCACGACGGCGCCTGTGACAATGCGCGCCGCTGTGTACAAGGGCGCGAGCGTGGTGGAAGTGGAATCGGTCGCGGTGCCCAAGATCGGCGCGGGCGAGATCCTGATTCGCGTCGAGGCCTGCGGGATCTGCCACACCGACCTGAAGAAAATCGCCTATAACCTCTTGCCTGCCCCGCGGATTTACGGGCACGAAACGGCGGGAGTGGTGGCCGAGGTCGGCGCGGGGGTCACCCGCTACGCTCCCGGCGACCGCGTGATCGTGTTCCATCACATTCCCTGCGGCGCGTGTTTTTATTGCCGCCGCAAGCTCTACGCCCAGTGCCCGGTATACAAAAAAGTGGGCGTGACGGCGGGGTATGAGCCGGCCGGCGGGGGGTTCTCGCAGTACGTACGCGCGATGGATTGGATTGTGGAGCGCGGCGTCGAAAAAATTCCAGCCGGCGTCTCCTTCGACCAAGCCTGTTTCGTCGAGCCGGTCAATACCTGCCTGAAGGGCGTGAAGCAGATCGATCCCCAGCCGGAAGACGTAGTCGCGATTCTGGGCCAGGGACCCATCGGGCTGATTTTTACCATGATCGTGGCGCGGACAGGATCGCGCATTGTCGCGACCGACACAATGGTGGAACGGCGAGAGCTCGCATGCAAGTTCGGCGCGGCAGAGGCCTTCGATCCGCGAGCAGGCGAACTGGAAAAGACCGCGTTTCAACTGACTGACGGCCGCGGCGCGGACGTAGTGATTGTGGCGGCCTCGGCGCCGGGCATCGTGGAGCAGGCGGTTCGCTGCTCGCGCCCGGGGGCGCGGATCCTATTATTTGCGCAAACCTCGCATCAAGAGAGAATCGAAGTGTCCGGCGCGGCCATCTGTATGGAAGAGCGGACTTTGTGCGGCGCCTATAGCGCGTCGGTGGATTTGCAGAAGGAATCGGCGGAGCTGGTGTTCAGCGGCGCTCTGCCGGTGGAAGAGTTAATTTCGCACCGCTATCCGCTGAGCCAAATCCATGATGGGATTGAGCGTGCATTGCATCCCACCGGCGGATCGTTGAAGATAGTGGTACAGCCCCAGAGGTGACCAAAGAGTGACAGACCAGATGACGGCTGCCGTGCTGTATGGCAAGGAGCAGCTGCGCATTGAGCGGGTAGACATCCCGAGACTGGCGCCAGGCGACGTGCTGGTGCGGGTCCGCACAGCTTTGACCTGCGGAACCGACGTCAAGGTTTTTCGGCGCGGCTATCACGCCATGATGATTCAGCCGCCTTCGTTGTTCGGACATGAACTGGCGGGAGACATCGTCGCGCTAGGGGAAAAGGTCGAGGGTTTCAAGGTTGGCGACCGGGTGGTTGCCGCGAACTCCGCGCCCTGCGGCGAGTGCTACTATTGCCGGCGCCAGCAGGAGAACCTGTGCGACGACCTGTTGTTTAACAATGGCGCCTACGCGGAATATATCCGGATTCCAGAGCGCATCGTCCAGAAGAACATGCACCGGATTCCGGCGCACGTCACCTATCAGGACGCGGCGCTGGTTGAGCCGCTTTCCTGCGTGATGCGCGGGCTGGAGGAAACCGGCGTCAAGCCGTCCGATAGCGTGGCGATCATCGGGCTCGGTCCCATCGGCATGATGTTCGTGCGCTTGGCCACTACGGTCTACAAAGCGCGCGTGATCGCGGTCGGAAGGCGGCAGCAGCAACTGGACCGCGCGGTCAGGCTGGGCGCGGCCGAGACGGTCTTGAACAAGGACGGCGCGGATGCGGCGGGCGAGGTGCGCGAGCTTACCGATGGCCTGGGCGCCGACGTGGTGATCGAAGCGGTCGGGATGCCGGAAGTCTGGCAGCTCGCGATCAAGCTGCTGCGGCGCGGCGGCGTGGTGAATTTCTTCGGCGGGTGTCCTTCGGGTTCGGAGGTAGGCGTCGACACCGACCTGCTGCATTACTCCGAGCTCACGCTCAAAGCCAGCTTCCACCATACCCCGGCGCTGGTGCGCAAGGCTCTGGAGGCGGTCAGCAGCGGCTACGTAACGGCGCGCGATTTCGTCAATCGCGTGGAGCCGCTCACCAATCTCCTGGAAGTGATGCAGCACCTGATGAGCCACAACGGCCATCTGAAGACGGCCATCATTCCATAGGTCTTTCTTTCGAAACTCCCGTGTACCTGGCGCCCACAGAGTTTCTGGCCTCTCCCCAGGCAATGGGCCGCACCTGGACGCATCGAGAAGCGCTCGAGTACACGCGCTGGCTGGCCACGCATCATTACGAGAATTTCCACGTGGTCAGCTTTCTGCTGCCCAAGCGGCTGCACCAGGATTTCTACAACGTCTACGCGTTCTGCCGCTGGGCGGACGACCTGGGCGACGAGATCGGCGATCCGCAGGAAAGCCTGCGGCTTCTCAAATGGTGGCGCGGAGAGCTCGCGGCGATGTTTGAAGGCGGCGGGTTTGAAAGCAGCGGGTTTGAAGGCGGGAAGGTTTCGCATCCTGTCTTCGTCGCGCTCAAAGGAACCGCGGCGCAGTACCGGCTTCCGCGGGTGCTGTTCGACGACCTGATCACTGCCTTCGAGCGCGACCAAACCATCACGCGCTACCGCAACTTCGAGGAGCTGTACGAGTACTGCCGCTATTCGGCCAATCCGGTGGGGCGGCTGGTGCTGGGATTGTGCGGCTACCAGGACGAGGAAAGGAACGCCCTGTCGGACGCCACCTGCACGGCGCTGCAGCTCGCCAATCACTGGCAGGACGTGACCGTGGATCTGCTGAAGGATCGCGTGTACCTGCCGCTGGATGTTCTTGCCCGGCACGGCTACCCGCTCGAGATGCTGTTGGAGCGGCGTTTTGACGATCGTTTTCGCGCGGCCATGAAAGAAGCCGTGGAGGTCGCTCGCGGATTGTTCCTTAGAGGATTGCCTCTGGCCGGAATGGTGGACCGGCGGTTGGCGATCGACCTGGAACTGTTCAGCCGCGGCGGGCTCAAGGTGCTCGACAAGATCGCGCAGCAGGATTACAACGTGCTGCGCGCGCGGCCCGCGATTTCCAAGATCGAGCGCGTCGGCTTGCTGCTGGGAGCGCTGGGCCGGCGGGCCTTCTCCAGACAAACGCTGGCTCGCGCGGCCTAGCTCTATTGGCATGGGTCTACCGGCATGAGTTCTCCGCGCATAGGCTCTCCCCGCATGACGGCAGCCGAGTCCTACGCCTTCTGCGAAGGCGTGGCCCGGAAGCAGGCCAAGAACTTCTACTATTCGTTCCTGCTGCTGGATCAGGACCGCCGCCGCGCGATGTGCGCGATCTACGCCTTCATGCGCTATTGCGACGATTTAAGCGACGCCGCCGGGATCGCGGATCGCGGCTTGGCCATCGCGCAATGGCGGCAGGAGCTCGACCGGGCTTTTGCCGGAGACTTGCCGGAGAACGCGCTGTGGCCGGCGTTTCTGCACACGGTGGCTCGCTACAAGATCCCGCACTACTACTTTTTCGAGATGATCGAGGGCGTCAGCTCTGATCTGGAGCCGCGGCGCATCGGCACCTTCGAACAACTCTACGATTACTGCTACCACGTGGCCAGCGTGGTGGGACTGACCATCATTCACATCTTTGGCTTTAAAACAGCCGGGGGTTCTGAGTCGCCGGAGGCGCTGGTGCTGGCGGAGAAGTGCGGGATCGCGTTCCAGCTCACCAATATTCTGCGCGACGTGCGCGAGGATGCGGAGAACGACCGGGTCTATCTGCCGGAAGAAGACCTAGACCGGTTTCGTGTGAAGCCCGAGCAGTTGACGGCGGACTCGATTTCGCCTTCGCTCAGGAAGCTGCTGGAGTTTGAGGCCGGAAGGGCGCGTGAGTATTACCGGGAGTCGGCTCCGCTGGTAGAGATGGTGGAGAAGGAGAGCCGGGCGTCGCTGCGCGCGCTGATCGGGATTTACTCGAGCCTGCTGGACCGCATTGTGAGAGCAGATTATGAGGTGCTGCGGCGGCGAATTCGAGTGCCGACGTGGCAGAAGATCTGGATTCTAGTGCGCTGCCGGCTTTTTCGATAGAATTGCGGGTCATGAGACTCGCTGTGCTTGCCGTTCTTGCTGCTTCTTGCGCATTTGCGCAATGCCCCAGCGGAAGGTTCGACTTGAATCAGCCGGCGTGGAACGGATGGGGAGCGGGAATTGCGAACACGCGCAGCCAGACCGCTTCCGCGGCGGGATTGGACGTCGCGAAGATCGCCGACTTGAAGCTGAAGTGGGCGTTCGGATTCCCGGACACGACCGCGGTCTATGGCCAGCCCAGCGTGGTCTCGGGCAGGGTTTTTGTGGGCGTCGATAGCGGCTACGTGTATTCCCTGGACGCTTTGACTGGCTGCATGATCTGGTCCTTCAAGGCGGATGCGGGCGTGCGCTCCGCAGTGACCATCGGCCAGGAAACCGGAGCAGCGGCGATCGCGTATTTTGGCGACCAGGCGGGAAACATCTACGCCCTGGACGCGGCTACCGGAACGCAACGATGGAAGACCAAGGCCGATCCGCATCCGCTGGCTCGGATCACCGGCGCAACGCAGCTCTATCAGGGACGGCTGTACGTGCCAGTGGCTTCCGGCGAAGAACGCGCCGCGGCGGACCCCAAGTACGAATGCTGCACCTTTCGCGGAAGCGTGGCGGCGCTGGACGCTGCCACCGGCCGCAGGATCTGGCAGACCTACATCATCGCGGATAAGCCCAAGCCAACCGGCAAGAACGCGAAAGGCACGCAGCAGTTTGCGCCCTCTGGCGGCGGCGTGTGGAGCGCTCCGACCATCGATCCTAAACGCGACGCAATTTACATCGGCACCGGCGACGCCTATTCGGTTCCGGCGGCCAAGACTACGGATTCGATCATGGCCCTGAGCTTGGACGACGGGAAGGTGCTGTGGTCGGTCCAGGACACGGCCAACGATGTGTGGGTGGTGGGCTGCATCCGCGACACGGACAAGGAGAATTGCCCCAAGCACGCGGGGCCGGATTACGACTTCGGCTCGTCACCGATGCTGGTGAACCTGCCCAACGGAAAGAGCCTGCTGATCGCGGGCCAGAAGAGCGGCTTTGTATGGGCTCACGATCCGGACCAGAAGGGGAAAGTGGTGTGGAAGACGGCCGTGTTCAGCAAGCCGCCGGAGGCGACGGGGCAGATTGTATGGGGCGGGACGGCGGACCAATCCGCGGCGTACTTCGGCGTCAACAGCGGCGGCGTTGTGGCGCTGGCGCTCGAAAATGGCGAACGGAAGTGGTTCACGGAGTTGAAACCGTCCGAGGGACGCAAGAACGGCCAAGACGCGGCCATCTCATCCATCCCCGGCTATGTCTTTTCGAGCGGCTGGGACGGCGTGCTGCGGGTGCTGTCGACGGCGGATGGCAAAGTGGTCTGGAGCTTCGACACGGTGAAACAGTTTCAGACCGTGAACGGTGTTCCGGCTAAGGGCGGTTCGATGGGTTCAGCGGGGCCGACGATAGCGGGCGGAATGGTGTTCGTGGGCTCCGGATATCCGGGGGTGCAGAGCGGCGTGAACGGGAATGTGCTGCTGGCGTTCGGAACGGAGTAAGGCATCCCTAGTCGGCCGAGCGCGTAACGGAAACTGACCCCTGGTGCGCATCACCCAGTCGATCACGCTGCCGCCGGTATCGCAGGCTCCCAAACAGTGCCACGGATGCTTCTCCACGGTCACGCAAGCGACGGCTCTCAGCCAACTCCGTCCCGAAGCCCTTCACCAGCCGGCTCCAGACTCACTTCTCTTTCCCAACCGCTCAATCTCTTCCTTGAAGATGCGCGCGCCATGAAAGCCGCCTCCTTCGAAAACCTGTCAAGTAGGGGGATCGGTAAACCGTCCCACTTAAAAATGCAGTCGTATACTATTTATGGACGTGCAAACTCGCCGCTACACTGTCGTTGCCATGCCCTGCGCCTCCAGACTCAAGCCAGTTCAAGTTCTCCAGACGATTCTGCGCTTCTCCACGGCCCTGGAGGTTACCACCGACGAGTTGCTTCAACCCTGCGGGCCGAAGCCCGTCCGCAAGCCGAGCCGCAAAGTGCTGCGGCGTCTGGAGCAGATCGAAGCGCTGCCTTCTCCGCAGCGGACCGTGCTGCTGAAGAGCACCGACACATTTCTGGAAGCCGCGGCCTACAGGGCGGCGCCTCGCCCTAAAAGGAAGAACCCATGCGCACGCTTGGCGAAAAAGAACACGCTCACGAGCTGATCGAGCGTTTGCCGGTGGATCGGATTTCCACCGTGGTTCGCTTTATGGAGTTCATGCTGCTCGACCCGGTGTCCCGCTCTCTGGCCATCGCGCCAATCGACGACGAGCCGCTCACAGAAGAAGAGGTCCGTGCCATCGAAGCCTCCAAGGAGTGGCTCCGCCACAACAAGGGGATTTCGCACGAAGAGGTGCTCGCGGAGTTTGGCTTGCGGCCGGAGGATTTTCCGCTGAAGCGGGACGGCTCCGGCCCGGCCCGCTGATGCTGCGGCACCCGGTCTGGTCCGACGCCGCCCGCGCCGACATCCGCGCTCTGGACCGCGCCAGCGCCATGCGGGTGTTCGATGCGCTCTCCCGCTATTTGGTGAGCGGTGAGGGCGATGTCAAACAGCTCCAGGGCAGGGACAACGAGTTCCGCCTGCGCGCTGGCGATTACCGCATCTGCTTTTCCCCGGAGGGCCTCCTGCTTCACATTCATTGGGTCCGCCATCGCAGCGTCGCGTATCGGTGAGGCGGCTCAACGGCTCCCACCCGCACTACACCCGCCGCTCTCTCGAACGGGCTCTGGATTTTTCGCAGGTCAACAAAATGCCACGGTTGGGACGACCCGGAGGTCTCGCGGCGGTGAAGGAAGCCGGACTCGCCGGATGACCCGGAACATGGATCTCTTGGTCCATGCGATTGCTCTCCCGCAGGGTCAGCACTGCTTCACCCCACCCCGCCTTGGCGATGTGTACCTACCAGGTAGCTCTTGGAGGTGAGCATTACGACAACCCGCAGCGAAGGCGAGAACTACCAGCACGGGAGCCACGCCAAACTGAGTCACCCACTGGCCTCGTTCGTCACCGTCAGGTCCCCAGAGAGCACGTCGCCGGACCGTCGTAGCCCTCTTGCGTCATAGTAGCAATACGACCCAGTCGGGTCGATGGAGCCGAGTAGATTGTTTTGGACGCAGGCGTAGCCGTTCCAGTCTTGGAGATTGGCTGGGACCGCTCCGGCATGGGCGGGATCAGGGCGCTGGAATCTGCGCATGTGACCGACGTTGAACCAGTTGAGGCTGGTGCCGGCGGTAGTGGTCTCAAGATCCCGCATTTGGCCG
>CAWISY010000176.1:0-3756 GCA_963838455.1 Bryobacterales bacterium
GCGAGGAAAGCGCTACGTCTTCAAGAAAAGCTCAGTTCTCGTCGCGCAGCGCAGTCGCCGGATTGATACGAACAGCGCGCAGAGCAGGAGTGGCCGCCGCGAAGCACGCTACGGTAAGCACCAGGACGGCCGCGGCGGCGAAGGATTGCAGATCCGAGGGGGGCACTCCGTAAAGGAGCGCCTCAATGAGCCGCGCGGCCGTACGCGCCGCGGCCAGACCCAGCGCCACGCCGCCCAGCACGATCCACAAGGCCTGCGCACCGATCCATTCGCACACTTCAATGGGTGAAGCGCCGAGAGCCACGCGGATGCCGATCTCGCGCCTCCGCTGCGCAACCGCGTAAGCCAGCAGCCCGTAGATTCCGGCCGCGCTCAGAAGGGCCGCCAGGATCGCGAAGATCGAGCCCAGCGCGGCGGTCAAACGTTCGCCGGCCGCGCTCGCGTCCACTTCGCCGGCCAAGGTATCGATCTCGATGATCGGCATCGCGGCGTCAACCGAAGCGATGGCCCGGCGCACCGGCTGAATCATCGCCTTCGGTTCGCCACGAGTCCGGACGTGCACCACGGCGAGCAGTTCCGGGTAGGAGAAGGGCGCATACACGATAGGGTGAATCGGCTCACGCAAGGAGCGGTACTTGGCGTCGCCCACCACCCCGACAATCTCCTTATCTGCGCCGGCGAGTTTCCCCGGCGCTGCGTAGCCGAACCGTTTCCCAACTGGATCGACTCCAGGGAAAAATCGCTCGACGAACGCCTGGTTCACTAGCGCTGGCGCAGGCTTTGTCTGTGAATCAAAATGGCCTCCGAATAGCCGGCCTTCGAGCAGGCGAATCCCCATGGTCTCGAAGTATTCGGGCGTCACGCCGTCGGCGCTGGTCGCGAGGAAGTCGGCTTCCGAAGGCCGCTGACCCGCGGGCGCGACGGTGGCGCCCATGCCGCGATCACGCAAAACTCCTATCTCCGCCAGTGCGACAGATGCAACTCCTGGTGTCTCGCGGATTCGCTCTTGTAACGTGTCGAAAAAAGCGACTGTTTCCTTTTGAAGCGACTCGATCTGCATTCCCGGCTTGTACAGAATCGGAGGGTCGATGGTAAACGTGACCACGTGCTCCGCATCGAACCCGGGATTCAGGTTGTGCAACTGCTCAAATGTTCGGATCAACAGTCCCGCGCCGGTCAGCAAAAGCGTGCACAGCGCGACCTGAATCAGAATCAATGCCTGCCGTCCTCGCCAGGTGCGGCTGGATCGCGCGCCGCGAAGAATGCTGTCGACGCTGGTTCGCGAGGCCACGATGGCCGGAGCCAGCCCGAACAGCAGCACGGTCGCGATCGCGACCGCGAGGGAGAACAGCAATACGCGCCGATCCACGCCAAGCCCCAGGGAAAGCGTTAGCCGATTGGAGCCGAGGTCGTGAATGGGCGGGAGCAGCCGCGCCAGAAGCGGCGTCATCGCCGCCGCGATCATGATGCCTCCCGCCGCTCCGAGAGCAGCCAGCAAAGCGCTCTCCACCAGCATTTGCCTCGCGAGCCTAGCCCGCGTCGCGCCGACGGCCAGCCGCACGGCGATCTCCTGCCGCCGCACGGCACTTCTGGCGAGAAGCAGTCCCGCAACGTTTGCGCAGACCATCAGTAGGAGAAAGACCGAACAGGCGATCAGAAACTTTAGCGCCGCGCCGTAGCGGTCGCGCAGGATCGATGTGCCGTGTTCGAGCGGGATGAGATCCAGTGGGTACTTGGGGTCGTAGCTGAGCGGACGAGAGCTTCTGTTATACGCGGCTGCAATCGCGCTCCAGATCACCATGGATTCGGCGTGCGCTTGCGCTGGAGTTACGCCCGGTTTCAAACGGCCCGCCAGATTTACCTCCGCGTCATCCACACGTCCCGCGTATCCCGCGGCGATCAGCGTGAGCGCCCGCAGCGGGAGCCGGATATCGGGAGCCGTATCCGCGGCAAATCCGTTGAACTCCCGTGGCAGCACTCCCACGATCGCGAACGTGTGATCCTGCACTCGAATGGTCTGCCCCAAAGCTTTGGGATCGCCATGGAAGCGCCGTTGCCAGAAGGCGTAGCTCAGCACCGCCGGCGGATCACCCGGATTATCGTTGGCGTCATCGGCCGTCAGCGCCCGTCCGAGCACGGCGTGGACTCCCAACGCGTCGAAAAATTCCGGCGTGACCAGATGCACGCGGATTCGCTCGGCCGGCCCAGGCTCGGTCATGGGAACGTCTTGTTCGTG
This sequence comes from Bryobacterales bacterium, assembly GCA_963838455.1. GTDB lineage: Bacteria > Acidobacteriota > Terriglobia > Bryobacterales > Bryobacteraceae > Palsa-187. The sequence continues at coordinate 2,237 of CAWISY010000176.1, forward strand.
CTCGCCAAACACGGCCGACAAGGTGGTCGAGCGGTCGCGCAATGCCCGGTAGACGGGAAGCGGGATGCGGCTGTCAAGGCCGATGCGCGGGAAGCTCTGGACGAAGCGCACCAGCTGCTCGGGATGGGAGACCGGCAGCGGGCGCAACAGGATCGCGTCGACGGCGCTGAAGATCAGCGTGGTCACGCCGATGCCCGCGGCGAGCAGTCCTGCGGCGGCGATGGTGAAGCCGCGGTTGTGGGCGAGCGTGCGCCAGGCGTAGCGAAGGTCGTTCATACGCCGCGGCGATCCCCCCAAATATCGATGTGCAGGCGCGGGCTGTAGCGATAGCCGTGGCGTTTGCACAAATCCACGAGCCAGTTTGCCCGCTCGCGCAACACCTCCGCGTGGACTCCTTCCGGCATCAGGACCACGTGTTGAGGATCTGCTCCAATTTCCCGAACGATGGTTTCGATCTCCTCCAGGTCGCCTGGTGCGGCCACTACGAACTTGAGCTGATACGAGTATTCAGACGTGAGCCGGCGCAAAACGTCAGGTGCGTAGCGGAGGCGTTCGTGTTGCGGGGCCCGACGCCCGCCCTCCCGTTCCACGGGAGTCGAATTCGCCAGCTTGGGGCTGATGCTCATCAGGTCGCAGGCGACGGGCTGGTACACGGTTCCGGCCGTCTCCACAGTTATGTGGCGTCGCGCCGCCTTGAGTTGCCGCGTGAGCTCAACGGAATCCGCGAAAATCATCGGCTCGCCTCCGGTGAGGACCACGTGAGAGGCCCCATAGCTGGTGGATTGGGCGACCATCTCGCCGATACTCATCTCCCGGCCTTCCGGGTTCCAGGATGTGTACGGCGTGTCGCACCAGACGCAGCGCAGATTGCAGCCGCTGACGCGCACGAACACGCTGGGAACCCCGGCTAGTGAGCCTTCGCCCTGGATCGAGTAAAAAATCTCTGAGACCTTCATAGCGCCGGGTATGCCAGAGGATCCGTGAGCCCCGCCTCTTCGAATCCCTTGCGGCGCAGCAGGCAGGAATCGCACTGGCCGCACGGATGCCCGGAGGCGTCGGGATCGTAGCAGCTATGCGTCAGCGCGAAATCGACGCCTACATCCGCGCCCAGGCGGACGATGTCCGCCTTGCCGAGTTTCGCTAAAGGTGTGTGAATGCGGGTGCGGGTGCGGCCTTCGACGCCGGCTTTGGTCGCCAGGTTGGCCATCTTCTCGAAAGCCTCGATGTATTCGGGACGGCAGTCGGGGTATCCGGAATAATCGATCGCGTTCACGCCGATGAAGATGTCGGAGCATTCGAGCACCTCGGCCCAGGCCAGCGCGTAGGCGAGAAAAATGGTGTTGCGCGCGGGGACGTAGGTGATGGGGATGCCGTGCGCCATCTGATCCAAAGACCGGCTCTTGGGAACGTCGAGATCGGCGGTAAGGGCGCTGGCGCCGAAGGCCCGCAGATCGATGTGTGCGATGCGGTGCTCGATGACGCCGAAGCGCCGGGCTATGTTGGCGGCGGATTGAAGCTCG
>CAWISY010000177.1:0-10018 GCA_963838455.1 Bryobacterales bacterium
GGCCGATGTCGTCAAGCTTCTCAACCAGCCGGATTCGTTTCAACCAACCATGCCGAGCGCCTGCGCTGAAATTCCTTCAACGGAGAACGGAGCGACGTTAGATTTTGCTGACGTCCGTGGCCAAACCACGGCCAAGCGGGCGCTGGAAGTCGCCGCCGCAGGCAATCACAACATCATCATGATCGGGCCGCCGGGATCGGGCAAAACGATGCTCGCAAAGCGATTCCCAAGCATTCTTCCTCCGCTGACGTTCGAAGAGGCGCTTCAAACCACGCAGATCCACAGCGTGGCCGGCTTGCTACCCAAAGGCGTCGGCCTGCTGAGGCAACGCCCATTCCGCGCGCCGCATCACACCATCTCCGACGCCGGGCTCCTGGGAGGAGGGTCAGGAGTTCCAAGACCCGGCGAAGTCAGCCTGGCACACAACGGCGTGCTCTTCCTTGATGAACTGCCCGAGTTCGCCCGTAACGTCCTGGAACTGTTGCGGCAGCCGCTAGAAGAACACTCGGTCACCCTTGCGCGCTCGGTGATGACACTCGTCTTTCCAGCGCGTTCTGTTTTGATAAGCGCTTTAAATCCATGTCCTTGTGGCTTCTTGGGTGACGCCTCAAAGGAATGCCGGTGCACCGGTGCGATGATCCAGCGCTATCTCGGCAAGCTGAGCGGACCGCTGCTTGACCGCATCGATCTGCACATCGAAGTCCCGGCCGTCCCTTACAAGGAGCTCCGCGGCCGCGATCCGGGTGCTTCTTCCGCGGAAATGCGAGCGCGGGTCTGCGCCGCACGCCAACTCCAGAACCAGCGCGGATTCTACAACGCCCATATTCCGCCCAACGCTCTACGCAAGCTGTGCGCCTTGGACGAAGCCGGTGAGCGCACCCTGGAGATGGCCGTGCGCCGCCTCGGCCTCTCCGCCCGCGCTCACGACCGCATCCTTAAAGTCGCCCGGACGGTTGCCGATCTTGATCGCGCCGAGATGGTGACCTCAAAACACCTTGCGGAAGCCGTGCAATACCGGAGTCTCGACCGAAATTACTGGCAGTAGGCAGTTATACTGAAGTGGTCGCGTCCGTCACGGCAGTCTCCCCACAGCGTGTCTCCCTACAGGGCAGCCTCACAAGTGTTCTCTGTCTGGGGTAGAGCTTGTCGAAAAAGGATAGGCATGCGTCGCTTCCAGTTTCTCCTCTGCGCACTGATCTCCCTGGGCATTCCGCGATTTGCCCTGGGGCAATCCATGTCGCCGCAAAACGCCCCGGCCTTTCAGTGGATCAAGGAAGTAGATTCCTCTGGCCAGGATTCCCTCGGGGGCCTGGGCGTCGATGCGGCGGGAAATACCTACATCGCCGGCAGCACCTATTCGCTGAACTTCCCGGTGCTGAACGCGGTCCAGAATCACTCCGCTTCGTCAGGTTTGTATCTCATCACTGGTCCTGCTTCAACCGTAAATGGTCCGGCTTACACAGCACTAGGTCTCAACTCGGCTTCTTTTGTTGCGGTCGATCCGCAGAACGCGAATACGATTTACGCAGTCTCGAACAGCGCGCTACTGAAGAGCACCGACGGCGGAAGAACGTTCACCAAGCTCGCGGTCCCCAGCTCTCAAGTCTTGATCCTCGCGATTGATCCCGCCAACGACCAGATCCTCTACGCCGGTACTTTCGATCAAGGCTTATTCAAGAGCACCAACGGCGGCGCAACCTGGACTCCTTCCAACGGCGCGCTGCAGGCAGTCCAGCCCGGCGAGTTCGAGTTCCAATCCATCTGGATCGATCCCAACAATCCGAACGTACTGCTGGCCAGCGCAATCGGAAACCTCTATCGCAGCGCCGATGCCGGAGCGAACTGGCAGACGATTCTCTCTGAGACTTATGTGACCAGCGTCGCATTCAACGCCGCGGTGCCCGGCCAGGTGTACATGACCATTGGACAAGGCGGCGCTGGCGTCAGCATCGATGATGGACAAACCTTCACCAACCTCGCCACCCCCACCGGCTTCGGAGTCATCCTGCCCGACCCGAATCATTCCGGGCGATTGGTGGCGTCGAGCCCCGGCCAAATTTATCAGAGCAGCGATGGCGGAAACACCTGGACCACGGCACAGAACCTGAATTTCATTGACAACGACTTGGTCTTTGTTGCCGATTGGACCAACGGATTCTTGTATACCGCAGGCCAATCCGTGGTGCGCATTACCACGGACCTGCAGACTGTGATGCCCGTCGGTCCGGCGACGACCGGGTACATCTCTTCCATCGCGGCCAAGAACGGGATTGCTTACGTGGCGCTGCAGGGCACGCGCGACGTTTACGTCACCAAGCTCGACCCCTCCGGCAACATTGTTTATTCCACCTACTACGGCGGCAGTGCCGATGATGTCGCGACCGCGTTGACCGTCGACAAGTCCGGCAACGTCTATGTCGCCGGCACCACAAACTCCGTAGATTTCCCGGTCACCAAGGGCGCCTACGCCAACTCCGGCGGAAGCTTTCTCTTCAAATTGAATCCCGACGGCTCCCTCGGTTATTCCACGTATTTCACGGGCGCCATACCGGAGACGGTCGCGGTCGATGCCAGCGGATCCGCATATATGGCGGGCACCTCCGGAGGCGGTTTGCCGGTGACCCCCGGGGCGTATCAATCGTCGTGCGGATGCGGGACCTTTTCTACCGGTTTCCTGACGACGCCGCGGCCGGAGGGGGTAACCAACGACCTAACGATCTTCACCGAAGGCGGGTTTGTCGCCAAGTTCGACCCAGCCGGCTCCACGCTGGTCTACGCGACCTACATTGGCGGAAGCGAAGAGTTTTCGAACACGGTCGTTCCCGCCATCCTGGTCGCGCCTGATGGCAGCACGTATGTAGGCGGCGAGACCGGAATCTATCATCTCAACGCGTCCGGCTCGGCGCTGCTAGGTTCCCTCCCCCCGGTGATTACTCCTTCGTCGATGGCCCTGGGTGCGGATGGCAGCCTGTACGCCGCGGGCGCTCCTAATCTAGGAACTGCCAACCCGTTCCAACCTACCGCTGGCGCTTTCGAAACCACGCTGCCGCGGCAGACTTCTTTGCTGCCCGGCCAAGGGGCTTTGTCCGCGATCGCCATCGGCCGGTGGGATGCGCAGCTCGCCAACCTGCTCTCCGCGACTTATCTTGCCGGGCCATATAGTGCGTACGGAATGGCGCTTGATTCGTCCGGCAACGTGTATCTGGGCGGCGGCTCCGGCTCACAAGGGTTGGCCACGCGGACGCCGATGCAGTTGGGGTTCGCGCCCCAAACCGGTTTCGTGAGCGAGCTCTCCGGAGATCTTTCGACTCTGCTGTTCTCCAGCTATTTTGGCGACACGGAGGATTTCACGGTGGAGGGTCTGGCCGTGAGAGACGATGGCAGCGTGGTGCTCGGCGGAGCCACCGGTCAACTCAACAACGTCGGCGGCGGCCCGATGAACATTTGGGTGAACAGCCTTACCGTGCCGTCGCCGCCGGCTTTGCGTATCGACTCGGTGGAAAATGCTGCGAGCCTGCTCGATGGCCCGATCTCCGCGGGCGAAACCATCGTCGTCGAAGGCGCGGGATTCGGCGCGAACGCCCAGTTGTCGATCGGAGGCATTGCCGTGCCCACGATCTTAAGTAATGCGATCTTGAGTAATGCGACCAGCATCACCGCGACCGTTCCGGCGAACCTCCCGCTGGGTGCGGCGAGTGTCATGGTGAGCTCCGGCGGCGCCATATCAAACTCCGTACTGGCCGCGGTGGGCGCGGCCTCGCCCGGAATCTTTTCGCAAAACGGAAGCGGTCTTGGCCAGGGCTATATTCTGAACAAGGATGGTACGCCCAACTCGCCCTCCAACCCCGCGGCTCCCGGCGATCCCATCACGGTCTTTGCCACCGGCGTCGGTCCGGTGTCATCCCAGGAAGGCTACGCGGTGAGCCAATATCCAGTGAATGTGTACGTCGACGGACTTTTTGCCGATGGCATCGAGGCGTTCATGGGGCCGGTGGCTGGGCTCCCCGGCAACGTGTATGAGATCCAGGTCTACGTTCCCAATCCCGCGGCGCTGGTTTCGGCCAACCCGAATCTCAAAAACTTCACCTACCCGCCGTTGGTGGGGGTAACCATGACGGTTGATGGCGTGACCAGTCAAGGCGGGATCGCGTTCTCCATATCGCAGTAAGTTACGGCTTTCTCCAATAGCCTTGCATCAGTTCCTGGGACCACGCGGGCTGCCGCACCTCCTCGCGCGGCAGGAACTCGCGCATCACCGGCTTGATGTCGAGCACCGGGGTTCCGTCGATTGCGTCGAGGCCTTCCACCGTCAGCGTGCGCCGCTCGCATCGCAGGATGCGGCAGATGGTGCTGCCGATGCGGTTCGGCCGATCCTTGCCGCGTTGCGCGAAGATGCCCACTAACGGCCAATCCGGGTTGCCGCGCGGATGCCGTTCCCCGGTAACCACCTGAGCCGGATCCGCTCGATCGAACCAGAACAGAACCTCCACGTGGGAGAATTCTTCGATTCCACGCAACGCCTCCGGCCCGAAGCGTTCGTCGAGCACAATCCGAGATTGCTCCCCACCCCAATTGTCGTCAACCGCCTCCACGCGCGCGCCCTCGACGCGCCCGATGGGTTCCATTTCGATGGTCACGCGTTCATGGTAGCTCGATGCTCCTGACGAGTTCGGTGAGTATACTAAATGGCGATGAGAAACCGAATCCCCCTGACGCTTTTCGCCGTGCTGATCTCGGGTGTCTCAGCGCTGGGGCAGGATAATGTCCGGGGAAGTCCGGAGCCGATTGTCAGCTCGATCGATCCCTCGAAGTTGACCTACGACATCCTGGTCGATGCGAACCTCGATCGGGACGATCCGGCCAATCGAAAGTTCAAGACTGTGCAGGCCGCGTACGCCGCGGCTCAACCAGGCACGGAAGAAAAGCGCACGGTCATTGGTATCAAACCGAACGTGTATCTGCTCCCATCCAGTCAGCCGCGCACGCCCAGCCTCAGAATTACCAAGAATTACATTACATTCCTGGGCCTTACCAACAATCGCCGTTCCGTGGTGCTGGCGGACAATCGTGGACTCATGCAGGGCGCAGAAGACGATGGGTACATCCTGGACGTGGATGCTGCCGGATTCACCATGAAGAATCTGACGGTCATCAATTTCTGCAATACCGATTATGAGTACCCAGGCGATCCCGGCAAAAACCTCACGAAACGCTCGAATGTGATCACGCAGGCGGTGGCTCTTCAGGCTGCCGGCGATAAGCACGTGTATGAGAATGTGGCGCTGCTGAGCCGGCTGGACACCATGTTCCTGCGCACGTCGCGGTCGTACTTCAAGAATGTGTACATCGAAGGCACCGATGACTGGATCGGCGGTGGACAAATCAGCGTGTGGGAGGATTCCACGCTGGTATATCCGAACGGCAGCGGAGTGATGTCAGCCTCAAACGTGGTTTTTCGAAATTGCCGCTTTGAGGCCACTCGAGGGATGCAGTTTTACAAGGCCGAATATAACGCCGCGGCGCGGCCGGATGTATTGATCGACAGCACGCTGCCGGTTGCCTCGCCGCAGTCACCGATGGCCTGGGTCAGAGGCAAAGCGGCGCCAAGGCCGAGCGTGTATTCGCTGACATACCACAACAGGGATTCCGCGGGCCATCCTGCAGTGGTCTACGATTCCAATGAGGGCCCGCCGAAATTCACGTATTCCAGGGAACTGTCCGACAGCGAGGTTCGGGCCTACAATCCGTGGAACCTATTGCGGGCGACGCCGAATGGAGCGGTCGACAATTGGGATCCGGCCGGAGTGCGGCTGAAATACGAAGCTGCCAGCGAAGGAAATCTGGTCTATCGCATGGCTTTGACGGGAAGCGGCGCGACCATCCGGACTGGAGGTGCTGGCGTCACCATTGGCGCAACCGTCACGCCGGACCGTGCCACGGACGCGGTCATCACATGGTCGACAAAATCCGGCTTAATATCGCTGAACAGAACAACAGGTCCAAACGTTGTCGTGACTGCGCGCAATACAACCGATCAGGCGCAATGGGTGCCGATCACCGCCGCCACTTCGAATGGCTTTTACGTCACCGCCTATGTCTACGCCGAGCCCAACTTTATCGACCCGCCGGCGATTACATCGGCTCCGAAAATCGGCGCTCCTCAGAACGGCACGGTCAGCGTCAGTTACACGCTTGATCCAGGCCAGCGGGAAGACCAGTCCCTTGTTTCATGGTCGATTTGCGATGACGCCGCTTGCTCAAAACCGAGAGTTGTCGCGGTCAGCCGCGGGAATCAGCCGTTGAAGACGCTGACCTTGCTACCGGGCTTTGCTGGAAAGTTCATCCGAGTAGAAGTCCAGCCAAAAGTCGAGATCAGCGAGGCTGGTCCGGCGGTCTATGCCGTCTCTGCCGCGCCAATAGCTGCGTCCGCGATCCCATCACCGAACGTGTCGTTGAACTTCCGGAACCTGGTCGCCGATCCGGGCGGATCGTATGTCTCCGGCTTATGGACCATTCTCGGGCCGTGGACCGTGGCCGCCGAAGGGGAGCTGGTCAACGGGTATGGCGCTCGCTCCGGCAACGGACCTGCGTCGCTTCTGTATCAAGAGGACGTCGCGCGCGGAGACATGCAGCTCAACCTGGTCATGACACCGGACAAGACGGCGGGGCAGGGATTCTCCATTCCCGGTTCCCCCTCCGAAACCGGCGCGCGTAATCTGCACTCGGATGTTTACATCAAATACGACCCGCGCACCAAGAACGGCTACGCATTGCGGTTCTGGCGAACTACCCTGTCCGCTTCGAAATGCATGTTTCAGCTCTACAAGATCGTGAATGGCGTCGGCTCACCCATCGATGATAGGCAGGTGTTGAGCGGGGTTCTGAAGCCGAACACGACCATGACTCTCAAAGTCATCGGGGACAAATTCACGGTTGATGCGGTCAACACCGGGAATACGGAACCGCTGCATCTGGAGGGAATGGTCACACCCAACCGCTTTGGCGGCGCCGGCGTCTTCTGGCCCGGAGGAAGCGCCAATGCTTACAGCAGGATCGATATTTCCTATCCCCGTAATTAAAGAGCTGGGTAATTAAGTCAGCAGGCCGGTCAATCGCGACAGCCGATCTACCCGCTCGAACTCATGAATCAGCTTCAGGGCTTGCTCGATCCGCGCCGGCGGTAACCCGGACTGCGGCATCAGCGCATGAAACTTGGCATCGATATCGCTCCACTCGATTCCGCGTGGAGCCGAACCCTTCGGCGCATCCACCGTGCTCACAAACCGAGCGCCTGACTTGGTCACCAGCGTGACCGTCGCGCCCCACTTCCACTCATAATGGACCGCACTCGGAGACAGATCCCGCTCCACCAGCTCCATCAATCGCACCACCGCCGGCCGCTGAATCCTTTCGGGAGCCGCATCCGCCCACGTGAAATCCTTCTCCGCGACCGCGGAGGCCAGATAGTAAGTAAGGCTATGGATCGCCTGGATCGTGTCCTTCGGCGGTCCTCCTCCCACCAATCCGCTCTGCGGTCCGGCAACCAGAATTTTGGCGATGTCTTCGGCGGATACGTTCGATTTGCGCGCGGCTTCGATGGCCGCTTCCACAGCCGGGTGCAGAGCATGCGCCCCCGGCACCAGCTTGATCGCCAGGTAGCGCGTGATCTGATAATCTCCGTTGAGCTCACGCGTCAGGCTGGCCGGGTCCGGTGGCCCGCCCCCGAAGGTCGCCAGAAATCCGCCATTCGCATCCAGCATGTCCGGGTTCACGGTGTAACCGCGGCCGGCAGCCAACGCCGCATTTACCGCGGTGAGCGCCGCGTTCCCGGCATGATATTCGCGAGCCCAACTGTTCGTGCCGATCGCGAGCCCGCCCGCCGTAGTTGCAACAATCCCGATTGCGTTCGCCATCTGCTCATCCGTCAATCGCAGAAGTTTTGCGGCCGTGACCACCCCGCCGAACGCTACGATCGCCGATGCATGGAACCCTCGTCCGACGGCGCCGCTGATCGCGCCAGACCCAGGCACCGACGAATCAGAAGTCGCGCTCAGCGCTTCGCCCATACGCCCCGCGGCTTCATAGCCCGCGACCATCGCGCTTAGAAGGTCTTCGCCGGTCGCGCCCGCGTGTTCCCCAACCGCCAGTCCAGTCGCCGTCAGGCAGGTGCCGATGTGCGCGACGTTGCGCAAGTCGCTATCGTCCGATGCCGCCGCATCGCTGAGCATCGCGTTGACCCGCGCCGCTGCGGTCGCGGGAACTTTCAGCGTGTCGAACCATAGACTCGACTCGCGCTTGCCGAGCTGTTCCTTGGCGAGCTCGCGGATAATCCTGGCCGATTCGATCCTGGTCCCTGAAGCCGCGCTCGCCAGCGTGCTCGCCAGAATCACCTTGGCGTGCTTGACGGCGACAGGCGGCAGTTCGCGGAAGGTGATCCGGTTGAGAGTTCGTGCCAGTGTCATGCCAACAGGCGTCCCCTGAGCCGTCTCTTTCTGGCCCCACAAGGTTCCACTCCACAAGGCGGCTGCAGCCGCTCTGTGAAGCAATTCCCGCCGATTCATACCATTCGCTCCCATACACCTCCGAGCGATGACGGTATCACGTTTGCCGGGTGCCCTGCCTGGCACGAAATTCACTGTCACATTTTGACTCCGGCCGGTGTTGTAGTGTTGTGAACGTGCCGAATGAAGCTGTGGTCGAACCTGGCGTCGACCAGACCAAGGTTGATCAAACGAGGTTTGATCTGGAGACGATCTTTCACGCTCAGTACGCGCGGGTCGCTCGGGCCATCAACGGAGTGATTCGGGACTCGCCACGCGCCGAAGAGCTCGCCGTGGAGGTGTTTCTGAAGTGGTCGCGGCATCCGGCTGCGCACGGAGAAGGGGCTGAGGCATGGTTGTATCGGACGGCGATACGAATCGGCCTCAATGAGTTGCGGCAGCAGGCACGACGCAGCCGGTATGAACGCCTGGTCGATCTGGTTCATGGGTCGCCGTCCCCGCACGAAATTTTTGCTGCGCGAGAAGAAGAGCAGCGCGTGCGACTGGTGCTGGGTGTCCTTGAACCGCGCCAGGCGGAGCTGGTTCTTCTGCGCAGCCAGGGTTTCACCTACGACGAATTGGCCTCTGCGCTGGATCTGAACCCGGCATCGGTAGGAACTCTTCTGAGCCGCGCACAAAAGGCGTTCCGAAAGGAGTATGTGAAGCGATATGGACAACAATAACGACCTCAATCAGGATCGCTGGGTCAATGACCGGTTGGCCTCTCTCAGTCCGGACCACGAATGGCAGCCCAACCTGCAGCGAGGCTTGGCGCGGCTCCAGGAACGGCGTAACGCCCAGCGCGGAAGCGATCGAAGCTGGGGCTGGGTTGCCGCTGGAATCGTCGCTGCCGGCCTCCCGCTGATGGCCTTGCCGGCGACCCGAGTCATCGCCCACCGCTGTGTGTCGGCGTGCGTCGAGCAATCGGGCAGGCTGCGTGCCCTGCTCCGGGGTAATGTGGCGAGCCCGGCTGGAAGCTCCACCTATCTGGAAAACGAGGACCGCAGGGTGGCGCCGGATTTTGCGATGACCGACGCCTCCGGGAAACAATTCAACCTCTCCGATTTTCGAGGTAAAATCGTTCTGCTGAATTTCTGGGCAACCTGGTGTGCCCCGTGTAAGGCCGAGATCCCGATGTTCGATGGATTGCAGCAGACCTATCAAGGGCACAACTTTACGGTGCTGGGCGTCTCTCTCGAAGAGGATGGCTGGAACCTGGTCAAGCCGTTCATGGCGACGGCACGGTTTAACTACCCCGTCATGGTTGGACCTGAGGACGTCGCTGCGCTTTACGGCGGCCTGGACGCGGTGCCAACGACGCTGCTGATCGATAAGTCCGGCCGGATTGCTGCGCTTCATGTCGGCTTGTGCAGCAGGAGTGAATATGAAGCCGACATCAATGCACTACTCCAAAAACAGTAAGGGAGCTAAAACTGTGAACCTCGCATTACGAATCGGTTTTGTTTGTGGCGTCACCT
>CAWISY010000178.1:0-3814 GCA_963838455.1 Bryobacterales bacterium
GCATCGTGAATTGGCGCGGAGCGAGCGAAGCCGAGACCATCTCCTCCATCGGCTTCAGCGCATAGAGGGCCTGTTGCGGATCGGCAGCATGGACGGCATCGCGGATCGCTTGCGCCAGCTCCGCCGTGCCGCCGGCGGTCTTAACCACGATGGATGCCGTCGCTTGCGGGCGCTGGAGCATAGTGAAGTAGTAGGCTCCGCGGCCGCTGTCCGAGGCGAGATCGGAATGCGTCACGTGACCCACCACGCCGATGATGGTGAGCGCGTTCCCGCTGATGGTGGAACGGTAGACCCGCGGGCTAGGGTGCTCGATCTTCTTACCGATGGGATCCTGGTCCGGCCAGTAGCGGTGCGCCAGCGTATCATCGATCACGGCTACGCTCTCGGTGGTCACGCGATCGTCGTCGGTGAAAGTGCGTCCGCGCAAGAGCGGAATGGAGAGCGCTTCAAAGTATCCCGGAGTCACCACGCGGATGTCGCCGTGCGGCGGTGGCTCGCCCGCGGCGGGAACCCGGCCTTCAATCGAAAAGCTGGCCGAGCCCTCCTCGCCGCTGAAGGGAATCGGATAGCCCAGCGCGGCGGCCGCGACGCCATGTGTGCTCCGCAGCTTTTCGAGCAGCGTTCGGTAGAACACAGTCTGTTTCTCTCCGTCTGGATACGCAGTTACCGGAAGCGTGAGCGACGCGGTCATGACTCCGTGAGGATTGAATCCCGGAGTCACGCTGCGGAGCCGCAGAAAGCTGCGCAGAAACAGACCCGCGGCCACCAGCAGGATCAACGCCAGCGCAGTCTCGGCCACGACCAAGGCGGAGCGCAGACGCTGGCGCGCTGGGTCGGCTGTAGAGGAGCGTCCGCCTTTCAGCGCCTCACTGGGATCGCTGCGGGAGATGCGCCACGCCGGGACGACACCGAACAGCAGGCCGGAGAGGATCACGGTGACGGCGCAAAACAGCAGCACGTGAACGTCGAGCGTGGGGCGCAATCCCGCGGACGCGCTTTCGGGCGCGAGCAGAAGAAGCAGATTCATCGCACCATAGGCCAGCGCCAGACCAGCCGCGCCGCCGCCCGCAGCCAGCACCACGCTTTCGGTCAGGATGATACGCAGCAGCCGCCCGCCGCTGGCGCCCAGCGCGGAGCGAACGGCGAACTCATGCGCGCGTGCGGAGGCTCGCGCCAGCATCAGGCCGGCGATATTCGAACAGGCGATCAGAAGAACAAATCCCACCGCTGCGGCCAGCACCAGCAGCGGAGTCTTGGTGGTTCCCGCGACGGAGTCGGTAAAAGGAACGGCAAAGAGGCCCCAATCGGCGCCCTTGGCCCAGCCGGGGCTGCTGTTGAGCACCCGATCCGATAGAACGCCCATCCACGCATTGGCTTGGCCGAGAGTTACGCCGGGTCTCCGCAGAGCCACGGCGAAGTAGCTTTCGTTGAATCGATTCGTCGCCGCGAACAGCTCCGGGGGCAAGCCCAAAGGCAACCAGAAATCGGCGTTTTCGGGATAGCGGAACGCCGGGTTCATCACGCCGATGACTTGACATGCGAAGTCATTCAGCAGGATGGCCCGGCCGACGATGGAGCGGTCCGCACCGAATAAGCGCCGCCACGTTGCGTAGGAGAGCACCACCACGCGATTGGCATTGGGTTGATCCTCCTCCGGGCGGAACGTGCGGCCCAGCAACGGGTGCGCGCCGAAAACATCGAACCACTCCGCAGTCGCCACGGCGCCAATCAGGCGCTCCGGTTGATCGCCGCCCGTGTAATTCGCGTCGCTGATGGTCATCATCGCAGCATGCTCGAACACCTGGCGGCTGTCGCGAACGTCGGCCAGGGTGGGCGGAGAGACTGGGATGTCGTCCAGCTTCAGCTTGGTGTAGCGCGTGCGGATGGCCACGATTCGATCGGGGTGTGCGATTCCGGAAGGATGCAGCAGAAGCTGGTTCACCAGGCTGAAGATCGCCGTGTTGGCCCCGATGCCGAGAGCGAGAGTCGCAATCACCACCAGCGTGAATCCGGGGCTGCGGCGCATGCCGCGCAAGGCGTGGCGCAAGTCCGAGGAGAAACGGTCCAAGGAGGGCCAGCGCCACACGTTGCGGCTGTCTTCCAGATACAGTGTGCGGTTGCCGAACGAGCGCAGGGCTCGCGCGCGGGCTTCCGGCTCGGCTAGGCCGCGATCCATCAGGTCGGCGATTTTCTCCCCAAGGTGGGCCTGGATTTCATCGTCGAGGTCGCCGTGATTCATGAAGTCCTCGCTTTCATCACGCGCGCGATGCCGTCCAGCATGCGCTCGAAGCTGGAGACTTTGTGCTCCAGTTGCTTGCGGCCGGCGGCCGTGATCTTGTAAACGCGCACGCGCCGGTTGCGCGCGGAGAGCCCCCATTCCGCCGTCACCCAACCGGCCTTGAGCATGCGCTGCAGGGCGGGGTAGAGCGAGCCTTCTTCGATTTCCAGCAGGTCATTGGAGGATTGCTGGAGGTGCTGCACCAGCGCGTAGCCGTGCATGGGCTGGCGCCGCAGGGCCTGCAGCAGCATCATCTCCAAGGCTCCCGGAAAAAGGTCCCGCGCGGAAGGTTCCATACTATTTTACTCTATGCCTAGAGTAAAATTATGTCAAGGCGTTGTTCAGCGCGTTGTTCAGCGCTTCGCTGACCCGCTCCCAGGTGACGGAAAGTTCTTCGGGAAGCACACGAGTCTCGGCAACGGTGGTCATGAAGCTCGCGTCGCCGCACCAGCGCGGCAGCACGTGCATATGGATGTGCCCGGCCACTCCGGCTCCGGCGCAGGCGCCGAGGTTCATGCCCAGGTTGATGCCGTCGGGTTTATACAGCCCGCGCAGAGCCACGTCGGCGCGCCGGGCCAGCAGCATCATTTCTTCGAGAGCCGGCAGCGAAGCTGCCTCCAATGTGGACACGTGGGCGTAAGGCGCGATCATCAGATGGCCGCTGGTGTACGGGTACAGATTCAGCAGGATGAAATTGTGCTGGCCGCGAAAGACCACCAGATTGCCGCGGTCATCCGAAGACTTGTGCTTGGCGCAGAACAGGCAGGCATCCGCCGTAGCCGGATTGGCCGTGGAGACATAACGGTATCTCCACGGGCTCCACAAATAATCCACGAAAGGCTCTCGCCGGTCAGGGCTGCGGGGACTCCGGCGCGGGGGCCGAAGCGCCGCCGTTGACCAGGTCCTTCAGCTCCTTACTGGGCTTGAAGTACGGAATGCGCTTGGCCGGCACTTCCACGCGCGCGCCGGTCTTGGGATTGCGCCCCACGCGGGGCTGGCGCTGGCGTGTGCGAAAGCTGCCGAAGCCGCGGATCTCGATTTTGTCCCCCGTGCGCAGGGCTCGCACCACGCTGTCGAAGATCGCCTCCACGATCACCTCGGAGTCCTTGCGGGTCATCTCCACCACGCGGGAAACTTCTTCGATCAATTCGGCTTTAGTCATTTTTTATCGGCCTTCCCCCTTACCGCGAATATTCATTGCTTCCTCGATGGTCATGGTCGCCGCGGCGGCCTGTCGCTGATAATCCTCCAGCCGCGCGCGCTCCTCCTCTTCGGCCACAGCCCGCAGACTCAAGCCGATCTTGCGCTCCGCTTCGTTCATCTTGATGATCTTGAAGTCGTACTCCTCGCCGATCGGCAGCAGGATTTCGCTCTGGCCCCGATCCGGCATGGGAGGAATCTCCGATTTGTGGCACAGTCCTTCGACGCCCGGAGCCACCTCCACAAACACACCGAACGCCGCGGACCGGCACACGCGCCCGCGCACCAGGTCGTTGACCTCGTGGGAGCGGAAGAAACTCTCCCAGGCGTCGGGCT
>CAWISY010000179.1:0-18076 GCA_963838455.1 Bryobacterales bacterium
AGGAACCCTGACGTTCGTTCCCGCGATCGGAAAGGTGCCAGCTTCACAAGGAGCGCCGGCCGGAGAAAAGCCACCGGCTGAGACTCTCAACTTCGACGTGCAGGTTTACCCGTCCGGCGTGTGGGGGCCTGGCTGGCTGGGCGCCCCCATAGTCTTCGAAAAGGCCAACGCTGCAACCGCGAATCTGGACTCGCTGAGCGTGGCCCTCAGTTACGACATTCCGTTTTCGCAGTGGTCAAAGTTCCCCTCGCCCAACGGCTCTGGCGCCTCCGCGTCCGCCCATGTCTCCATGCGCCTTCCCGACTTCAGGATTCAGTATGGACCGGAAATCGCCACAGCCTCTCCGCACGATATCAACGCCGTGGCCGCTGCCAGTCTTCGAGTACCGGTTTTGCTGGACCTCGGATACCAACCGTCCACCATTTCGATACTTCCGGTGGTTGGCCTGGAGGGAGGCAATCACGTTCATACCTCTTTGCCCGGAGAGACGGACTCGATCTTCAGGAAAGTCGTGGGGTTCGACGCTAGCGTCCGGGCGCCATTTATCATCACTCACTCGTTTTTAGGCGATAAACCGCTCACGGTGGACTTCTCATGGCGGACGCGTTACCTGTCCTATCCGGAACCATTTACCGACTACGTTAGTGGAGTCGCGGAGGTCTTGACCAAGCAGCAAAGAACATATTGGCGCGGAGATTTTATTGTTCCGGTCGCGACCCTTGTCCAGTTTAAGGTGACGGTGCAGCACGGAGGGCTACCGCCCGACTTTGCGTACCTAGGTTATAGCCTGAATTTGGGGTTGACGTTCGCTAACCCCGGATACTCAGAGCACTAGCTCCATTTTCTGTGTCCGGCCGGTCGCTGCGGACCTATGCGACTTCCAGCACCACCCACCCCGGCAAGCTCGCGGGCTGGCCGCCTTCGAAGATGATGCGGCGAGTCTTGGGGAAGGGAAGCCCGGTGCTGAGCGTGCGGTCGTACAGGGGATACTGCTTGAGCACGGAACGGTATGCGGGACTTTCGGTTTCCAGGTAGGCGACCTTGGAGTGCAACCCTCCGCCCCAGCCGATCGACATCATGCAGTACTGCGGCGAGGCGCTGATCTCCTTGAGCCGCTGCTCCAGCGCCTCGACCAGCGCGCCCACGCGAGGCAAGCCGGCCGTCTCGGCGTACTGCTTGTGCTTGGCCAGTTGTCCCGCGGCGTACTTGTTGGCGGACTGAAACAGGCGGGTGCGATCCTGCGCGGAGCGCTCACTCCAGACCCCGTCAAAGGTCGTGCCGGGCGCCGCCATCTCGGCGAAGATCGGCGTGCTCTCCTCAATCCTTCGTGAATCCGCGGAGCCACGCACGGATTTCCAGCCGACTTCGAGCTTGCCTCCTCCGCGCGGCACCAGGGTCGACACGCGCAGCAGGTACACCTTCATGGCCGAATACGCCGCATCGCGTGAGTCGCCCGCGGAGACGCGCTTAGCGCGCGGCGCATCCTCAATTTTCGTCGCCGGATTGCGCGGGGGACGCTCGTCCTTGATCCTCTCGGCGAAGTCCTCGAAGGTCTTCTCGGTCCAACGGTCATGCACCAGGCCGGTACGCAGAGCGCCCTTCAGCGAGGTCGCGGGAAGGTACGGACCGTTCAGCGACGCCGCAAACGTAGGGATGAACAAATGTTCGGGCTGTGCCCGCTGCCACACCGGGATGGCCGCGGAGCTTTCGAACGGAATGCGGCGGCCGGCGAAGTTCTGCGCGAAGCCGCCCCAACTGGCGAAGTCGAGCCGGTCGGCTTTCTTGAGCTGCGCCAGGTACCCTTCCAGGCGCGGACCCTTTGCCAGAAGCTTGAAGATGCGGCGCTGATCCAGAACGTTGACGTGGTCGCGCCAGACCATGTAGTCGATGGGGGAAAGTTTTTGCCCGTCGCCGACCAGCGTAGGAGTGAGACACAGGACGCGGTAGTTCACGCGGCGTCCTCCTCAAGACTCGGTTCCAGCGGCGGAGTCTCCGGCTCGGGCTCCGGCGCTGCAGGCTCCGGTTCCTTCGGTAGTTCCCGAACTGCCGGACGCAACGGGATCGGAATCGCCAGCGCATAGCCAGCTCGATACACAGGATGCGGAAAACCCTCCGGCGCGGCATCGATGATCGACCCTCGCGGCTCCGAGGCGGCCATCACCACCGACCCCTCGGCAATCATGCGCGTCGGCCGCTTGGAGCCGCCCCATCCGGCATCGCTTTCGATGCGGCCGGTGCGCGTGGTGACGGCGTAGTTGCCGCGGTTCCAATCGACGGAATCATCCGCTGCGGGATGGTAGAGCGACAGCATCCACCACCCGGCTTCCGCCGGTCCTGCTGTGCCGTCTAGCAGAGGTCTCGCTCGGTCGTTAAACTCGACTTCGGCCCGGCCCCAGCCGCGCGACCGCTCGCCTCCGAATCCGGAATCGCCCAGCAGGCGCAGCGCCGCGATGACCGGCCCTCTCCACTTCTCGCGAGCCTCGTCACTTGAGAACGCCGCCGTCAGCCACAAGCCGGCGTTGGAGGCGAACTCGAGACAGGCGCTCGAATGCGGCGTGACGGCCGAACCATAGCGATCGACAGCCGCGCTGGATCGCACTGAGACGCGGAACGGTCCTTGCGTGCCCATGGCGATGAGAGCCTCGCTGGCTCCGTCGACGGACCAGCCTTCCTCGGAGACGGGCTTGCCGCGCAGCATCGATTGAATCACCGAAACCGGAACGAAGCGCGCGCCCTTCCATCGCACCTTCGAAGATGCCGGAGGCGGCCACAGGCTGCGCGGAGGAACCACGTACAGCGCGTCGCCGTGGAACGGGAAGCAGGAGCTGAAGCGCACGGCGGGCTCCAACGCGCGGGCCGTTTCGTCCAACCACTCCTCGAACAGGCCCAGTTGCGCCATCGCGCTGGTCACAGCCGAGTACAGAGTGTCGCTGTGATACACGCGCTCCACGCGATCGCGGTCGCCCGAATCCGGGCCGATGCGCCAGGGGCCTGCGGGACGCAGGCGGATGAGCAAGCCCTGCATGTGCCGCTAAGCCAGCTTCTCCGTGAAGTCCGCAGCGTTGGCCGCGGCCTGCACTTTGGACAGGTCGGCGCCGGAAGCCAATTCCACTTCTTCGCCGCCGGAGTAAAACGCGCGATTGCGCCAGGCGATCTTGAGATTAGCGAAGCGCACGCGCCCGCTGCCGCGCGAGCCTCCGCCTCCCAAGGCGTCGTCTTCAAGCAGGCGCAGTCCTTCAATCACGCGTCCGGCCAGCGCCTTGTCTTCGTCGCAGAGTATGTCCAGCACCATGCGGATGCGGAAACGCGCCCCGGAGGGAACACGCTCCAGCGTGCGCGGATTGGCCTGGGAGGTGATGCGGTCGATGGCGTTTTCGCTCTTGACCTCGGTAATCTCGTCGTCGAGATTTTCACGCATCTGCGCGGTGATGCTTTCCTGGTCGAGCGGTGCGTCGTAAACGGTGAGCCGCGCGGGGCTAGCCGATTTCGACTCCACCGCCTCGCCTTCGACCCGCTCCATGCGGCCCGGATTGCGGCCGAACAGCAGGCAGATCTCGTCGTCGGGACGGTCGCTCTGGTGAATGCGCACCTCCTGGCCGCGGCGCTTGGAAAGATACACCAGCTCGGCCGGCGTGGTCAGGCCCAGCGCGTTTTCCAGCAGGGAGCGAATCTTGCCGCGCAGGGAGCTGCCCGGAATATAGGGCAGACCGAAGGCGTCTTTCACCACCGGATTATCCGCGCCGCCAATTTCCAGCGACCCTTTACCGGCGCCGATGTGCAGGCCGGTTTCGCAGTGCAGGTCGCCTGAGAAGATCAATTTTCCAACCAGCTTCAGTTGTGTCTGAGCTGTATGTGTGCTCATAGTTTTTTATTCGTTGTAGGCAACAATTGCTTCGAAAAGATCCTTGAAACGCTCGTAGCCGCGAGCCTCGTTCTTGCGCGTGACTTGCAGCAGCAGCCGCTCCAGCGCATCCAGGCTGCGCAGCGAATGCCGCGCAATGGTATACGCCAGCCGCGCCCGCAACATCACGAACTGATGCTGCTTTTCGCTTTCGGGCGCGCGGACGGCCCGGCGGACAGCATTGTAGAGCCTGCGGAGCTGGCTCTTGGTGCCGCTATCCATATCGCGCATGCGAGCCACCACGGCGTGCGCCTGATTGTCGAGATACAGGCTGTCGGAGATCAGTTTTTCGAGCTCGATCTCGGGGTTTTCAAAGGGACGCCGCTCGCCTCCGCCCCGGTGCGGGCCGCCTTCGCGCCGCTCGCCTCCACGGCCTCGTTCTTCTCCGCGGCCGCCTTCGGGCCGGCGCTCCCCGCCAGGGCGGTTCTGACCCTCCGGGCGCGGACCTCTGCCTTGACCTTGCGGCTGGCCGCCTTGGCCTTGCTGGTTACCGCCTTCGCGCGGCGGACGGTCGCCCTTAGGACGATCCTCACGCTTGGGCCGCTCCTGCTGCGGCGGCCTGGGTTCCTTTGCCGCCGGGGCTTCAGTTGCCGCAGGCGCTTGCGTCGCCGCCGGGGCTTCTGGTGCCGCAGGGGCTTGCGCTGCCGCCGGGGCTTCAGTTTCAGCCGGAGCCGGCTCGGGCGCCGCGGTTGTTGCTTCGGTTTGTACTTCGTCTTCCATAAATGTCCTTGGTTACGCTTCGGCCGACAATCTGGCCCATTCTAACGCCACTCGTCCCGCGGGGCGCAACTTCACGGTCACGGCGCTGCGGCCGATCAGATCCGCGATCAGAGCCGTGCGCGCCTTCTGAAACTCCGCCCGCTGCCGCGCCGGATCATGCGGGCGCGCCGCTCCCAGGATACGCCGGATGCGGCGATGATAGCGCCACGGCCGCTCGCCTCCGCTGCGCCGAGCCTGCCGGCGCGACATCCGCGACTGCGACTCCCGATAAATCCCGCACAAATCCCGCAAATACTGCGGCGAGCATCCGAAATCCGAGACCATCCGCATCAGCGTGTCCTTCAGCGCCGACGCTTCGGTGAACTGCTTCCATTCAAGCGTGCGTCCCAGCAGCCAGATGCAATCCTTGTCCGCGGATTTCGCGGCTTCCAACCGCTGCCCCGCTTCTTCAAACACCGCGCCCAGCGACGCATCCACCGCCGGAGCCAGCGCCAGGGACATGCTGATGGTTTTGCCCTCGGCCCCCGGATAATCCTTCAGATTCTGTTCGGCGAAGCGGTGGAACAAGCGCTCCATCTCCGCGGCCGTGGCCAGCAGCGCGTCCCAGGCTCCATAGACGGCGAAGTCGTCGCCGCCGGAATAGATCACAGTAACTTTACGCCAGAACTCCGGCATGGAGCACAGCACTTCCAGCTCGCCCGCGAAGAACTGCTTGTACAACACGGAGAGCTGAATATGTTCTTCGATGGTTTGCGTGCGCCGCATGCGGATGCCAAAGTTGTCGACGTCTCCGCGCAGCACGCCCCAGGTTTCGAGGCCGGACGAGCGAGCCGCCAGAACGCTGGTAGCCGCGGGTTCGGTTCCGTCATCGCCTAGTGCGGCGGCCCGCGCCAGCGGCAGAGCCTCAGCCGACCCGGCCAGGCTCCAGGAATGCTTGCCCCGGCCAATCGACACGTGGCCCGGATTTTCCGGAGACCAAGCCACCGATCCGGCTTCGCGCAGATGCCTTGCGAGCTCGATAAAGTAGGCGTCGGCGTCCGCGGGCGGGGCCGCGGGGACTTCGAAGGACGCCACGCCGGCCTGATCCGCGGGAGCTCCGCGCCGCCGGTCCATCTCCTGCTGCAGCCTGCGCCGCACGTCGCTCCAATCGCCCAGGTTTTCGGTGATGCTCCACAGCAGCTTCAGCACACCGCCGCTGAGCGAAGTGATCTCCGCGGCCGCAGCTTCCAGAAACGTCTGCGCGGCTGCGCGGAACTCGTCTGGCAGCACCAGCAGGAACTGGCCTCCGCCGCTTGAGCCCAACAGGATTTTCGCCAGGCCCAGCTCGGCTAGCAGCGCGCGAGGCAACACTTCGCTCAGCAGGCTGATCCAGTGGGAGCGGCCGAGAAACACCTGGTCGGGATTTGTGCCTGCGGAGCTTTCGCCCGCCGGGGCTAGCAAAAACTCGTCAATGCCGAGCAGCTTGCCTTCGAGAAAGATCTGAACTGACATTCCAAAAGCGAAACCATCAGGGTATCACGGTACGGCCAAAGCGCACAGCGCGGCCCGCGTCCAAACTCGTGCCCGTGCTTGGCTTGGACCCGCGCTCGCCGGGGCCGCTGCGTTGTGCGCGGTACGATTGGTCTCATGCAGCGAGTCCCCGATTTCGATATCGATCCCCGATTCGTCGAGCGCTGGTCGCCCCGCGCCATGAGCGGCGAGCCCATCACCGAATCTGATCTTCTGTGCTTGTTCGAAGCCGCCCGCTGGGCTCCGTCTTCCGCCAATCATCAGCCCTGGCGATTCATCTATGCTCGCGCCGGGACGCCGCACTTCGAGCCGTTCTACGGCCTTCTTTCGGAGGGGAATCGAACGTGGTGTTCGCGAGCCGGCGCCTTGATCGCCGTCGTTTCCAAATCCGCTTTCGAGGACGGCCGTCCCGCGCGGACGCATTCCTTCGATACCGGAGCGGCCTGGATGAGCCTGGCGCTACAAGCAATGAAGATGGGTCTGGTGGCGCATGGGATGGCCGGATTCAACCTGGACCGGGCTCGCACCGAGCTCGGCGTGCCGGATCATTTCGCAGTCGAGTGCATGATTGCAGTGGGCCATCCCGGTAAGGTCGAGGATCTGATGGAGAAAGACAAGATCCGGGAGAAACCCAGCGGCCGGCGGCCGGTTACGGAGTCGATCTTCGAGGGGAAGTTCGCTTAGCGGATTGGTTGGAGAAGGACAAAATGACGAGATCCCTAAATCGCTGACATTCGTACTCTTGCCGCGCGGCAGCGAATGTGGCACAGTGCAGGTATGGACAGGGATTTCGTGATCGCAAGACTGCGTGAGCACGAGCCGGAGCTGAAGGCGGCCGGAATTGTCCACCTGCGCCTTCATGGCTCGCTCGCGCGCGGCTCGGCATCGGCAGCCGACGTTGATTTGATCGCGGAGCTCGATGCAACAAAGCGCTTCTCCCTGCTCGACATGGTCGGCCTTGAGAACCGCCTCGCCGATCTCCTCGGCGCTCCGGTCGATCTGTCGCCCGCCCATACCTTGAAAGAGCCAGTGGCGGAACGCGCTCGACGCGAGGCCGTATTTGCCTTTTAAGGAGCCGGCACTCGCGCTGCGGGATATCTCCGACGCCATCACGATGATCGGGCGTTTTACCTCCGGTGCCGATTTTGAAACCTTCCGGTCCGATCCGAAGACCATCGCCGCCGTAGAGCGCAAGCTGCTGATCATTAGCGAAGCGGCCATCCGCCTCGGCGACCAGGCCGATGTCCTGTGCCCCGGCCTGCCATGGCGCAACATCCGCGGGATCGGCAATTGGCTTCGCCACCAATATGATCGTGTGGATGTGGAGACGATCTGGCGGACAGTGGCCGATGAGCTGCCAGCCTTGCACGCTGCGGTGAAACTTGCCTTATCGGCCCAGTAGCCGCTTCCCCCATCGCGCTTGCAGCTACTTT
The DNA here is from genome assembly GCA_963838455.1 of Bryobacterales bacterium. Lineage (GTDB taxonomy): Bacteria > Acidobacteriota > Terriglobia > Bryobacterales > Bryobacteraceae > Palsa-187. The sequence goes on from CAWISY010000179.1 coordinate 7,564, forward strand.
TGCCGCATAAGGGCCATTTACGTTTCTGGCTTCGACGCCTCGACCAACTTTAATCGAGTGTCCCCTTACAAACGGCTTCAAGCCGACTCCTGAGCGTGTTATGCGCGCAACCCGCCAAGACGGCGTAATCCCCATGGCGAGACCCGGTAAGAGATCGTTATCAATTCCCATAACAGTTGACGCCATAATTCCCGCTATGGTACCCTAAGAATGGTCACAATGGGATACGAGCTATTCCAGAAGAAGGCGTCTAGGTTCTCCGCCCCTCAATTGACGGTCCGAGGCGGGAAGATCGCCCTGAACGCGGATGCGAGTGACCTTCTCGCGGCGGCGGGAGGTGTGTTCGTCCACATTTTCTGGGACAAGTCCGCTAACAAGATCGCAATCCATCCGCTCAAGAAGGCCGATGAAGACGCTTTTAAGGTATCGGCACGGCGAGGAAATCGAGGTGCGACCATCGCGGCGCAGTCCTTCCTGGGCTACATCAAATGGCGCGCGCTCGGTCCGGTAGTCCTTGCGGCGCACTGGGACGAGGCCGCTCGCGCCCTTGAGGCCACCCTACCGAAGGAGCATGTAGCTACCGCCGAAGGCAGAAGGCCTTGAACGTATGGGCTTCCGATTCCCAACGAAGGGTGAGTTCGATCGTGTAAGGTTCACCATCTGGAGCATCTTCGAGATCGGGTGCTCATGGTGCTCGCGATGGCGGCGGTAGTTATCGTGGCCTGGAGACACATCCAGTAGGCGCTTTCTCTCTAATCGATCAATCCGTTCCGCAGCGCGAAGCGCACCAGCTCACCGGTCGAATGCAGGTTCAATTTCTCCATAATTCTCCCGCGGTGAGCCTCTATGGTGTACACGCTCAAGTTGAGCGAAGTCGCGATCTCCTTGTTGGTCTTTCCCTCGGCGATGTGCTGCAGCACTTCGCGCTCGCGGCTGGTCAGCAGGTCCAGCGGATCGGTGACGTGCTTGCGGTAATCGGAGAGGACGGCATCGGACACCGCGGGGCTGATGTAGCCTTCGCCCTTGGCGATGGCCCGCACGGCATTGATGAGGTCGGCGTCGGCGGAGTCCTTGAGTAAGTAGCCGCGCGCGCCGGCGCGCAGAATCTCGCGCACGTAGACGGAATCCTTGTGCATGCTCAGCGCCAGTACACGCGTGCGGGGCAGGGCAACGGCCAGGCGCCGCGTGGCCTCGATGCCGTTCAGCTCCGGCATGGCGACGTCCATCACCACCACGTCGGGCTTGAGCTTTTCGGCCATCTCAATGGCTTCATTTCCATTGCCGGCTTGGCCGACGATCTCCATATCGGGCTGCGCTCCCAGAATCATGCCCAAGCCCTGGCGCACGAGGGCGTGGTCGTCGGCGAGCAGGATACGAATCAAGCGAACTCCTTCTCCAGTTCGGCCGGTTGCGGCTCGGCCAGCGGCGCCCAGACTTCGATGCTGACACCTTCGCCGGGCTTCGATTCAATTTTGAGGCCGCCCCCGGCGCTGGCCGCGCGAGCCCGCATGCCGGAGATCCCCATGCCGCCTTTCGAGCCATTCGCGCGCTGGGGGCGAGCCGTGCCCGGCGGACTCAAGCCGCGCCCATTATCGGAGATGCTCAAATGAACCGCGCGGCTATCTGAGCCCAGCTTGATCGCCACCCGCGTGGCCTGCGCATGCCGCGCGATGTTGGTCAACGCCTCCTGCACAATGCGGAACAAGTGCGTCTCGGTCTGATCCGGCAAGCGCGCATCGAACGTCGACTGGTAATCGACCTCGACGCCGGTGCGCTCACCAAAACGCCCGACCAGCCAGCGCAGGCTCGCATCCAGGCCGAAGTCATCGAGAATGGTCGGGCGGAGAAGCTGCGACAGCTCGCGCACATTCGAAATCGACTGCTCCACCAGCTTGACCGAATCCTCCAGCCTGGCCTTGTCGGACGGATCGGCCGCCAGCGCGGAAAGATCGCTCTTGATGGCCGTAAGCGAACCGCCCAGCTCGTCATGCAGCTCATGCGCGAAGCGCCGGGCCACCTCTTCCTGCACCTGCAGCATGCGGAAGGAGACGCGGCTGAGCTCGCCGGTTTGCGATTGCATCTGGATGAAGACACGCGCAGCGATACGAACGGTGAAAAACGCGCAAGCCAGGGCCAGAATCAGCGAGCCGGCGATCAACGCGTAGGATTCCGTGGCCAGCCGCTTGGTCTGCGCGCTGGTGGCCTGTTGGGCATCCGAAACGCGCCGGTAGGTGACAAACACCAGGGTCGCCGCCGCGTTCGTGACGGCCTCATGGCGGACCAGCAGATCGCGCTCAGCGGCTGGGCGCGGCGCCGGGTGGTTCAGAAACCGGCGCGCTGCCTCGGCAAAGTCGCGGACGTCGAGGCGCAAGTTCTGCCACATCTGGCGGTCCGGACCGGAACTGGCCTGCTCAGCAAGCCGCTCGATCTCGCGGTTGGTTTGATCAAGATCGGCTAGCGCCGTGGGATCGGCAATGTCGGCGTCGCGGAAGAAGCTGGCGTTGAGCACACGCTGCTCCTGCTCGATTTCATCGGTCAGGCGAGTGATCACAAGCTGATCGGTGACCACGTCGGAGGCGAAGCGGGCGATGGAGCGCACGCTGGAGGCGCCGATCAGCGCCGCCGCGGCCAGGCACACGATGACCACCGTAAAGCCGATGGCCAGGACTCGGATCAGGGCTCGCATGAACTACTTACCTTCACACTACTGGTTTTTCATGAATGAATGCACTTGATCAATAGCCTGCGGGGGTGGTTCCGGCTCACCTCGCGACGGTATCGTCAGAATCCAGCGCGGGCGTGATGATGGTTGCAGTGAGGGCGATGATCGAAGTCGCCCCGCCAAGGAGAAGGATAAACCATATGAAGAAGATTCTTTTGGGCGCGATTCTGACGGCGGGCGCCATGCTGGCTCAGTCCACCGGAACCGCGCCGGCAAACTCGGGAGCGAAATCCGGCCCGGCCGCCACCGGAACCTCGCAGGCCAAGCCGGCGGTGAAGAGGCATCGCAAGAGCACCAAGCCCGTGGCTGCGACGAAGAGTGGCAGCGGCAGCTCCAGCTCTTCGAGTGCAAACAAGGCTTCGGCGAATTCCGGAACTCCGGCGAGCAAGTAGTTCCCGGCAAGCAGTTCTAAGCTCGAGTTACATGTGGGGCTCGGGTCTGGCGTTGCGGCAGTGCGGCGCCAGACTCCGGGCTTTTTTGGTGGATCGGCCATCGTGCATGAGAGCAGCGTTCCCGGGCGCTGACGGTCAGTACTAAGCCGGCTATTTCAAACTTGGCGGACGAAATAGGGGTGTCCGCTCGCCAAGCGCAGAACACGCCCATCGTCGGGTTCTTCCAGGGTGTTTATGGGTACGAAGCAAATGTCCGAATGGTTTCCCTTCTCCCGATCACTATGATTGGAGGTAGTCTATTATTATCAATGTATTACGGGAAAGCGTTTGGGCTGGCGCGATTCTGGCGCACGGAGTTGGCCGGAGCCAATGATTGCTCCGACATCGTAGGCTCTCCGCTTTCTGTCACTCCCCAGACTTATCCTTGGCAATAGGACATTTCTACTTTGCTCTTCTCACTTTGCCGCGACATTGCCCATCAGTACACATTGCCGGTCAGTACTCTTGACACTTTATGGGAACAAGTCTATTCTTGAGTGACCGAGGAAAGAAATCGGGTTCCCAAACTAAAACTGAGGAAACGGCCACAGGTCATTCGCTATTGGCTGTTTGGCGGATGCTACGTAGTATTCTCTACCGGAACGGCCGGTCTGGCGGCTGTTTTTCATAGATAGACGGTATGTCCACTCCGGTTCAGAATACCACCAGTAACGTTGTCACGCTGGTTGGATCCGGGATCACCCTTTCGGTCGTCTCTACTGACGACCGGCTAGTGGCACTTTGCCGCGAGGTACTCCGGCAACTTGGCGAGACCACTGGCGAAGCGGAGATACTCGCCGGCACTCACGCCAAGCCAAGCACTGAGATATGCCTGTGGGATTGCGAGTTTGAGGGACTCCTCCCGGAGAACAGCAGGTCCGGAAACGGGAGAACCTTGTATCTGGTTGCTCCCGCCGAGGTGGAAGCCTTCCTCCAAAACGTGCCTGCGGCCCAAGGCCACGTTCTGCTGAAGCCCGTGACTCGGGCAGTCTTGCGAGCATTCCTTGCCTCAGCGGTCCCCCCCGCCTCGCTCAAGGGGGATGTCGCGTCATCGTACGTCGGCACGTTGCGCGCGAATCGCGATGAGCTTCTGCAACGCCTTCTGCATGCCAACCTGCGGCTTCAAGAGTACGATCAGCAGCGCACTAATTTTATCGCGCGTGCCGTCCACGATTTTCGAGCTCCGCTTACGGCTTTGTCGGGATTTTGCGGGTTGCTTGCCTGCGGGGAACTGGGTTCCCTGGACGAACGGCAGAAAGAGGCGCTGGAGCGGATGCAGCACAGCACCGAACGCCTTTCGCGCATGGCTTCGGCCATGTTCGATCTGAGCATTGGAGCGAAGGTCAACAACCGCCCGAACCTGCGCGAAGGCGACATTCGCGAACGAATCAAGCAGGCGGTGTACGAGGTGCTGCCGCTGGCGCGGGAAAAGCAGATTTCGATCCAGGCGGATAACATCCTGCCTTCCACCAGTGCTCTTTACTTTGAGCCCACTCAGATCGAGCAAGTACTATTGAATCTGTTAGATAACGCATGCAAGTTTACGCACCGCGGGGGCGTGATCGAGGTGTCGGGCTACCCCTATTTCTGGGAGCGCCGCTTCTTGACTGGGGGCAGAAGCCCCCGAGCCGAGAGGCGTCTAAACCCGGTCTTATCAACCAACTCTTACCGGATCGACATAAAGGACACGGGTCCGGAGATCCCTCCAGATCGCTTGAGCCACATCTTTGAGGAATACACCTCATACGCGGGCGCTCAAGATCGGTCCGGGGGTGGTCTCGGTTTGGCGATTTGCCGGCTCGTTATGAGCCGCCACGAAGGGCATATTTGGGCCGAGTCGCATCCAGGCGGAGCCTCTTTTTCCTTCGTGCTTCCCTACCGGCGAATGGAGTCTCAGGGAAATATCCCGAGTATCGCCGTTGCTAAAGAATAAGAATACAGAATGAATCAAAAACGGAGGTTGTATAGTGTTTTCAGGATCGGTACGGAGAACTATCCTCGTCGCGGAAGATGACGCGGAAGTAAGAGATTACCTCAAAGTTACCCTTCGATGCCACGGCTATGATGTGTACCTGGCTGGCGACGGCGAAGAGGTCATAAGTTATTTTCGCTCCGGCGGCATGGCCAACGCCGTCTTGCTCGACATCATGATGCCGAACAAAGATGGGTGGGAAACGCTGCGCGACATGCGCCTGATGAATATCGACGTCCCCGTGATCATGCTGTCGGGGATGTCCTCGCCCTTGAATGTCGTCCAGGCGATCAAAGGCGGGGCCACGGATTTTCTAGCCAAACCCGTTGATCACAAGGACTTATGCCGAGCGATCGAGCAGGCCCTTAAACCCCAGCGGGAGCAAAGCCAGGGGGAACGGGGGGCGGCTGCCGACGTGGGGCACGGCATTTTTTGGGGCAGCAATCCCACCATGAGCATTTTGAGATCGTGCCTGCCGAAGGTAGCAGCCAGCGACGCTCCCGTCCTGATCCAGGGGGAAACCGGCAGCGGCAAGGAGGTTCTCGCACGGCAGTTGCACGCTTTGTCGCCTCGCGCCGAAAGAGCGTTTGTGAAACTGAACTGCGCGGCGGTCCCGGCGGAGCTGATCGAGAGTGAACTGTTCGGGTATGAGCGTGGAGCCTTCACCGGGGCTGCCCAAAAAAAGCCGGGTGTCTTTGAGTTAGCGGACGGGGGAACCATATTCCTGGATGAGATCGGGGATATGGACATTCGGCTCCAGGCAAAGCTCCTCCAAGTCTTGCAGGACCAGGAATTTAGGCGGCTGGGTGGAACGGAAATGATTCGCGTCCAAATCCGCGTGATCGCGGCTACCCACCGGGATCTGACGGACGCCATCCGGGACCGCACGTTCCGGGAGGACCTGTATTATCGCATCAACACTTTCACGCTGACTCTGCCTTCCCTTCGCGAACGGAAGGAGGACGTTATCGCCCTGGCAGAGTTTCTGATGAACCGGCACAGCTCGGCGGAGGCTCCGCCCGTGGTCTTTACCGCGGCGTTGAAGAACGCGTTTCTGTCGTTCTCCTGGCCGGGGAATATCCGCCAGTTGGAAAACTTCGTCAGGAAACTGGCGGTTCTCCGCGATCCTAACGTGATCATCCACGAATTGGAAACAATTAATGGCCGGCGAAATCGAGACAACGAATCCGTCCAGCGCTCAGAGCGGGAGGCCGCTGACGATCCGCCTCGCAAAAAGGCGGGCAGCGCTCCGAGTTCGGTGTTGGAGGAGGTTTCGCTGGCAAAACAGGAAGCAGAGGCCGCGGCAATTTTAGAAGCGTTGCGTTGTTCGCGATGGAACCGAAAGCAGGCTGCGGCGCTGTTGAAGGTCGACTACAAGGCGCTATTGTACAAGATGAAAAAGCTTTCGATCGATGAACGGGCGACCCAGGCTGCGCGGCCGGCTTGAGCCGTAGTGCAGCCTGACCATTTGGTCATGGAGCCGAGCGGCTATTGACGCGCGGCACTATATCGTTCATGCTTGGTTATGACAGCGATTCGCCAGCTCGGAGGGCTACGTTTCGTATGATTTTCGATTCTCAACTGGGTCAGACAGGAGATCCCGTTTTGCCCTGGTTTGCATTACGGGTTCGTTCCAATTATGAGCGCGTTACCGCGGTCCACCTGCGGGATCGCGGCTTTGACGAGTTCGTCCCCACGTATAAAACTGAGCGTCAGTGGTCCGACCGGAAAAAAGAGATTGACCTGCCCCTATTTCCGGGGTACGTCTTCTGCCGGCTGAATCCGGACGACCGGTTGCCGGTCCTGACCATCCCGGGAACCGTCGGCTTGGTTGGATTCGGCAAGGGACCCGCCGCGATACCCGACCAGGAAATCGAATCCATTCGCAAGATGATTGGAGCGGGCCTGCTCGTGGCGCCGTGGCCGTTTCTGAGCGTGGGGCAGGGAGTGCTCATAGAACGTGGGCCGCTGGCCGGCGTCGAAGGGGTTCTGCAGGAGATCAAGAAGACCTATCGGCTGGTGGTGTCGATTGGTTTGCTGCAGCGGTCGGTGTCCGCCGAGATTGATCGAACCTGGATACGGCCGCTGGCGCCGCCTCGCCGGACGGAACGCTTGCCGGAGGGAGCCGCGGGAGCTGCGGAAGTTCGCGCGAGCCTGAATTAGCAGGCTTGTGTGTTAAGTTGAGTAGATGACCAGTCGCCGCACTGCTGTGCTTTGCTCTGCCCTGGTTGCGTGCACGATCGCACTGCCTCAGACGCCGCAAGCGGGAGGCCAGAACCCTGTTGCCAATGCCGCGCCGGCGCTCAATGCGATTCGGCCCGACTACGAGCTCGGCCCCAACGATCAGATTGTGATCAGTCTCCCTGAGTTGGAGGAGATCAATCAGCGGCCGTTCCGGATCGACGCGGATGGTTTCATCAACCTGCCGCTGATCGGGCGGGTTAAAGCTGGAGGGCTACTGGTCCGGGGACTGGAAGCGGAGATTACCACGCGGGCTCGCGATTTTGCTCGCGATCCCCATGTGAGCATCCAGTTGGTTCAAGCCCGTAGTGAACCGGTCTACGTCCTGGGCGCATTTCGCGTTCCCGGCGTCTATCCTCTGCAAGGAGGCCGCACGCTGGTGGAACTGCTGGCGACCGTAGGGGGAATGGCGCCGAACGCCAGCCGTAGAATTAAGCTCACGCGCCATACTGAATATGGCCCGATTCCGCTTCCCAACGCAGTTGAAGACCCGGTGAGGAAGGTGAGCACCGTTGAAATCAGCCTGGATAGTCTGACGCAGGACATAGACCCAGCCGAAGATATCGTACTCAAAGCCTACGACATCATCAGCGCGGAAGCCGCGCAGCCAGTGTACGTAAATGGCGAGGTCACCAAACCTTCCGCCATCGCTCTGGGCGAACAGACGTCGATTTCAGTCCTTCAGGCGCTGACCGAGGTGGGAGGATTAACGCCTGCTGCGACTCGCGGGAAGGTGCGCGTCCTCAGGCCAATTTTAGGCACCAGCCGGCGCGCGGAGATTGATATTGATCTTAAGCGAGTCTACTCAGGGGAGGATAATGACTTCCCTCTATTGCCCAATGACGTGCTCTATATTCCACGAGATAACACGCGCGCCATTCTGGTACCGACCGCCACAGCCTTCCTAACCACCCTTCCGTACCTGATTGTGACGCTGGCTGTTTCCCACGTATTCTAGACGAACATTGGCTCGATTGGGATACCCTAACTAACATGATCCTTGGCAAAACGGGCGGAATCGAGCGCTGCCTGCCCTATGCTCTGGCTGCACTCTTGATTCTGCCGCCGAACGTCAGCGCGCAGCAGCCAGCGGCCGCGCATCCGGAGACTTCGGTCGACCAGGCGGCAACCGTGCAAAACCTCAAAGTGATTCCGCTGACGGCCAATCCGGAGATGAATGATCTGGAAGGCAAGGTCATGGCCCCGCTAGTAGTACAGGTGGTCGATCAAAACGATCAGCCGGTGGACGGTGCGGACGTAGTCTTCCGGTTTCCCTTGGACGGCCCTAGTGCAAGCTTTGCGAACCAGAAGACCAGCCAAACGTTCCGGACGAATGCCGATGGCCAGGCGGCCGCCACCGGATGGACGTCGAACGGCAAGGTGGGGGCGTTTCGAGTCCAGGTGACGGCTTCCCGCGGCAACCAACTGGGTTCCGCCACTGTTTCCATGACCAACGTGACCCGGATCACGGACGCGACCAAGCGACACGCCAAAAGCAAGTGGTCTTCGAAGTGGGCGAAAATCGGCATCGCGGTTGGCGCCGCCGCCGTCGTCGCCGTGATTGTTTTGGCGACTCGCGGCTCGGGCTCCAAAGCTCCTACGGTGGTGACCGCGACCCCAGGCGCCCCGACCATTGGAGGACCGCAATAAAACAATGCGCAGAGCGCTTCTTTTCCTCGCTGCGTTGCCGTCGATCCATAACCTTCTGGCGCAATCGTCAGGCGTTTCCGGGCCAGTAGAGGGGTTTGCCTTCGATGCGCCAACCCGGAGCATTCGTGCGGTGATCGGCTCACTGGGATCCGCGTCTTTGGGGCCGGCGGTTCTGAATCAACTGGATTTCGCATCGATCGCACCGCGCCAGAACTATGGAATTGTGTTCACCCATGGGCAGGCTCACTTGGTTTTGCAGTTGGGCTCGGGGAAAGTTTCGGTAGTGCCGCTCCAGGGGTCCAGGCTTGGCGCTAATGGGGTGGTCTGGTCGGACGACGGGTCAACTGCTGTGCTGTATTCGCAGGCAGGCAATTGGATTCAGACTTTCACCGGCTTTCCCACTTCAGTGAGTGCCGGGCCTCTGACGAGCATTGCTCCGCTGGGCGGCTTGCTGTCGGCCGTGGCTGCCGATATCCATGGCGCGCAGATTGTGATCGGAATCACGGGAGAGCACGCCGGCGTTTACGAAATCACTGGCGGCCAGGGTCCGGTTCCGGTGCTGAATATCTCCGACCCGGTTGCGCTGGCGTTCTCCGCAGACGGTACCACGCTGTACGCCTTAGATGGACTCGCAAATCAGGTTTCTGAGCTGGTCCTTTCGCCAAGCGTCGGGGCCGCCCAGACGTGGCCTCTGGGTACCCAGAATGCCGTTGCCATCAGGTCCGCCGTCAACGCTTCAAACCTGAATATCCTGTACGTGGCTGCGGGAAGCGATCAGTTGTTGCTGGCCTTTGATCCATCGACTCGTCAGCAGATCGCCAGCGTTCCTCTTCGCTTTGCGCCCACGGCAATCGAGCCGCTGGGGAACAATAGCTTCTTGCTCAGAGCCCGGGTCAGCAATGGCGACACTCTTTGGTCTTTCAAAAATGGTGCACAACCTACCGTCTATTTTGTGCCGGCAACGCCCCTCCCGAACGAATCTGGACTTTCCCGGGGAGGTTCCCGTTAGGTGAACGCCAATCGAATCGGTTTCGGAGGGTTGCTCTCGATCGCTCTCGCGCTCTCCTCCAGCGCCCAAACGGTCCCCTTTCAGTTTGTGGTGACCCAAGGGCAGAATACGGTAACGGTTCAGAACGGCGGACCAATCAGTTTTGCGGCCGCGGCCGGACAATCCCAGACAGCGCAGATAACGGCCACATACACCGGGTCCGGCCAGGTTACCATTTCGCAGCAACCCAACGTGGTTGGCTCAACGGCGTTCACGGCAAAAATTGTGGGGACATTGCCGCTTGTGGTGAGCTCGGGAACTAATTTTTCGATCGCCCTGGTCTTCTCTCCCACGAACACGACGCAGAGTAACGCGCAGTTAAGTCTCCCGTATGTGGAGACGGTGCCCCCCGCCACCACCAACGCGAATACTATCAGTTTTTCGCTTCAAGGCACCGGCCCCTCTTTCGTTTTGAGCTATGTCTTCCCGACCAACCAGAACGAGCGATA